>CAZFQZ010000009.1:0-34715 GCA_964521305.1 uncultured Gammaproteobacteria bacterium
TTATTCCAGTCTTACCCCCAGATTCCTGCGGATTTTTTCGTGACGAGATTCTAATTCAGAATTTCTCGTAAAATACCTGTTCCTTGGGTATGTGTTTTTCTCCCAGATATTCTTTTAATGAATCTGTTACATTCCTGTTTCCGCACAGATAATATTCTGAATGATTAACGCGTATGTCCTGTTGTGCTTCTGTTTGTTCAAAACCGTTGTTTATGTGACCGATCATAAAATATTTCCTGTCTTCCTCGGGAATCTTGTCCAGGTTCTTTTCCTGCGAAAGACAGATGTGAAATTTAAAGTTCTGATGTTCCACGCTCAATTGTTTTAATTCATCAAGAAAATATACATCTTCAACCTTGGGTACTCCCCAAAACAATCTGAATGTTGCAGGAACTGATGCAATATGAGATCTGAGCATGGATCTAATCGGCGCAAGTCCGCATCCTGTAACCAGAAAAATTTTATCACGCGGTGTTTGCTTTAAACTGAAGATTCCCGCCGGCCCTTGGAACTGCACCGTGTCTCCGGTATTGAGTGTTTGAATATATGCCGATGCAGCGCCTCCTGGAATGGTTTTTATGAGTAAGGAAAAATTATTATTTTGGGTCGGTGTAGTAACGATCGAATACAACCTTCTTGCTATTTCTCCTTGTTCTTTCGGCACCATCATGATCATATACTGGCCGGGAATAAACGTGAATTCCTTGGGTTCGTCAAGCTCAAAGCTTAGATAATATACATCAGCAGTTAGCTGGGTTTTTTGAGTTAGATGAGTTTTATAGACAGTTAACATTGTTTATTTGTAATTTTAACACTATAAGTAATTTAACCATTGGTTTTTATTGCCCTATCAGCCCAAAAAAGGACTGTCCTTAGAGGCGAGCACGCTGGCTGATCTCCGCTTCCACCAACTCTCTTGGTCTTCCAAATTTCAACCGTGACAGCTGAATAATGGCTTGCGCGATTTTTTCGTTTGCTTCGTGCTTCATTTTACCCATATCTTTGGTCATGTCAACGGAAAATGGCGCAACCGGCTCGTTCCCTACAATTGTTTTCATGTAGGTATGGAACCGTTCGATATTGATGAGATCTGCTTCGGTGAATACCGGCTGGAATTCGCGCTGAACGTATGAGGCGTCAGTTACACCGATCCTGAATGATATCAGGGTACCGACGTTACCAAACACCGCGTTTTTTACCTCTTCTTCCATCTGGCCAATAAACTGGTTGGCCACGGTCAAAGCCAAGTGATATTTCCGCGCTTCGGAAAGAATAACGGCAAAGTCCGGCGTCGCGAAGTTCTGGAATTCGTCCACATACAGATAAAAATCGCGCCTCGCCTCATCGGACATCTCCTGGCGGCTCATGGCAGACATCAGAATCTTCGGGATGAGCACCAGTCCCAGGAAGCTCGAATTTTCCTCACCAAGCTTTCCTTTTGAGAGGTTTATCAAGAGAATACTCCCCTGGTCCATTGCGTTTCGGAAATCGAATGCACTTTTCGACTGGCCAATGATGTTGCGCATGGTTTTATTGGTCACGAACCGGCCGAATTTCGAGACGATGTAATCCAAAACCTCTGATTTATGGAAATCCGACGTCTGCGCGATCTGGTCGGTCCAATACCGTCTTACAATTGGATCCTGGACTTTGGGGAGAAGTTCCTGCACGTATTTCGGATCCTGTAACACGCGCATCACCTCGACAAATGTCGCACCGGGCTCATACATAACCGTCAGCATCGCATTCCTGACCGCGTGTTCGAAACGCGGACCGATAATACCGGTTCTTTGCGGATCATACAGCTTGTACATCAGGTTGATTATCGCTGTGGTAATAAAATGCTTCTGGTCTTCGGTCTGGGCCTCTAATAGATTTAGGCCCATAGGACGCTCCGTATCAGATGGGTCAAAATAAATCACGTCTTCTGCGCGCTGCGGGGGAATAAACTTCAAGACATCGTCGACCAAATCACCGTGCGGATCAATGACGCAGACGCCGTAACCCGCTTTTATATCCTGTTTAATCATTTCTTTCAAAAGCTCTGATTTTCCCACGCCTGTTTTTCCGATAATATAAGTGTGCCGCATCCGGTCTGACGGGCTGATGTATACCGACCGTTTCACCCCGCGGTAATAGCCGTACCCCATGAATGTGCCGTTGGATTGCGGGATTTCTGCAGCCACCGGCGCTGTTTTCGCCTTGAGCCACTGGATATGCGGTGTTTCAACGGTTTTGTTGGGAAAATGAAAAATCGTCGCCAACTCATCGGCAGAAAGTATGGATATTGATTTGGAAAACGGCAGTTCGAGGACCGGAAAAAATTTATAGATGAAATTGATCATAAAGCCTCCTTTAAAAAAGATTCTGGAGCCGGAGAGACTGTTGGTATCGGAATTAAACTGCGAGAAGGCGGTTTTTATGTTTTTTAAATGCATTGATGCGGCTTCTTTAGATTGGGCCGAAACGACAAAACGAATGGTTGTTTCGAATCCTGATTTGGTACATTTGTCTTCTATACGCTCCAAAACTTTCGGGTCTGTTTTAAACGTCGCTTTTTCCGGATTCGACTCATTTTTTTTAGTCGAGGAAACAAATGATTTTCCAAGTTTTTTCCATTTCGATGCTGCCGGCCTTATCAAAATTTGAACCATCGCTCCTTCATTGTCATCAATTTTCGACAGCGCCGACGTGACTGCAGATAACGGATCCGTTGCGAGATCTTTAAAAACTTTCAGCGGCATATACGGATAATCCTTTTGCGATACGGCACCATACGCAACCTTTCCATCCTCGGTAAAAATATTCGGTTCGTCCACTTTTTTTATGTCGGCGGCAGGATAATAACTGTAGATTGTCTTTTCGACCAGGTCAATAATCCGTGCAGGCGCCGAGACATAAAACCTAATCTCTGCTTTTTTCCCCACGATTTCGAACGAGACAACGTCATCCAAATCCAGGAACGAAAACCAACCGGATTTTTTAAGCGAGGAAAATGACGCAAACATCTGTTCCGCGGCGTCTATTTTGATTTCGTTGTCTTTCGGAACCTTTACTTCAAGCGTTACCATTTCCAAGGAAATTTTTTCCCTTTTTTTCAGCCTCATATAGATAATGAGCAAATAGAGAACGAGCAGTGTTATCCCTGCCGAAAACAATCCTGCAATAAGCGCTATTCCTAAAGCAAACGCCCTATCTCCGATTGATTGTATATATGAGAAATCCATATATGTCCCTCCGCTATAAAATAATAGGCATCATACCCAACGTGGCTTTGATTATTCATATGATGTATCGATGCATCATACGGTTAGCTACGGTAGGCATATCCCACTCTTTTAAAAAAATAAAATCAAAGCGAAGTGGTATAAAAAGTATATAATAGAATGGGTTCAAAATCATATGGGAAAGACAGGGACGACTTCAAAAAAACAAAAAAGAGAGACGCCGAAAAAAAAAGAGAACACAATCGGCCATACTCTTTATTTGCTGTTTCCCACATTCATGCGGTCCGGTCCCCATCATAGGCATGTTTTTCAAAAGTCTGTAAAAATAACCCTCTATGTGATTCTGTTCGGTTTTCTCTCAATCAACATCCTGTCGTCCCAAATAATGCCTTCCCTGTATTTCGGCTTGGTCAATGACGAGCAATCGAGCATAATATCCTATCTTCGGATTATCCGGCATACGTCCCTGTTCTCCCATGAAACGGCAAAATTCGACGCAATCTACAACAAACCGCTTTCTGCCATGATTTTTTATGAAGAAAAGGGGCGCAACGAAACGATACAAAAGCTTGAACAATTACTTACACTTAACCCGTATTCAAGGGATATCCTCTATGTCCTATATTTGCTATACAGCCAAAAGGGAGATACGTTAATGTCACGAAAATATTTGAGGCGGGCAAAGGAAGTTGATCCAGGATTAAAAGTTATCAGTTATTAGGTATCAGTTATAAGGTGGTAAACATGATACAATATTTTTATCCTGATAACTTAATAACTATTAACTTGTAACTTTATTATGCTCAAACAAGCTCATCTTTACATTAAAGGCGATGTTATTGGCGTTGGTTTCCGCGCATGGACTAAAATACAGGCAAAACTGCACGCTGTCAACGGTTGGGCAAAAAACACATTCAACAAATCCGATGTTTTCGGGCCCAATGGAGGAGTTGAGGCTCTACTACAAGGAGAAGAACAAAATATGGATACTATGATTGGGGAATTGAAGAAAGGCCCATCCGTTTCCAGGGTAGATGATGTTGAGATATTCTGGCAAGAGCCCAAAGAACTATTCGACGGGTTTGAAATTAAAAAGTAAGCTCTTCGTCTAATACCTGCGGAAAATGCTCATAATACCGCGAAATCGCCGATAGATTCTGATCGGAATACAACACATGAATTTCATCGAAATAGCTCGAATAGAATTTTGCCGGACCGGCCGGCACTGCCAAAATAAGCTTTCGCCAATTCAATCTGTTTTTGAAGTATTGCCGGATCGCTGCGTAACCGGTCCGTAAAATCCGTGTTTGTGTTTACCACCTCCTGACAGACCGCGCCAATTGCCAGTTCCGGATTGTCGGGTGAGGAAATTTTTGCCACGACAAGGGGAATATGGCTGCAATGAAATGCCGCGGCAATCCATTTGCCGACAACAAATCCGCCGCGTAAAAGCGAAACAACCACCAGACGGTCTTTGTATTCTCGAAGATATTGATTCTGCAGAATCCTTGTCGACAATCTATTTCCCGCATCAGCGCGGTCTTTAAATATCATTGTGTATAGTATAGAATAATAACCGGTTGTTTACCCTTTAAAATTCGCAGAAGTTAAAGGGCCTATAGTTTAACGGTAAAACGACACTATGGCATAGTGTAGGTCGGGGTTCAATTCCCCGTAGGTCCACAAGTTTCCCGCAAAGCGGGATTAACTGGTTGTAATTATTTATTACACTTATAAACAACCTGTTGAACAAATCCCCTCGTGTAAACACTTAACTTCGTTTTATGGTATTCTGAGACTATGGAACAGCACCCTATCCCCCGCCAGATCACGACATTCGAATTTAAACTTATTGGCTTCCTGACGGTCAAACAGTTTATTTATCTGATTATATTCATTCCCATCGGATTCATTGTTTATGAGCTTTTTCCCATTCCTCTTTTGAATATATTGCTCGGCGTGCTGACCGGCGCCGTAGGATTCGCCCTTGCATTTTTGCCGATCAACGACCGGCCGATGGACGTATGGATCCGGAATTTCTTCAAGCGTCTAACATCACCAACCCAATATCTGTACCATAAATCCAACCATCCATTGTACTTCCTCCAGAATTTGTATTTTACCTCCGATCCTCACCGGATCATGACGCATATCGAATCCCGGGAAAAACTGGGCCGGTATCTTGCCTCAAAAGGTATCATTCAGACCACTAATACAAAAAAACAATCTGTCAGTAATCTTTTTCAGATGTCTTCTTCATCATTGGGTAAACAGAAGAATCAACAGCAACCACAGAATATACAAGGAAAACCAATTGTCGCCTCGTCACCAACCCCGAATCAGTATGAACGCGATTCTGGGTTGCTGCGTACCGATCCACCGGCAGGCGGATCAAGTGCCGGCCCAAAGCATCCCTATTTCACCGGCATAGTAAAAAATCACAAATTGATTCCATTGCCCGGTATTCTCATTTACGTCAAGGATGAAAAAGGGGACGTCGTGCGGTTACTAAAAACCAATCCGCATGGCATATTCGCAACTTTCAATCCGCTTCCACCAGCCACATACGATTTCGAAACCAGGGATCCGAACAATTCGTATTTATTTGATACAATGAAAATGAGAGTCGAAAGCAACAATCTCAAACCAATAGAAATTTTTTCAAAGGAGCTTTTATAAATTTTATAACGATTACAACCGCTATATGATACCGGCTAAGCCAACATCACCTATTAAATCGTCGACGCAAAATTTTATCGAAATCGAGGAAATAAAGGATGACGTGATTATGATGAAAGATTTCTCTGCGGCAATTGTCGTTGAAGTCAACGCGGTCAATTTCTGGTTGTTGTCGCAAGAAGAGCAGGCGTCGATGATCTATGCGTATGCGAGTCTTCTCAATTCCCTTTCCTTTCCCATACAAATACTGATCCTTTCCAAAAAAATGGATATATCCTCATACTTGGATTACCTTGATACCAGAATCTCAAAACAGCAGGCCGAATTGATACGCAACAGACTGTCTAGTTACAAAGAATTCATTAAAACCATCATCAAAAAAAACACCGTCCTCGAAAAACGGTTCTTTTTTGTCGTGCCGTTTTCTCCGCTTGAAATGGGAATTTCAGGCGCAAATACCGCGGGGTTGAGAAAAGAATATGTTATTGCGCGGGCAAAAACATCGTTATATCCAAAACGCGACAACCTGCTCCGCCTTTTATCAAAAATAGGGCTGAAGGGAAATTCGCTTGAAAAACAGGAGCTCGTGGAACTTTTTTACAATTTATACAACCCGTCATCAACAGGCAGACGTCTCGCCCCAATCGAAAACTATACGGACACAGTGATGACGGCAGGATAACATAATGGGTTTATTCAATGGAGGAAAAAAACAGACTACCATAAATGCACCGGGCCCTACTGTTCCGACCAGTCAAAACGTAGCAAACTTCCTGGCAAAGGGATCCGTGTCAATCAAGGACATGGTTGCGCCTTCTTTTATCGAGGTAGATTTCAATAACCTCAAGGTCGATGATAAGTATTACCGCACATTATATGTTGTCGGCTATCCGCGGTATGTCGGCGCAAACTGGCTCTATCCGCTGATCACATTCGACCACCCGCTCTATATCTCCATGTATATCTATCCAACCGAGTCGAAGAATGTTCTCGACGATCTGAAAAGAAAAATCGCGGAAATGGAGGCGACCATAGAAGGTGATATAAAAGCGGGTAAGGTCGTTGATCCCACTGTCCAGGTTGCATTGGATGACGCACTCGCTCTTCAGGCCGAACTGGCAAAAGGAGCGGAACGCTTCTTCCAGTTCGGGCTCTATGTCACCATTCCGGCGGATTCCCTTGAAGAGCTCAACGAAATTGCAAAACAGGTTGACTCTGTCCTTTCTTCGCTTTTGATCATCGCCAGACAGGCAACGTTGGAGATGGAAGAAGGGTTCAAATCAACCATGCCGATGTTTTACGACAAACTCGAGGTTTGGCGAAATATGGACACCACGTCCCTTGCCATGACATTTCCGTTTGCAACCGCGTCACTCACCAAAAACGAAGGGATCTTGTACGGCATTAACGAACATGATGGCAGCCTTATTATCTTTGATCGCTTCACGTTGGAAAATGCCAATTCGGTTATTTTGGGTAAATCGGGAGGAGGAAAAAGCTTTTTCGTCAAACTCGAATCCCTGCGGCTTTTAATGATGGGTGTGGATGTCATCATTATCGATCCGGAAAACGAATACCAGAAACTCTGCAGCTCGGTAAACGGTGAGTTTGTTATGTTTTCGGTGTCATCTCAATATAAAATCAATCCGTTCGACCTGACTACGGTTGACCCGGAGCCGGACGAACTTTCGAACAAAATCCTCGACATGCATTCCCTTATGCGCGTTATTATGGGCGATCTCACCCCCTCGCAGGATGCGCTTCTGGACCGTGCACTCGTCTTAACCTACCGGGAAAAAGGCATTACCCAGGATCCGGAGACATTCAAAAACGAACCGCCTCTCCTGGAGGATTTATACAAAATACTGATCGGTATGGAAACGCCTGAGGCGAAAGAACTGTCAGACCGATTGGAAAAATTTGTACGAGGCTCCGCATCCGGCATCTTCAACCAGCAATCAAACTTCGACATTAAAAATCCGTTTACCGTGTTCGGTATCCGGGATCTTGAGGAAAATCTGCGGCCGGTTGCCATGTATATCGTTCTTGATTATATCTGGAATAGGGTGCGGAAAGAAAAGAAAAAACGCGTCCTGGTCGTAGATGAAGCGTGGTACCTCATCAAACAAAAAGATTCGGGCGCTTACCTGCATTCGTTTGCCAAACGGGCTCGTAAATATCAGCTTGGGTTAACGACTATTACGCAGGATGTGGAGGATTTCCTGGCGACAGACGAGGGAAAAGCGATTATCACGAACTCTTCGTTGCAGATCATCCTCAAGCAGTCCACCGCAGCCGTGGAAAAAATAACCGAGACGTTCTATCTGACCGGAGGAGAAAAACACTTTTTGCTTGCTACAGGTGTGGGTGAAGGACTCTTTTTCGCAGGACACGCCCATGTAGGCTTCAAAGTAATCGCGTCTGATGAAGAAAAAACATTGGTTGAGTAACCTACCTATACAGGACCGGCTTTTCCGTTGCGGGAAGAATAAGACTCATTCTCCGTTCTATTTTATTGATTCGTTCGACGAATGTTTTTATTTTTTGTCCGACTTTGATGTCTTCTGCACCCGTCAGCTTACTCACGTGTATTAACCCTTCTATACCGGGTTCCAGGCGAACAAAATATCCGTATTTCTCTTTTCTGACCACTTCTCCCTCAACCTCCTTGTCTTTCGGATATTTGTTTTCAATATCGCCCCACGGATCTTTAATCAGGCGCTTCAGCGAAAGATTGAGCTTAAGGTCTGTTGGATTTTTTTCGACAATCATTACCTCAACTTCGTCTCCCGCCTTCAGATAGTTGGCGGCGTTTGATACTTTTTCCCATGAAATTTCCGAAATATGGATAAGTCCTTCAACTCCGTCAACCTCGCAGAATGCGCCAAATTCGGACACACCCAATACCTTTGCCTTGTATTTTTCGCCTTGTTTTATGGTATCAAATTTCTTCTTGAGGTCTTTTTGCGAAATTTTCAGCGCCGATGCTTTTTGCGAAACAACCAGCCTGTTTTTCTCCTTATCAACTTCAAGAATCTTTACTTTGATTTTCTGGCCTCCTAGCTTGTCGGGGTTGGAGATATACGGCTCTGTTAATTGAATTTTTGGAATGACACCGCGGATACCCATAAAGTCGATAAAAATTCCTCCCTTGCCGTACTCACCGCACACCACCTCAATCTCTTCTTCGTTTTCTTTTTTTTCATTCAGGATTTCCCATTTGCCTTTTTCGAAGAAATTCCGCAGGGAAACGACCGGAAACCCGTTTTTCGATTCTTCGGAGATTACTTTCGCTTTAACCATGTCGCCCACTTTCAGATACGGCAGATATGTGGTTATTTCCTTCACTTCCAACTCGCCGAGAACGGCCAGGGCTTTTCCCCCTATGTCGAACGTTGTGCCTTTTCTCGATAGAGATACTATTTTCGCGTCGATTTCCTGACCTTTTTTTATACTGTATAGTTTCTTTTTTTTAAGAAGCGACTCCATCGGGTTACTTGCGGTTTTTGTTTGTTTTGCCATCTTTGGTAATTTCTCCTTAGAATATGTAGTATACCAAACCTGTGTTGAAAAAACAATATCCGAAACTACTTGAAATCCATATAATAATATGATATATTATAGGGCATTATGGATAATTTTCTGTTGCCTTCTCTGGTTGAGCGGTTTATTAAATACCTTCAATCCCAGAGCAAATCCTCATTTACCATTGTAGCCTATAAAAAAGATCTTGAACAGTTTTCGGGTTTTTTGACCGGCAGGGAGATCAATGACATCAGGGAAGTTAAAAAAGAGCATATTGACGGCTTTATCAATAAGCTGATCACTGACAATTATGCCAAAAAATCCGCCTCGCGCAAACTCAATTCCATCCGCACGTTTTTCAGATATCTGAAAAACGAGGGTGTTGTCGAGCAAAATCCTTCTCTTGATGTTTCCCACCCCAAATATACCCAGTCGCCTCCGCGGATATTCAGCAAGCTGGAATACAGGGCTTTACGTGATTTTGCGAAAGAAGATGCGCGTACCTATGCCCTTGTTGAGGTTTTGCTTCAGACAGGCATAAAAATAGGTGAACTTTCCAATCTTCATATTGAAGACGTAAAAGACGGCAGCCTGCATATCCGCATTTACGGGAAAACACCCGAACGGGAAGTTCCGTTAAACAAGGCAGTAAAAAAAGCGATTGAAGACTATTTAAAAGATCGCGGAGAAGCGCAGGATACCCATCTTTTTATCACCAGAACTGGCCACCCGTTGCTCATCCGCAATATCAGACAGATCATATCACGCTGTTTCAGGGAGGTGGGAGTTGAAAACGCAACGGTAAACGATCTTAGAAATACGTTTATCGCTCACCAGCTGATGAACGGTACTTCGGTCGAATATATTGCACGGCTTGTCGGCCACAGGAGACTGTCTTCAACCGAGCGTTTCCTCAACCTTGTCAAAGAGGAAACGGAAAAAAAGGAAAAACTGGGAGAACTATAAACATTAGTTATCCTCTTCCAGACCTCCAAGTCCATATATAATAATGGTATACTTGTTATTATGATTCTTACCGTATACACAGATGGGGGGTCTCTCAACAATCCGGGACAGGCTGCTTACGCCTATATCATATATAAAGACGGGGTCTTATTTACTTCCTTCAGCGAACGTATAGGGATTGCAAGTAATAATGTTGCTGAGTATGCCGGTTTAATCCACTCTCTTGAAAAAATACTGGATCTTATTAAAAACAAGGGTCTTCAAACCGTTGAAAAAATCAATATATATACCGACTCGAATCTCATGGCGAGCCAGCTTAATGGTTTATATAAGGTAAAGAACGCCAGAATTCGTGAATTTGTATTGAGGGTACGGATCCTTGAAAGTCAGATTGCTGTTCCGATAGCCTACAACCATATTTACCGAGAAAAAAACCAGCTCGCCGACTCTTTGGTAAAAAAAGCTTTGGGAAAATCTCATTTCTAATATCTTGCTTACCTATTTGCCTCCCGTCGCCACGCTCGTCCTTTTGCCATAAAAATACCGCTTGCAATTAGGTGTGTAAATGTTTATTATTTGTGGATAAGTTATCCACATTATTAATTTATGTCATTATTATCATCTTTCTGGGGTGGTTTTTTGGAATCTTTTTCCGATCCCCAAAAAAAATCTCCGTTCCTCTCCTCTGTTTTGAGACAAATCAAACCGGTTGAAATAACCGGTGATAAAATCGTTCTTGGATACGACAATCAAGGTGTCAAAATATACCTGGAAAAGCACGTCCGGGAAATTCAAACAAGGCTGAACGATTTTGCCAAGAAGGTGATGAGAATAGAGTTTTCCCCGATAGAAAAGAAGAGGAAACAAGACTCCCCCCTTTTGTCATTCAAGCCCAGTATTGAAGACGTGTTTGTAAAAAGCGGTCTTCATGCGAAATATAATTTCGATAACTTTGCTGTATCCTCAACCAATCAAGTCGCCTATGCCGCGGCACAGGCTATTTCAAACAATCCAGGAACCGCCTATAATCCCCTGTTTCTTTATGGCGGTGTCGGGGTCGGAAAAACCCACCTTGCTCAGTCGGTCGCCCGCAGGATGCTGGAGCAGGATACCAATAAAAAGATCTTCTTTTGCCCCGGAGAACATTTTACCAATGAGGTAATTGAGTCAATCAGGGAGAACGTGACCCCAAAGCTTCGGCGAAAGTATAGATACCTCAATCTCCTCATTCTCGACGACGTCCAGTTTATTGCGGGGAAAACCCACATTCAGGAAGAATTTTTTCACACATTCAATTCAATCATATCCAGCGGCGGGCAAATCATACTCACCTCTGACCGGCCGCCTTCGGAAATCAAAAACCTTGAAGACCGGCTCAGGTCCAGGTTCTCGGGAGGTTTGATTGTAGACATCCAACCGCCTGATTTCGAACTTCGAACCGCAATACTTCTCATAAAGGCCAGGGAAAAGAATATTGAGATAGATATAGAGGCTGCCAAAATAATAGCGGAACAAGTCTCCGACTCCAGAGCTCTTGAAGGAACGCTCCTGTCCGTCTATGCCAAGATATTGGGGACCAAAGAAAAAATAGACCTTGAGGTTGTCGAATCCTTCTTTTCCGAAAAAACCGCCATCCAGGTAAAAAAAATACAGCCGCCCGACGTCATCAAGGCGGTGTGTTTATATTACAACATCAAACCTGCGCGGATTAAAGACTCCATCCGCACAGACGCCATCGCCCTCCCGAGGCAAATTATTATGTATATCCTTAGGGTAAAGCTTAGGCTCAAGCAGGATGAAATTGCTTACATTCTTCACCGGAAAGACCATACGACCATTATCCACGGGGTAGATAAAATAAACGCGCTGATTATGAAGAATTCTCTGTTAAAGCAGGATATTGACAAAATACTCCAATCCCTCTCTCTATCAACATAATGTCCACCCTGGATAAACATCAAAAAAATAAGAATTGGTTTGTATTGAAAATCCGTTGTCTTTTTTATACACTTATACACGTCACCTATTACTACTAATATATGAAACTATCTATCCAGAAAGAAATCCTGTTAGAAAAACTGGTATCAGCATCCCATTTTACCTCTTCAAGACTATCTTCTCTTGCATTGTTGCAAGGAGTGTATGTAAAAAAACAAGGGAAAGACATTCATCTTTATTCAACCAACCTTAATTCATATTATCATACGGTTTTGAAATCAGACGATCAGGGAGATCTTGAATTGGTTGTAGAACCAAAAAAAATCATAGAATTCATATCCCTGCTTCAACCAGGAAAAATAGAAATAGAGGTTAAAGGGAAAGAGATAATTATAACTCAGCAAAGAACAAGAGGAGAGTTTCCCCTTATGGATGCCAAAGACTTTCCTTTGCCTCCGGTAGTGAAAGAAAAACCGCAAAAAATCAAAGCGGACTTTCTCCTGAAAAACCTTCCTCTCATATTGTTTTCCGCCTCCACGGACGACGCAAGACCTGTCCTGACCGGGGTCGATATCTCCGTAAGGGAAAACGATTTGTTGATGGTGACCACCGATGGATTCAGGCTTTCTCTTCTTAAACTGAAAAAAGAAATAGATTTGCCGTCCGCGATTATTCCTTCCGGTTTTTTGGCTGAGCTGATTTCATTCCTGAAGAATAAGGATGAAATTTCCCTGCAATATTCTCCCAGGGAAAAAATCATGTATTTTTCAGTAGACGAGAATGACCTTTATACAAGAATCATAGAAGGAGAATATCCTCCTTTTGAAAAAGTGATACCCATTGAAAAAAAAACAACAATTGAAACAGACAGGGAAGAATTGTTAAAAAACATCAAACTTATTTCAATCTTTGCCCGTGATATATCGAATATAGTGATTTTTAATATTACCAAGGAGGGAATTCAGATACAGCCAAAAACAGAAGTAGGAGAAAAGGATGTAACCTTCCAGGATGCAAGGGTTGAAGGCGAGGCTCAACGTATTGCGTTTAATTATAAATTCATTATAGAATTCCTGAACCATCTGGAAAGTAAAAAACTCATCATTGAACTTTTACGATCGGATGCTCCGGCCGTTTTCAAATCCGGAAACAACCAAAATTTTATCCATATAATAATGCCTGTTCGCATACAAGAGTAAACGCTTCGCGCGATATGCTTCTAACAAATGAATACGCATCAACACATACCCCTCTAAGCCTCTTTGACAACCTGATGGGTTGCAAACAAACGTAAAATGGGTATACAATATAGCTATGGAAAAATACGTTCTTGATACCAGTGTTTTTTTTAATATGGAGGCCCACATCGGGCTCGGTTCAAATACAGAAGATGTTGTAAAAAATCTTACGGCATTAATCAGGGAATTGCATGAAAAGAAGCTTGCAGTGTTTTTCATGTCTCCACGCAACATTGAGGAGTTTTTGAGTTTTTTTGAAGACAAAAAGCAGCCGTTTATACAAAACTTTTTGTCTCTTATAACCGTGAAGTCACCGGATAAGGGAACAATGTCCCTATCAGCATCATTGTTTTATGATCTGGTAGATGATATAAGGCAGAGAAGCTATAGGGGGTTGACTGTGGGAGAGGAAGAAATAAAAAATGCAGCTTCCTTATTGATGGGCAAAGGAAATCTTGGCAAAAAAGATTTTGAGATACAAATAGGACCGGTTGTCAAAAAATTCAGGGAACGCTACAGAAACGCTACACGCACGGGTTTTTTGGATAGTGTCGCTGACTTGGATTGTATTTTGCTCGCAAAAGAACAAGAAGCGTGTTTGGTAACAACCGATGCGGGGCTATTGTCGTGGGGAAGGTTATTCGGCGTCAGGGAGATATTGGTTGAGGTCTGGAGAAAACAGATGAACGATCTTCTTTCTGGTCGTCATCGGGAATAAGGGAGGAAAGGAAGTCGACGGCCTTATCGATGAATGTCTTCTGGGGTTTTTCCTGGTAAATTAAGTGTTCCGATAGTATTTTCATTATATGAGATTTTACTTCGTCGTCCGGAATAACCAGGTAGGCGTGATAAAAATACGGGGCGTGGCTCACTATAATAAGAGTGGTAAAACCGAAACGCTTGCTGAAATAAAAATGGGATAAAGATTCCCATCGGAGCGTTATACCGCTGGATTCTATACCAAACCTTGTTACTTTATTTTCAACTTCAGGGGGCGGAGTTATGGTCAAAACATAGAAAAGGAACAAGAGTGACCATATGGGAATAAGAAGTATCCGGTCTCCGAAAAAAAACACAATAAGAGATAACAACAAGGCGACCGAAAAGTAAAATCTCAAAATGATTCCCGACCTTTTTTTATACGGCCTTAAAGGGGCTTTCCACGAATAGACAACTTGCGGATTATTTTCGACCGATTGCGGTTGATTCTCCATACCCTATTCTCTTGTTTTGTTCATAAAAAGTCAAGTCTTCAACTTGATTTCCGATAAATATATGATATAATATTTACTATATGGATAATTTGAACAAAACAGTTTCTTTCATTTTGGGCCTGGTTGTTGTTTTGATTTTTTTAGCGGTCATTACCGGCAGGCTGAATTTAAAAAACAAGCTTCCGATTCTTGGAGGAAAAACAGTCACCCCCACACCCACAAAAGTACTAGGGACGGCAATCGCCGCCTCGCCGACACCTGTGGTTACAGGCACAGGCACAGATCAGTATCATTCGTATTCGAAAGAACAGGTTAAGGCGCCTCATACGATTCCTTCCACAGGCTCGCCGACAGGGCTCATTATTCTTTTATTGGCAGGTTTAGGCTCCGGCGTTGTATTAAGAAAGCTCGCGAAAGAAAATAACTAAAAACAGCTTCATGAACCGAATCCGGGGATTTTCAGTATACCGGACGCTATGATATTTACCAAAAACACTGCGGAGATTGCGAATATCGCACCGATAATAGCCCCAAACACAACCTTTTTGCCGTAATTTATCCGCTCAGGATTCGATTGTGAGGTTATGATAATAAAAGAGCCGTAAATGATGGATAGGAACGAAATTCCTCCAACCATGGAAAATATGATATTCAGGAGCGTTTGGACAACACCCGCAGCAGCTCCCTGTGTTTGGAAGCTTCCTAGATTAGATCCGACGCACCCCAACATGGTGTAATACACCCCTTTTGCCGGCTGGGGAGGCTGCCCCGTATCAATATTGATTTTCAAGGTGGCGCGCGGATCAGACTGCGCTTGGTCATAAAGCGAAGGGTATAAACATTTCACGCAGCTTAACCACGAAGACGGCGGATTTGCCTGAGGGGGCGTGGGGGTCAATTTCCAGCAATAGCCGCATAGGTCGCATTCGGCATAGCGGGTTGCGTCATCCGCATGAATCTGGTCAACATACGACGTTATCAGGAACAAAGTAACAAAAATAAGCGCAAGCATAAAAAAACGCTTCATATATATCAGTATAACAACTTTTGGAATGATTCATGGCAGACTTGGAAAGCGATTAGCGATATAATGATTGGTATGAAAAAAATTGGCATAGGTATCGTATTGTTATTAATATTCACGGCTCCGGTTTTTTTTAAGGTGCGAGCAGACCAACTAGATGATGTTACGAATCAAATAAATACCTTGAAACAAGATTTAGGCTCGAAGCAGGTAAATCATCAGAGATTGATCGATCAACTTAATTCGATTAAAGCTAACATAAACGCGATAGAAACAGAAATACAACAAAAAGAGAAGGAAGTCAAACAGGGCGAACAAGCTCTTGTATATCAGAAAGTATTATTAAACGAGCGGGTCAAATCATATTATAAAAATGTCGGTCAAAGCAGCACTTCCCTACTCGACATCCTTGTTGCGGAAAATCTTTCCGACTCCCTCCAAAGATTTTTTTACCAGAAATCCCTGGTGGATCAGGACAGAAACACTATAATAAAAATTGTTTTGTATATAAAAAACCTGGAGGAAATCAAAGCTAATCTTCAATCGGAAAATGCGCGGTTGGCTGTTTTGAAAGAGGATGTTGATAAACAATCTTTAGCTATAGAAAATCAAATTGCCCAAACACAACAAAAAATCGCAGACTTGACAGCTCTCCAGCAACAGCTGATTGCACAAAAACTCGCCAGCTTGAATATTCCTCTCTACGCGTATACCACGCAGGGCGGTTGTTCCAGCGATATCAATCCCTATAAAGACCCCGGATTCGGCGGTACCAAATTCGGCTTTTTCACCTACGGCGTGCCGAACAGGGTCGGGTTAAGTCAATTTGGTGCGTGGGGGCGTGCTAAAGCAGGAGAAGATTACACGCAGATTTTACAGGCTTACTACAATTTTGATTCGATCTCCGATACAAACCAGGGAACACAGATCCACGTTTCGGGAAATGGTATTGAGTGGACGGGATCGCTTGAGGATTATGTAAAGCGCGTATACGAGGTGCCGGATTCGTGGACCGATAACAATTCGGCAGCTTTGAAAGCTCAGGCTATTGCAGCGAGATCTTACGTATTAGCGTATACCAATAACGGACAAAGTATGATTTGTCCGACCCAACAATGTCAGGTATTTCAAACCAATCCTAAAGGAGGGAACTGGGAGCAGGCGGTTGATGCGACAGCGGGCAAGGTTATGATGCAGGGTGGTCAACCGGTCAAAGCGTGGTTTTCTTCTACGCACGGAGGATACGTGCACTCGTCCGGTGACATCGGTTGGTCGAATACATCTTTTACCAAAAACGCGCTTGATGCATCAGGGTCCGTGGGTAGTTTTTCGGATCTTAACAGTAAGGCGTACGACAAAGATTCTCCTTGGTTTTATTGCGATTGGGGCAACCGCTCGCAGTACAATAATACCGCATGGTTGACTGGCAGCGAGGTTGCCGACATTGTCAATGTTCTTATGCTGGTGAAAAGGGATTCATCAACCGCAGAACACCTGTATCAAACAGACAAAGCAAATCCCGCAGGCACAGATACATGGAACGCCGACAGGGTGAAACAAGAGCTAAGAAGCAGGAACGGAAATCCCTATAACAATGTGACCGATGTTTCAGTCAGCGTTGACTTCGGGTCGGGAAGAACAACCAATGTTTCCGTGTCCGGAGATGCGGGAAACAACAATTTTGACGTTACAGACTTTAAAAACTACTTTAACTTGCGGGCGCCTGCAAATATCCAGATTGTCGGACCTTTGTTCAATGTGGAGAAACGTTAACCCGATTGTTTTTTAGGGACAAAAATAAGTACTTTGTTGATGGCAATTTGAACCGCACTTGATGAGAGAAGGACAACAACAAAAAAACTAATCCAGTCAAACTGTATATGGGTGAAATTCCAAAAAACATAGATGATTGCCCAGTGAATGAAAAACAGCGTGTATGAGTTCCTGCTTAGAAACGACAAAAACGGCTTTATCGGGAAAAAGGAAAATATCCCTTTTTTTGCCACCATATAGATGGCGATCATGGAGAACGCACCAAAGGACAAATGATATATGTTCGGCGGATATTTATTGTCGAACATGGTTAAAGGATGATTATAATGCGCAAGCGTTATCCACGAAACCAGAAAAACCACAAACCATAATGCCCCCGACTTCAAAAGATATAATCTTTCATGCTCCCTATCGGTAATTTCCATGCTTATGATAATAAGCAGCGACCACGGTAGCCACATGATATATCGGTAATTGAAGGGAAAATGATAAAACATAAGCAAAATGGCCGAAATAACCGAGAAAGAGGCAAGCCCGTATAATAACACCCTTGATTTTTGGGAAATAAACCGGATAAACGGCATTATAACCGCAAAACAAAGGAACAACAGTACCAGCCAGTTCAGATCAATGCCGCCCACAACAAAAAACGTATCAAATATATATCGGCCGGTTACCTTGCTTGGTTCATGAAGCAGGATAAGGGAAATGAATACTGCAGCAAAAATATAATATGGTGCAAGCAACCTCACTGTTCTTTTTTTCAGATAGGTGAAAAACCCCTTCAAGGAATCGATGGGATAGTTTTTCCGAAAAAATATATATGCGGCGCAGAAAATAAATGCGGGAACGGAAAATTCCCCAACATCCCATATGTCAAAAACTATTTTAGATCCCTGTGAAAGGAAATATGCATTGGTGTGCACGATGATCATAAAAAAAATCGCGAGGCCGCGGACCATGTCTATCGCATCCAGCCTGGGAAGCCGTTGCCCTACCTGTTTCATAATTAAGGTATTATTATAGAAAACAAATGCCTACTTTACTACTCGGCCTCATCGGACCGATGCTTTTTTTTATAGCAAAAGCCGCAAATCTGGCGGTCAGGTTTTCCGATACCAACGTTTATTTCTATACGGCGAAGGAGTTGTTGACGGGAAAGGTATTGTACAAAGATATTTTTTTTACCAATCTCCCCCTTTTCCCCTATATTTCAGCCATGTACGAGTTAATTATGGGAAAAAGTATGGAGCTTTATTATCTAACAGCAACACTCGAAGTTATTGTGACGGGTTTATTATTGTTCTTTATCGCATGGAAAAAAACCAACAGGCTTTTTGTAAGTATGCTCATCCAATGGACGTATTTGTTTTCCTTTATTATCCTATCCACATCGGATTACCAGACCGGCGTATTTCTGGCATCGTTGTTCTCGATTTTTGCATATCTAGTTGCGGAAAAAAAGCAGTGGTTTTTGACAGGTATTCTCCTTGGCCTCATGACATTGACAAAAGCTTACTACGTTTCGATCACCGCCGCCTTTTTGCTTTTTTATTTCATAAAAAACAAAAGGCAGTTTTTTATGATATTGACAGGCTTTATTGTTACCGTCGGCATTATCCTCGCACCGTTCGTACTCTTTTCGGGAAAAAAGTTCTTTAAGGACATTGTTTCATATTCCCTGTTCAGATCGTCAGGCGTAGATAAACTGACCGTGTTTGAGTTTTTCTTCAGGCATGATCCTGTATTAGGAGCGATAGCCGCGTTTATCATTTCCAGGATGCGGAAAAATATGCTTCTGGGTCTTGTTGTTCTTTTAAGCGGCATCCTGCTGGTGTTTTATAAGGATGTCTATTATTTATATTTGAATCTCGTTGCCCCATTTCTTATTATCGGGCTGATTGATTATTTTATTGTGTTAAAAAACAAAGGAGTGACCGTGTTATTGATTGGTGTGATCGGATTATTATTGCTGGTGAATGGCTATGTGTACTATTCCCATTATGCCGAGTTGGGGAAGATAAGCGGTATTTCGGGTTTGGTGTCGGTCATCAAAAGGGAAAAACCCGATAGTCTGTATGGGGTGATGGAGATAGCGCCGGCGCTCGCCTATTTAAGCAAGGTGCCGCTTATGGCAGGGATAATAGACACCAATGAAAATTTATTTAACAATAGGGTTTTGAATGCGGTAGCGTTAACTAAACAAGCCCTGTCGGATCGGACGATCGTTGTCGGAAAGGGCGCTTATTATCCTGAAAACAATATCGATGATCCGCTTGCCACAATAGTGGTAAACAAGTCACAGATATTTCCCCGTTGCACGCTGCTTTATAAAACACCGGTTCAGACAGAGGGTATTATCAATGAAATAACGATATTTAAATGTTACAAATAGTCTTACATAAAATAAGCTTGACGAAGGCGAAGATTCGTATTAAGATGTATACCTATCTTATGCTGGTTTGTCCCGCCCCGCCGGGCGGGATCAGAGCAGTCTTAAGACAGGTATATCCTGAGCGTATCCAGTTGCGAATGGTATATCGTCACATATGGCAGTAACACAGATTACCAAAGATCAGTTTCAAAAAGAAGTTCTTGATTACAAAGGCGCGGTTTTCGTTGATTTCTATGCCGATTGGTGCGGCCCGTGCAAATTAACCGCACCGATTATTGACGAGCTATCCGACGAACTAAAGAATGTCAAATTCGTCAAAGTGAACGTTGATGAAAACCCTGATTTAGCTTCGGTATATTCTGTATTTTCCATACCGACCTTCATGGTCTTTAAGGACGGCAAGACCGTAAATCAGTTTGTCGGAGCAATGGGAAAAGAAGCGTTTCTCTCTGAGATAAAAAAAGCAATGGGTTAATGATCCTCCATTTTTAAGTTTTTAATACTCTCACGACTTTCCCATGGATTACTTTCAGGCCCAAATGTGCATGTCGCAATATATATACGGCCAAAGTAGCAAGCCAGCGGATAGATGAGTTTACAGGCGCTCTCAATCCCACAACGATCTTTTCGTCAGACAGAGGAAGTTTGACGTTTTGATATGAAGGAAATTGAGTGGTGGTGACGGGTTGTAATCCGAACTTTTTCAGGTCCGGAGGGATTTCTATGGTCTCGGCCCGCGGTCGCACATATGTTTTTATCTCAGATTCGGGTTCGTGTTCGACCGCTTCCTGTATTTCAGGAGCGGCTTCCTGCTTAATGATGGTTGGACCGGATTCCTTGGATAGCCCGCTCGAGACCACAATAACGCGTTTTTTTTTATGTTTGTCGACCAGACAATCGATAGGCGTATAGTTTTTGTTATTCATAATTCGATTATAACTGTAATTGATGGCGTATTAAATCGTATAGCATGATTGACGCTGATTTGGCGATAAACTGCGTATTCCTCAAACACCATAACAAGGATGGTAAAAAAGCCAAGAACGGTTTTTTCATAGGGAGACGGTAGTTTCCTTTTTGTTATAAAAACGCGCAAGAGTGAATAATAAATCAGACAACCTATTTAAATATTGTACAGTATTTATACCTGTATTATTTTTGACCGTTACGCGTTCTGTTCTTCTGCAAACTGTTCGGGTAACATGCAAAAGGCACGAGAGTTCGGTTCCCTGCGGAAGCAGGAATTTTGTAAGCCTTGGAAGCATGGTATCGATCGTATCTATACGTTTTTCGAATGAACGAGTGCGGTTGTTTATAAAAGCAAGATCGACCTTTGCGCCCGATATATAAGCCATGATTTTATACAAATCTTTTTGAATAACAATGAGTAAGGTTTTATCACTATCATCAGGAAGCTTGTTTATAACAAGACCCAGATAACTGGTGAGCTCGTCTATTAATCCGCAGGTTTCTATCCGACGGTCTGATTTCGATACCCGCTTGCCGCCGAACAGAGATGTTGACCCCTTATCACCCGTTCTGGTATATATACTCATAGGATTTACGGCACCGGTTTTCGGTTGTCTGTTTTCAAATAGAAGTTTATCAGTTCTCGGTGTGTCAGTTCTAAGACCGGTTAACGGATAACTGACAAACTAAATTCTAACAACCGGAAACAGAAAACTCATAACTGACTGTTTTTTCAACACTCTGAATATCCGCACCCGTAGCATTTTTTGCACCCTTCTTCGTGGACGAGAGTAGCTTCGCCACAGCTCGGACAAATGTCAAAAGAAGCAGAAGGCGCACCTGTTTGAATCTGGATGAGCGATGGTTGTGTAGATTCGGTAACCAATTTTGGCGTTTCCTTTGCGTCGCCGGTCCCATTTGTTTTCTTCATTTCGCCGTTTAAACCGTAGTGCATGGCGAGAGTTTTCGAAACGGCATCCGGTAAGCTTCTGATCCGGTCTTTGCCGAAACCGAGGCTTCGTGCTCCTCCAATACCTTGAAGCTGTGAAACAATCTCCTGTACCCGGCTAATAACGGACATGTGGGAGGAAAACCGTAATGCCAGTGAAACCATGCGGCCCAGACCTTCCGCCATGGCGTAGACGTCCGTACCGGCTTTTCCAACGTTGATGAATACTTCCAAGGGTTCCGGAGGATCACCGCCATTGGTATTGATAGTAATAAATGCAACGCCTACAGGCGTATTAATTCGATAGGTTGCACCATGCACGACCATGGGTCTCGGCTTGACCGTATATACCGGTATGGGTTGTTTGACTTCTTCCTTTTTTTCCTCTTTCCGTTCCAATACACCCTGTCTTGAACCCTCTCTCATATACGCGATACCTTTTAATCCAAGTTTATAGGCGAGTGTATAGAGTTTTTTTACATCTTCAACGGTGTGAGTTTTTGGTGCGTTCACTGTTTTAGAGATTGAAGCATCTACGTATTTTTGTATCACCGCCTGTACTTTTATGTGGTTTTCCGGAGTCAGGTCATTGGCTGAAACAAACCATTCGGGTTTATTCACCTTTCCTTCTTCGATCTCTTTTTTGTGTTTTGCATACCACTGTTCGTATAAATAGTGTCTGATGGCGTGTTCGCCCAAACGGTCTCTTCTGACGAACTCGAACTCAAATACCGGCTCTATGCCTGACGTGGTGTTGGCCATCAAGGACGTTGATCCGGTTGGCGCCTGCATGAGCAAAATCGAATTGCGGACACCATGTTGTTTTATCCGGCTTTGGACATCGTTCGGCAATTGTTCGATGAATTTGCCTTTAGGATAGAGTGTTTTATCGAATTTCGGGAATGCGCCCTTTTCCCTGGCGACTTCGCAGCCGGTTCGATACGCTTCGTCCCGAATAAGTCTATATACTTTTTCAATGAACTCCAACGACTCTTTTGAACCGTAACGGAGATGGAGTTTGATAAGAGTATCCCCGAGTCCCATGGTTCCCAACCCGATGCGGCGCTCTCCCTCATACTGTGTTTTCCGTATGCCTTCGAAAACATACGGATCCATATCAACGACATTGTCTTGAAATCGTACTGCGGTGTGAACGACCTTTTTTAAGGTAGCAAAATCGAATCGCGCTTTTTCGTCGATATTTGATCCTTTGACCAGCGCGGAAAGATTGATTGACCCCAAATTACACACTCCCCATGGCGGAAGCCCTTCTTCACCACAGTTTAGAATAGCAAGTCCATTAGCGCTAAATCTATGAATATCCGCAACTGTTATATCAAAAACTTCTTCTTTACCATCAGAGATAAGACGGGAAAACGTTACGGTGAGGGTTTCTTTGTATGGGCTGCGGTGGTAGAGAGATAAAAGAGACCGTAGCTTTTCCTGCTTTTTTTCTTGTAAGAAACCAATAAGAGCAGCAAATTTTAATAAACTTGTTTTTGAAATGACTAACTCATGGTATGTTTGGCAACTATATAATTTGTTTCCTCCATTCCCATCAGGTAATAACCGTTCCATTGCATTTCTGTGGTTCTCGTAAATTTTACAGGCAATTCCGAAATTCAAAAGTAAGATTTGTGTTTGTTGGAGCAACGTTTTGCTGACAGAAGTAAGTCTTACACTCACTCCTTTTTCTATTGTTCCCAATATAGTTCCATCGCTTGAAAAGAGCGCTGATAAAAAACCTCGCTGAAATTCTTCAGAACCTTCAAAAACAGCTGAAGGGACCTGGTATTTATTTTCATGCGTTAACCCAAAGCGACTTGCAATTCTCCATAATCTCACTGATTCGATAACGGCTTTATTTTCACTTTCAATATATTGAGGAGTTATTGGTAAGTATGATCTTGCTGTGGTTTCTTCCCCGTCAATCATTTTTTCAACCATGAGTGCAAAACGAGGGGCGAGCTCTCTTTTTTCGTCGTGGTAAAAGAAAAGAGTCGCAACATCTTTTTTCATTGAGCCATCGCCAACAAGCCAACCCAATACAAGGCCTTCATCCAACGTCCCTCTTACACCAAAATATCCTCCGGTTGAAAGTAAAATTTTATCTCCGGTTTTAAGTTTACCCGCCTCTTTTGGCCCGTCAGTAGTGACTACTTTGTGATCGGCGGTCAACCGTAATTGATAGCCTTCTTTTGTTTGTAGTTTAAATACAGGTTTAATACCGGTTAGTTTTACTGCAGTTGAAAGATAATCTTGACCATTTATTACTGCTCTAAAAGGTTTTTCTTCTTGATAGAGTTTGCGGATAGATTTAATTCCATTAGTGGTATTTACTAAAGTGTCGCCTGTCACGCACGGATTAACGCAGTTGATCCTGTTCCAGTAATAATTGTTGTGGAGTTTGTTATACCGTTCCATAAATACTACACCGGGTTCAGCCGATTTCCACGCCGCCTCCGCAATCAAATCCCAGATTCTCCGAGCTTTGACGACTTTACGGACGATAATTCGTTTGCCGAGCTGTTTCCATACTTCAAGGTCACCGTTCCATTTCTCGTCGTATTCGGGGTCCTCGGTATCCGGAAAGACCAGGGGCCAGTCCGCGTCTTTTTCGACCGCCTCCATGAACGAATCGGAAATACAGAGGGACAGATTCGCTCCGTTAATCCGAGTAAGATCCTGCTTTACCGTAATGAATTCCTCAATATCAGGATGCCAGTCCCATAACATAAGCATCAACGCTCCCCTTCTTGTTCCGCCTTGTTGGATAATATCCTTGGTCGCAACGGAAAAAAGCTCCGCCCAATTGATAGGGCCAGATGAAAAACCGTTGACTTTTCTGACACGTGCGCCGCGGGGCCTCAAAGAAGAAAGATTGATTCCCACACCGCCTCCCCGAGCCATAATTTCAACCATTTGCTTCAAAGTTTCCAATATGCCATCCCGCGAGTCTTTTGGCGAAGGAATAACAAAACAGTTGTAATAGGTTACGGAATACCCCGTACCTGCGCCGGCCAAGATTCTTCCACCAGGTACGTATTTGAAATCTTTCATCGCCCAATAAAATTCTTTTTCCCACTTTTTACGCAAGGGTTTCTTTTCCACTTCGGCGACAGCGTCGGCTACCCGCTTCCACATTTCATCAGGCGTACTTTCAATAGGTTTGCCCTGCTTATCTTTCAACGCGTAACGATCCAGGAAAACCTTTTCAGAAACACCGGCGAGCTTCATAAAATTAATTGGACAAATTGGACTAATAAGTCTCTCAATTGGAACTTATAACAGTTTTTTCACTTCTTTTTCGAAATCTTCGACATCCACAAAGCGCCTGAATACCGACGCAAAGCGAATGTACGCGATTTTATCAATTTTCTTAAGATTTTTTGCAACAAGATTTCCTACAGTACTGCTTTGGATTTCCGTTGAATCCTGGTCCTTCAGTTCCTGTTCGATGTTTGCGACTGCCTGTTCGACCTGGTCGGCCGACACACGCGTTTTTTCACACGCTTTCAATATACCGATGCGTAACTTTTCCCTGTTGAACCGCTCGCGTTTTCCGTCCCGCTTGATGACCAGGATAGGCAATTCCTCTACCCGCTCATAGGTCGTAAACCGTTTTTCGCACTTAGGGCAGTTGCGTCGTCTGCGTATGGTTGTCCCATCATCCGACAACCGGGTTTCAATAACCTCGGTATCGGTATGCTTGCAAAATATACAAAACAAGGTAAATATGTCAAATTAATAATCCTGATCTATCTTGTGTCCCATAACAATCTATAGCACTAGATGTAGCATTTCAAGAGGTCAAAATAGAGTCAAACTATATCATACAAATTTCCAGCCTCGATTTTTTATGACGTTTCCCGGACCGGACGGGTACCCAAATAAAGTTGAACAAAATGCTTAAGAAAAACCGAGACGTCAATATTTACAAGGGTGTTTCCACATAAAAAACATACACGTTATTTTGATAGAATAAAATCATGTTCTTAGAGGATCTGTTATTTCCAAAGCTGTGTATCGGATGCGGATATTTAGGTACATATGTTTGTGCTATGTGTGAGAAAAAACTGAAACTGGTAGAGAGACAAACATGTGTTTATTGTGATAGACTGAGCTATCTCGGTCTAACTCATCCTGGCTGCGGGCAAAAATTAAGAACAGACGGAGTGTTGAGTATTTTTTATTACAACACCATGTTGAAACGTATTATTAAATATATCAAATACCGTCTCGCATATAGGGTATGGGACGATTTTCGGACGATTATTAAGCCGGATACGTTAAAAAATATCAGCACCTTCATCCGTCTGCTGGATAATCCGGTCTTTCAGCCTGTTCCATTACACTATTCCAGAGAAAACGCGCGCGGTTTCAACCAGTCGTTCATACTGGCACGGTATTTTTCATCAATTTTTCGCATTCCTGTTGTCGATCATATCGGTCGAAAAAGAGAAACAAAGGCGCAAGCGCAGATATATTCAAGAATGGACCGTTATAGAAATATAAAAGAGGCCTTTATCTTTACTGAGAAACCGGAAGAATGCAGGAAAGAATATGTTCTTGTCGATGATATTTTTACGTCAGGAATGACTATTTATGAAGCCTCAAAGACATTGAAACTCCGAGGAGCGGAAACCGTGTTTGCATTGACGCTCGGAAGAGGGTGAAATAACGGATGGGGTTGGATATACGCTTCCAGCAAATGAATATGTGTCAGTATATCCACCTCCGTACCGCTTGATCCCGCCGATAGGCGGGACAAACCGGCGTAAGATGGGTATACTATATATATGCAAAGAACCAAGATTGAGATATCCGCGAAAACGATCGTATTTACCGTGCTATTCCTGCTGAGCTTGCGTTTTCTGTGGGAAATCCGCGATCTTATTCTTTCCCTGTTTATTGCATTCATCATTATGAGCGCCTTGAAGCCTACGGTTGAATTCATCCATAGCAAAAAAATTCCCCGGGTAATCGCGACGATATGTGTTTATTTCCTGTTTCTATTCATCATAATCAATGCGTTTGGCATGATTTTTCCCATCCTTATAAACGAAACGACTCATTTCGTCAGCAATCTTCCGCGTATCATTAGCAAAATGCCGCCGTATATCAGCGCATATGTAAATGTTAATTCAGTCAGCCAATATCTTCCCGATGTAACCAACAGGGCGATTTCGATCTTAAGCGATGCATTTTCCAACGCTTTTTTTATTGTTTCTACCCTGTTCTTTGGATTTTATCTGTTGCTTGAAGGCAATCCGTTCAAAAAAATCCTCCTCAAATTTTATGAGGAAAAGGATATTGAAGAAGCCTTAGTGGTCATCGAGAAAGTCGAGAAAAAAATGAGTTCATGGTTTTGGAGCGAAGTCATATTGATGACGACGATCGGCGTCATGAGTTTTGTCGGGTTGGGTCTGATCGGTATCAAATATACGCTGGCGCTTGCGGTTTTCGCCGGCCTGTTGGAGGTAATTCCTACGATTGGCCCTATTACCTCCCTTGTTCCCGCGGCTCTCATAGCCTTTTCGCAATCTTATTTTCTAGGATTCGCAACCATTGCCTTGTATTTTATAATCCAGGAACTGGAAAACCATATTCTCGTGCCGTTCATCATGAAACGCATTGTCGGATTAAATCCTGTCATTACATTGATTGCGCTTATCATCGGAGGAAAATTGTTTGGCATATTGGGTGTTTTGATATCAGTTCCCTCTACCCTGTTTTTGGAGATTCTCCTTATTGAGGTTTTGAGAATGAAGAAAATAGCCGTATAAATAGATATAAGCCGTAGCCTATTCGGTAAATATGCGGAAAATATTCGGTAATTACTTCATATAATAATACATATATGCGGATAGCGATATTGGGTGGTGGATTTACGGGTTTGACCGCGGCATATGAGTTGCAAAAAAAGGGCCATTCAGTTACTCTCTATGAAAAAGAAAGGATGCTGGGCGGGCTCGCCGCGGGATTCAGGGTCGAGGGGTGGGATTGGACTCTGGAACGGGCGTACCATCACGTATTTTCGAACGATTATGACATCCTCAATTTTGCAAAAGATATAGGATTTGACGGGTTTTTTTTCAGGGAACCGGAAACAGCGTCGATATATTTTACGGATAAATACAACTTCCCGTACCTGCCTGCCGGCAGGCAGGTAATTCCCGTAGATACTCCGCAAGATTTTCTTAGATTTCCCTTATTGCCGATGCAGGATAAACTGAGAAGCGCGTGCATTCTTGCTTTCCTGAAATTTTCCCCGTTTTTGGTTATGTATGAACGCCAGACAGCGGAAGAGTTTTTAAGAAAAAACATGGGAGAAAGAGCGTGGGTTGTGTTGTGGGAACAACTTTTTCGGAAAAAGTTCGGTAAATATGCGGGGAATATTTTGACGTCGTTCATATGGGCACGGATAAAAAAAAGAACGAAAAAATTAGGATATGTAAGGCATGGTTTCCAGTCGTTTGTCGATTTCCTTGAAAAAAGGGATGCTGATTTAGGAGTGGATATACGGAAGGGTAAGGGGATAGAGTCTGTTGCGAAAAAAGGAGAGGGTTTTATGTTGGATAAAGAGCGATATGATACGGTAGTTTCAACGCTTCCCACAAAAGTTATGATTAACGCAACGCGGGAACTTTTTCCCGCGTCGTACATTAAGCAACTTTCTTCACTTGAATACCTGCACGCGGTCAATTTGATTCTTGAGACCGAAGACCCGATTTTGGAAAAAACCTATTGGCTTAACTCCAGCGATAAAAACCTACCATTCATGGTGGTTGTGCAACATACGAATTTCATAGATAAACAATATTACGGGGAAAACCACATTGCATATATCGGCAAATATGTGGATGGAGATGATAAGCTTTTAAAAATGGAGAGACAGGATGCGATTGCTTTTTATGGTCCACACATCAATACGATCAGCACGAACAAGGTCAAAATAACGAAGAGCTTTTTGTTGAAAGCCGGATTCGCCCAACCGATCTACGACAGAAATTTTCTCAAAAACAAACCAGATTTCATTACACCGGCAAAAAATTTCTATATCGCAAACCTTGACATGACGTACCCGTATGACAGGGGAACGAATTATGCGGTGAAACTGGGGAAAGAAGTGGCGAGATTTATTCTATGAACTTCCAGGAACAATTACCTCGAAGGGTTCTGTGTCCGGTCCGTATGCCCTTGGACCGTCTTCCGCAACATATCTCCGAATGTTTTTCATATAATAGGGTGGTTTTGATTGCTGGATTTTACCGATAATATAATAGGTGATTGCCATTACTGCGGCGAAGTTTACTTCGTGAGGAAGATTGATATTCCACCGATGACGTGGGTCGCCAAAATATTTATTCTCTTCCCCTAATGATATTACCAGTTCTTGAGGAGTGCGAATGACGAATTTGGCATGTCTTGCGTGACCCTGGCTGAACGCACGCAAAGATACGTAAGGGCCGAACAGTTCGCTCTTTTTAATATCAAGCATAGGGCAAACCGGCGCATAGGTATCAGGTAAAACAAATGCATATCCGGTATGGTGACCAAAATCTTCCGGGAATACAAGATTTTCAATGTATTGTTTAATTCGTAAGGAGTCCTCGTGGGTTGCTCCCAATATCATACCCATATAGGTTGAGACATTATAAGTGTATGGCTCAGAAATTGATTTGAACACAATGCTTCTATCTGCGATTTTAGCCGCTTCAGATTGTTCTTTAGTAGTCAACAACGTGGTGAGCAGACCCTTTTTTTTGGCCAATTTGATTTCCCAAATGGAATCTTTGCCTCCTGAGGCAGAGATAACCACAACATCCCTTAAAGTGTCCTCTTGAGTTTTTTTTTCGGCGTGCTCCATGATTAATGCGAAATTGCTTTCGTCGGCCAGGACGGCATTCCTGCCTGAAAAAAGGATTGCGCCAGTATTATATGCGTTTCCAGATCCTACGACAAAAGGTGATGTAAATTGTTGAATGTCTACGGATGGAGGAGGATTTTGACTGAAAAAATCAAGGGCTTGCATCACGTTTTGGTCAAGAGTTATTATATCCATAAGGTTATGAGTATTTAAAGAGTTGGTAATTTTTAACCACGCTCTTTTTTCCGCTGTTCCTCGGTTTCGTCAGGTCGTTTGAAATCGTCCTCGAGTCTGTAGGTGGTACCGATTTCTGGTGTTGAGATTTCAACGATATCGCAATCGGTTATGCCGACCAGCCGATGCCGTTGGCCGATATAGCAGCTGTATCCTTTGCCGTATTCCAATTCCGTTTCAATGAGATTGCCGGTTTTGTCATCCCACACTACTTTCCCTTTTCCTTTGATGATGTACCATGTTTCTTGTTTTTTGTCATGGATCTGGAGACTTAGCCGTTTTCCGGCATTAATGTGGAGAATTTTTCCCATATACGACATGTTTTCGGGAACCCAATGCAGTTCATATCCCCACGGCTTTTCCACACGTTTGACGTATGGTGTATTTGAAAAGCTGTTCGGATCAAAGTGTGTATCCATCGAATATTTTATAATACAAGCAGATTTAGTATAATGCAAGAGAGATGATAAAGAAAAAAATCACAATTCTTTTGCGTGCTCTCCGCGTTAACCAGTGGATCAAAAATCTCGTGGTGTTTACCGCGATCATATTTACCGGAAAGTTATTTGATCCCCAACTGTTTACCGAGTCGTTGTTCGCTTTTTTTATCTTGTGTTTGATTTCTTCTTCGTCATATGTGCTTAATGACATCATCGACTATCCGTACGACAAGAAACATCCGGTAAAAAGGAACAGACCCATCGCCGCGGGTGACGTTACAATTCCCGAGGCGACGTTTATCGTATTTCTCCTCATACTTGTGTCTCTTATCCTTGCTCTTTCCTTTTCTATATCGTTTTTCTTTTTGAGCCTGGCGTTTATATTGCTGCACTTTTTCTATTCCCTGTATCTGAAGAGGTATCCGGTTGTTGACATCTTCACCATTTCATTATCCTTTATGATCCGTACCTATGCGGGAGAGGTGGCATCGGGATACCATATTCCCATATGGCTTACTCTGACGATCTTTTTTATATCGCTTTTCATGGCTTCGGTCAAACGCCATGCCGAGTTGGTGGCCCATGGCGACAAGGCGCGCATATCGTTGTACCGGTATAACGAGCATCTGCTGGATTTCTTGACCAATACATTTGCTACGATTACCATCATTGCGTACGCGACGTACACATATGTGGAAAAGCCGCCGCAGGTAAAAACAATTTTTTCTTCATTCATAGCACAGGTGTCACCGGGTTTTGATTCGCGGAAATGGATGATGATATCCATCCCGTTCGTCGTCTATGGCATAGCCCGTTATGCACAGCTTTTGTACGAGAAAGAAGAGGGCGAGCGGCCTGAAAAACTAATTACGACCGATATGCCGTTGATTGCCAGTATTGGCATCTGGGGATTGATCACAATATCCCTGATCTATATTTTGTAGCATATAAGCGATTGACAGGTAAAGAAATAAATATAAACATTATAATTGTTATAACTTTTATAAAAATTATATGAAAGACGAAGACAAAAATCCGAAGAGACAGGCGGTTTCGCTGGCGATCGAGCAGATACAAAAACAGTTCGGTCGGGGGTCAATCATGCGGTTGGGGCAAGCATCGGTGGTCCCCGTCGAAGTAATCAAAACAGGCATTTTGCCCCTTGATCTTGCGCTGGGTGTAGGCGGTGTGCCTAAAGGAAGGATTATTGAGATTTTCGGACCCGAGGCTTCGGGAAAAACAACACTGTGTTTGTCGCTTATCGCGGAAACGCAGAAAGCGGGAGGAATTGCCGCGTTCATAGATGCAGAGCACGCATTCGATCCTTCGTGGGCAAAAATACTGGGAGTGAAGTTGGATGACCTGCTAGTGTCGCAGCCAGACACCGGTGAACAGGCGCTTGAAATTGCCGAAGCCCTCATACGCTCTGGCGGCGTTGATTTGGTTGTGGTCGATTCGGTTGCGGCTCTCGTCCCGAGGGCTGAGATCGAGGGAGAAATGGGTGAATCGCAGATCGGATTGCAGGCGCGGCTTATGTCCCAGGCTTTACGGAAATTGACCGGCGTGGTTTCGAAATCCAAAACAACCATCATATTTACCAACCAGCTTCGTTTGAAGATCGGCATCATGTTCGGCAATCCTGAGACAACGCCGGGAGGGCTCGCTCTTAAGTTCTACGCCTCGGTCCGTATGGACGTGCGCAAGATAGAGACCCTGAAAAAGAATAACCAGGCATACGGCGCGCGGGTGCGGGTCAAGATCGTCAAAAACAAGGTCGCGCCACCGTTCAAGGATGCGGAACTTGTTATTACCGCCGATGGTATTGACCACAATGAAAGCATCGTCGATGCGGCAATCAATGCCGGTATCATTACCAAAAACGGATCATTCCTGAAATATGGAGAGAAACTCTTGGGCCAGGGAAAAGAACAGGTAAAAGAAGTATTTGGGAAGGAAGCGAAACTCAAGGAAAAAATCATAAAAGAGATCGTGGAAAAAGCAGTTGCAAAAAAATGATTCATGGCGGAGCAGGAAGATCTTTTGAAATTATTTAAGAAAGCTTTTTTTTTCCTCAAATTCAGGCCGCGGACAAAAGAAGAGCTTCAGCGTTATTTGTATAAAAAAATCCGCAAAACCCACTGGTCCCAATCAGATGCTGATTATGTCATAAAGGATCTCGAGGAACAAGGGCTTATAAATGATAAAGAATTTATAAGATGGTTCGTCGAGCAACGGAATATCCTTAAGCCGAAAAGCACGAGATTCATCACGCAGGAGCTTCTCCGGCTTGGTGTTGACAAGCAGGATATCGAGGATTACTTTGAAAAACATAAGCAAGACGAAGATCAACTGATTTTCGATATTCTGAAAAAGCGCTGGCAGAGGTATCGTTCTTTGGGAAAGCATGAGAGGTTCGAAAAAGCAGCTTCATTCCTGGCACGCCGTGGATTCAATTTTGACCTCGTCAAAACAACTATTGAGAAGCTCGAAAACTCATAGTATCATATCCATATATGGAAAACGTCAAAAAGATCTGCAAGAACTGCGGTAAGGAATTTTGGGTTATCAAACAGGAGCAGGAATTTTTGCAAAAAATGAATTTACCATTGCCCAACAACTGTCCCGGCTGCCGCGAGGCGCGCAGGCTTTCCGAGAGAGGTGAAAGACAACTTTACCGTACAACCTGCCAGAACTGCAATGAAAGCATAATCGTTACATATGACCCAAAAAAAGAAACGAGAAAAATATTATGCAGACAGTGTTATCTCGACTGGTTTGAAAAAAATCCGGTTCTTCTTAACGATTAACTATGACTTTTCAACAATTCCAAGAAGCTTTTAACCAACTCCGTCAGAAATATCCTGCAAGACCGACCAATGTATTGAGATCCGAAAATGCCGACGCGGGTAATTACCTCTACGGCTGCAAAAATATCTATTTTTGTTTCGATTGCGCCGAGTGTACGGATAGTACGTATATATTCGATTCGTTTAAGGCTGTTGACTGCGTTGACGGAGATTATGTGATCGAGAGTCAAAATTGTTATGACTGCGTCGATGTGGTTCAGGCAAATAACTGCAAATATGTCAGCGGGAGTGACCGTATCTACGATTCTTATTTTTGCTGGGATTGTTTTGATTCACATGATTTATTCGGTTGCGTACATCTCAAAAACAAACAATACTGTATTTTCAACAAGCAGTATTCCGAGGAAGAATACAAAAAAAAAGTAGCCGAACTATTGAAAAGACCATCCGAGGAAAATTTAACCGGGATGAAGAATATCGACAAACAATTTCCCGTAACGAACACAAGGGTTTTCAATTCGGTCAATGCGGATTACGGGAACCACGTTACCAACAGCAAAAATATGTATTTGTGTTTTGATTGCAATAAGGGCGAAGACTGCGGCTATACCTATGACTCTCATTATATGAAACACTCATATGATACGACCCAGTGTGTGCACTCGGAATACTGTTATGAGAGCTCGGATTCTGCGCGTATGAACAATTGCCATCACATGGCTTTTTCTTCGGATATTTTTGATTCCGCGTTTTGCGCGGATTGTACGAAAAGCAGCCATCTGTTCGGGTGTGTCGGTCTGACGGGAAAAGAGTACTGTTTGTTAAACAAGCAATATACAAAAGAAGAACATGATACGTTGACACAGGAAATAATGGATTCATATCGTCAATCATTCAGTTGATGCGTAAATATATGAACCAGTTCATCGATTTTTTTTGGATATGGGGCAAACAGGGATCCGTTGATGATGAAAGCGATTACCGGAAGGATTCCCGAAGGATATCCGGCCGAACTGGACGGGTTTGAACTCTGCATCCAGAAATGGTGCGAGTTGCCAGAGGCAACACGGAAATATCTTAAGCCGCCGTGGAATGAAAAGTTCCGTTCCTACTGTGTACGTCCTACGCTAAAACCGTTCCGGTCGGTAAAAGGAACAGTTTGGCAGATTACGCGCGAGGAGCGCAGACTGATAGACAATTGGGAATTGACCGGCAAGTGGTATCAAGTATATCTGCTCAAGTTTTTCAAACCGCAGAACCAACTTACGCAAATTGAAATTCAGGTGGTCAATGACGACAATATCCACGAAGTGGTAGACGGAAAAGATTACAGGAACTTTCTCAACGATAGGGATATGATGTATAAGGTGGCACAATACGTAAGATATAAATATATGAAAAACCGTTTACATTAGATGAGGGGTTCGGGAAAAAATTCATCCAGTGTGATTTCCGGTTCGGGTTTTG
>CAZFQZ010000009.1:34815-37096 GCA_964521305.1 uncultured Gammaproteobacteria bacterium
TAGATGAGGGGTTCGGGAAAAAATTCATCCAGTGTGATTTCCGGTTCGGGTTTTGCTTTTGCATGAGGTTTTATGTTCCCTCTTTCCCATTCGACGATTTCGTCTTCCACTTCCTTCTTTGGTTTCGCCCATTGCTTCCGTGAAGACTGGATTATTTGTTGTAGTTTATCGGACTGGGGTTTTTCGAGCGTAACGGTGGTGGCTGAAAAAGGTTGGGTGGTTTGTCCGTCCACCGATAATTTAATAAAGAAGTTCCGTATATCAAGATTCAGGAAATCGTTCACATTAAAGACCGGTTCGAATTCCTTTACGAGAATTTGCGCATCTTCTCCACCTACGCGGAAAGAGATAATATTACCTACATTGCCGAAGATTGTGGCGCGGACTTCGTCAGGCAACTGTTGGATATATTGATGGGCAACGGTCAGATTCAAACGGTATTTTCTCGCTTCGGACAAAATCTGCGCGAAAGTAGTGGTGGCAAAATTCTGGAATTCGTCGACATAGAGGAATGAATCTTTTCGTTTTTCCTCGGGAATGGATGTTCTGCTGATGGCAGTTTGCCATATTTTCGTGATGAGCATGGATCCCAGGAGTGCGCTGTTTTCTTCACCGAGTTTTCCGATAGCAAGATTGGCGATGAATATTTTTTCACGATTCATCAGATCGTCAAGCGAAAAGCCGGTCTCGGATTGGCCGACGATATTCCTGATCATGGGGTTGGCGACAAACTGGCCGATCTTGTTGATGATCGGGACGATCGCTTCGCTGGCGAATTGGTCATTCCACGCGGAGAACTCGGTGGTCCAGAATTTTTTGACCAGAGGATCGGTGACATAGCCGATGACTTCCTGTCGGAAGACATTGTCGGTAAGCATCCGGGGAATGCCGAGGATGCTTGCGTTGGGATATTCAAGAAGAGCCAGTGTGGTATACCGCAGAACATGTTCGAAACGCTCATTCCAGTTCATCCCGAACAGTTTTTTGAAGATGGAGATGAATCCGGCAACGATATTTTGCTTGAATTCGAACTGTCCCACACCTTCCATGGGATTGAATCCGATAGGATATTCAAGGTCTGACGGATCAAAGTACACGACGTCATTCAATCGGCTGTCCGGAATATAATTGATTACTTCTTTTGCAAGATCTCCGTGGGGGTCAAGGACAATAATGCCGCGACCTGCCTTCAAATCCGCAGAGATAAGGAGTTCAAGCAACTTGGATTTACCCACACCGCTTTTTCCGATAACGTAGAGATGTCTTCTCCTGTCTCCGGTTTTAATACCGAAAACATTTTTTTCATTCTGGAAATTGGTTTCTCCGAATATGGCCACATCCTTTACATTCGTCGCTTCCAAAGGAAGATTATGAGGGGGAGGCGCCTTTTTTGACCTGATCTGCGCGATTTGACTTATTTCCTCTTTTTCGTATGGCAGGTGAAAGAATGTTGCTGCTTCGGCAGGAGAGAACTTGAATCTGTATTTTTTATTAAATGAAAAAGAATTACTAAACGAGCGTGAACGGAAGAGCTGGACAATTTTCTGACCTTGGATAAGCCCACTCTCCCTAAGTTTTTGGAGATGGGGCCTTTCAAGGGTTTTTTTGTAAACCGATACCATGGATGCGAGATTGAGTCTGGTTTTTTCCTGATCTGAACCCGTTGTCATGAACCTGATGGAAGCTCTGAAGTATGGCGCGGTATCTTTTGCTTCTTCGAGCTCGATATACGTATTCGCGTCAGGGTTTGATACAAGTGTTTTTTTCCTGTTGGATTCCCTGATCTTCTTCATGAGTTTTTCCATCAGGGTGTCTTTCGGTTGCGTATGAAGGACCAGTTGGATAAAGCCGCATTCGTCTTTTGCAAAAGACGAAGCTACGCCAGAGAGCGCAACAAGAGGGTTTTTTTCGATCTCCTTATACGTATTGACAGGAAGCAATTCGGCCTGGTCATAAAAAAGATCGCATCCGACGAATACTTTTGGTCTAAAGTTAAAAAATAATTTTTCCGTGTAATCTTTGATTTCTTCAATCTCCGACAACGGATAGAATGATTGCCACTGGCCACGGATGACGCTTTTAGCATAATCAGGACAGGTAATGAAAAACCAGAGATACTTACCGTAGATTGCGATTTCGGCTGAGATGGTGACATGCCTGCCTTTCAGTATTTCGGCGATCTGGGTAAAAAAACCCTCACTTGAAGATTCGTCTTTCTGATTGCTTTGAGGAATTTTGATTAAAAGAATGGATCTGTACCCCATACGACTATTATATACAT
>CAZFQZ010000010.1:0-35659 GCA_964521305.1 uncultured Gammaproteobacteria bacterium
ATATTATACTATATAATTATTTGATTATCTAAGTATATATTTATAGTGGGTAAAATCGAACCATGAAAAAAGATATTGCGATAGAATTGATGGAAACCATGTTTGGCGTCTTCCGCCTCATGAAAGGTAAGATGTCTTCGCATAATTTAACACAACACTTAAGTATATTACAGATTCAGGCGCTTTTTTACCTCGATCGAAACGAAAATATACCGATGAGTGACATCGCCGACTATTTCCATATCGAACTGCCGTCGGCAACAAGTCTCTTAAACAAATTATATGATCAAAAACTCGTGAAACGGCATGAAGATCCACAGGATAGACGATTGGTTCGGATTTCTTTAACAAGCAAAGGAAAAACCTTGTTAGAACAAGCAATGCAGGAACGCAGAAAAACTATGGAAAAGATGTTATCCTATTTATCTGGCAAGGAAAAGGTCGAACTTTTAAATATTATGAAAACATTACGCAACCGCATGCAAAAATAATATGAAAAAAATCCTGCTTACTATAGGCATTATTATAGTCTTGGCGATCGCGGCGATGATCGTTGCCAACCGGTTCGTGCATCAGGCATATACCTTGAATCCCGGCTCAACCACAGAAACCACGGTTAAGTTCGTCAGCTCGACAATCAGTGCGGACGGAACCGTAACAGCCCAGGATCAGGCAACCTTGCATTTCCAAACAAACGGAAAACTGATCTACTTGCCGGTCAAGGAAGGTGATAAAGTATACCAGGGACAGACCATAGCGCAGTTGGATACTTATCAGCTTCAGCGCGATCTTACTACGGCGCTGAATAATTACCGCTCCACCCGCGATACGTTTGACCAGACAAAGGGCGACGCGCAAAACAATTATCTACAAGCCCAACAGTATTATCCGTATAACACATACGCCGCCGCAGGAATCGGAGGGACGACCGAGACAAACGCCATCAATGACGTGGTCAAGCGGATCCTCGATCAAAACCAGGCCACGCTGGACAATTCGGTCATCAAAGTGGAGTTGGCTAATTACGCTTTACAACTGGCTAGACTGAGTTCACCGCTCAACGGTATTGTGACCCACGAGGACGTTACCGTAGCAGGTCAGAACATTACATCTACTACCAATTTTACGGTCGCGGATCCGGCGACCATGATGTTCCGCGCCAACATTCCAATAGAGTATATCTATTATATTGCCCAAGGCAGCAAGGTAACGCTTGCTATTGACGGACTGCCGGATAAAGTTCAGGGAACAGTAGTTAAAGTCTATCCGTCAAAAGTCATGCTGTCCAGTGGACAGGCTGTGTATCAGGTTGATATTCAGAGCGATCAGCTGAAAAAGCGGGCAAAACTTGATGAGGCGGGAACCGCGATTATCAGCACCAATGCACAAAACGTTGCTTTGGTTCCGGCATGGACTGTACTTGGCGGCCAGTATATCTGGGTAGATAACGGCGAAAAACCCGAATTGAAAAAAGTGAAGACGGGGAAAACGCATAACAATGAAATAGAGATTCTTGACGGATTATCCGTTGGAGATAAAATTATTATCGATCCGAAGGATATTTCGGCATTAAAATACCAAATCCTATGAATCCTCAAACAAAAGATCAAACGAAAAAAGATCACTCAGAGTCCAAACAGCCAAAGAAAAAAAGCCGCATCAACCGCGGTGTTTTAAAAATAGTCGGTTTGGTTATTTTGTTTTGCCTTTTTGTTGGCGGATATATCGGTTTCCAGATACGGACAGGAAGAGTATTCATCGACAACTCCCTTATTCAGACGCCGATCATTACGGTTTCGCCGTCAAGCCAAGGCAAGGTCCAGGAAATGGATGTTAAAGAAGGACAGACGGTGCAGACCGGAGATACGTTGGCGGTCGTGGGATCCGAGACGTTGCGTGCAGATACGGACGGACTTGTCATATCGGCTCCTGATTTGACCGGATCTACGGTCAATCAGACAACTCAACTTGTCCAAATGATTAGACCGGTTAATATGCGGGTTACCGGAACCATCGACGAGAATAAGGGATTAGACAAAATTCATGTGGGACAGGTTGTTTCGTTTACGGTCGATGCGCTGCCCGGACAGACGTTCTGGGGTTATATCGACGAGATTTCGCCGAGCGCAAACCAGCAACTTTTTTCTTTTTCCACCTCAACCGAACGGCCGACACAGCAGTTTACCATCTATGCAAAATTCGATACGGCCAAATATTCTCAGATCAAAAACGGCATGTCCGCAAAGATGACCGTGTATACGAGAACGGAATAATGTCCTTTACCTACGTGAGAAAAAAGCCTTAAACAGATCTCTCATTGGCAATCTGCGATAAGCAATCGGGATTTACGATTATTAACGTACCATTGGATACAGATTAACAGTATATCAAAGTTAGGCGTATTATTGTTAGTCTCCGGTTGAACCAACCCTTAGGATGGATAATTTCTTTCCGCTCCGGCAGAATTTCAGCTATGATTTCAGATAGCCTGTTAATTGATCCAGAAATACACTGTAATTTCCGGAACTTTTCTCAAGATTTTTTGGTTGAGCAATTTTGTCAGCATAAGGATCAAATTATGCACAGCTACTATGAAAAATCGATATAGAAAGTTTTCCTATTGATCACACGGCATATTCATTATCTATTGACGAGCGGTCCAATGGCTGTTAATATATGAATATGAATTCATATAGATGCTGCACTTCTTTAACCGCAGAGGCAAAAAAAGTTGCTTCGTTGTCGGCGATATTGAGAATCGTGACAGAAGAAACCAGACTAAAGCTTCTCTGCGTCCTGAAATCGGGGGGGTCATTGCGTGTGCGAGCTGATGGATCATTTAAAACTTTCCCAAAGTCTGATTTCCCATCATCTTAAGGACCTCAAAGACGCCGGAATTGTGGATGATGAAAAAAGGGGCTTGTATGTCTATTATTCGCTTACCAAAAAAGGCAGACATATTATTAATTTATTCTTCAAGCTATGAAAATCCAAGTCTTGGGTTCCGGTTGTCCGACCTGTGAAAAATTATATGAGATTACCAAGAAAGCGGTTGCGGAAATGGGTTTAACGGAGAACGTCGAATATATCATCGATATTTCAAAGATAGTGGAAATGGGAATCATGCAGTCTCCGGTACTGGCTGTTGACGGAAAACCCGTCATCGTCGGATTTACTTCGGACATCGAGAAGATAAAAAGTTTGATAAAGGGAACATAATATGGATATTTTTTATCCCGCCCAGCTTCTCTCCGACGAGATTACCTATACTTTTTTACCGATTCATAAAGGAACGGTTTTAGCCGGAGTCGTAAATTTTTTCATATACGACAGTATCAAAATACTTATCCTATTGTGCGTAATCATATACGCTGTTTCCATTCTGCGGTCATTTTTACCTCCTGAAAAAACACGGAAGATACTCGCAAATAGATTTGAAATAGTCGGTAACATTCTGGCTTCGCTTATTGGCATCATTACGCCCTTTTGCTCTTGTTCTGCCGTGCCGTTATTTATCGGTTTCGTTGAATCGGGAGTTCCGTTAGGAGTGACTTTTTCTTATCTCATATCAGCTCCGATGGTAAATGAAGTGGCGGCCATTCTATTGTTGGGATTATTCGGGCCTCTGATTGCCGGAATATATATTACATCAGGTGTCATTATTGCGATAGTCGTCGGTTGGATCATGGGACAGATGAAGCTTGAACATCTGGTTGAGGATTATGTCTGGAAGATAAAAATAAAAGATCAAAATATTGATATCCGTAAAAACTTTAACGAGAGAATAAAAGAAGCCTATCAATATACCGCTGATTTAATAAAAAAAGTCTACCCGTATGTTCTTATTGGAGTGGCGGCCGGAGCAATGGTTCACGGATATGCTCCGGAAAACTTCCTTGCCAAAATAGCCGGGAAAAATAACATTCTAGCCGTGCCTTTGGCGGTATTAATTGGCGTTCCTTTATATTCCAATGCTGCCGGTACCATACCAATCATCAAATCGCTTATTGATAAGGGGTTGCCTATCGGTACTTCGCTTGCCTTTATGATGTCCGTAACAGCCTTGTCATTTCCCGAAATGATTATTTTGAGAAAAGTATTAAAACCAAAGCTGTTAGCGATTTATATTATGATTCTTACCTTAGGAATTATTTTTACCGGATATCTATTCAACGCAATCATTTAAATATGAATGAAAAAGAAGCATCTGTTGTTAATCTAATAAAAACGTCCCTTTATATTGGAACTGTTGGTTATGGCGGACCGGCGATCATTGCACAGATGAAAAAAACCTTGGTTCATAAAAACCAATGGATAACGGAAGAAGATTTCATGAATACGTTAAGTCTGGCTCAGATATTGCCGGGGGCAACAGGCGTTACCCTCATGGGTTATCTGGGATATGAACTTAATGGGATATCGGGATGGTTTTTGGGGTCGTTTCTCTATGTTTTCCCTGCATTTCTTTTTACTACCGCTTTATCTGCACTGTATTTTAGATTCCATTCTTTGGCAATGGTCCAAAAATTATTTGCAGGTTTGGGCGCTTTGGTTGTCGGACTTTTGATCAATGCTATTTTACAGTTGGAAAAACCCGTTTTTGGCAAAGTTGATCGCAAAGATTATAAAGGATTAATTATCGCTACTTTAGGTTTTATACTCGCCGTTTTTACCAAAACAAATATCATTTTTATCATCATACTTTCCGGTGTACTGGGATTTATCTTATATTACTTTACGAAGGAGTTTGAAAATATTCATTCCGACAATCATCTTTTTCAACGATCAAGGATTGGAGGTAAAATCATCAGTCTTGATGTCGGTTATTTAATGCTCGCTTTAGTTTTGGGAGCCACTATTTTATTTTTAACCCGCTCTCTTTTCTGGCAACTGGCTGTTACCTTTTTCCAGATCGGCCTAATTGCATTTGGTGGCGGATTTACCACCATTCCTTTAATCCAGCATATTGTGGTTGACGGTCATCATTGGCTGTCTTTGGCGCAGTTTCGGGACGGGATTGCTATTGGCCAGATCACACCGGGACCGGTGTTTATTACCGCCGCATTTATCGGCTATAAAGTTGCCGGTTTGTTGGGAGCTTTTGTTTCAACCATCGCCATTTTTCTGCCCTCGCTTTTACTCATCCTTTTGTTGGGGAAATTTCACGAGCAGATTAAGCATTTGAAATTCGTCAAAGTCATTATTAAAGGATTCCTGGCAGGATTTATCGGCATTATCGCTTCGGTCGTCTTGTCCTTTGGAGAGAAATCGCTTATCAACTGGCAGACATGGCTTATTTTTCTGGCAACTCTTTTTGTTGTTATACAATTAAAGAAAGATGTTGTCTGGGCTATTTTGGGGACAATAATAGTTTCGCTTATTATTGTATGAAGAATAGATTTACTATTGCCATCATACTTAATGTTTTGATTACGGTATCAGAGATAATTGTCGGTGTAATGATCGGTAGTCTTACGGTCATTTCCGATGCAGTCCATAACTTTTTTGACATAGGTTCAATGGTGTTGGCATTATTAGGAGAAAAAATAGGAAGTAGGAAAAACGATCTGAAAAAAACCTACGGGTACAAGCGTGCCGAGATACTGGTTGCTTTTATTAACAGCCTCATCCTTTTTTCATCCGTTGCTGTAATCGGTTTTGAGTCGTTGTCCGGCACCTGCAGTCATTGTAATTAGTCGTCCTATTCTTTGCTTCGATCCCAAAATTGATGATTCTTCCTCTGCAGAAGTGTATTATATAACTAATACAGGATATATAATAGTTGTTATGAATTATCAAATGAAATATCTATGGTAATTTTATTGGCCTATGCTTTATTCGCCGGATTAATCACCATTCTCGCTCCGTGCATCTGGCCGCTCTTGCCGATTATTCTTTCTTCGTCATCGACCGAAGGAAAGGCAAAGCCGTTGGGCATTACGTTGGGTATAATCACGAGCTTCGCGTTTTTTACTCTGTCATTATCATACATCATAAAGATAATCCCGTTTGATCCGAATATCCTTAGACTGTTTGCGGTGATCGTAATCGGATTTTTTGGCTTAACCCTCATCATCCCGGCGTTGAACCGGAAAGTCGAAGGATTTGTGAGCGGATTAAGCGGAAAGGCTGGATCGATACATAAAACTCAGGGAAACGGGTTTTTAAGCGGATTGACCATCGGCATTTCTTTGGGAATCGTGTGGTCACCCTGTGCTGGTCCGATCCTCGCGACCATTGCCACACTGTCCGCAGCCCAGGCAGTCAATGCAGCGGTTGTTTTAGTGACTATCGTATACGTGATCGGCGTAGGGATTCCGCTTTTCGCATTCGCAACAGCAGGAAACAGGATATTGTACGGATCTAAAAGATTGAATAAATATACCGGTAGGATCCAGCAGGTATTCGGCATGATTATGATTCTGACCGCGTTAGCTATTTTTACGAACTTCGATAAAACGTTGGAAGTGAAACTTCTCGATTATGTTCCGTCATATTCAAATTTTGTTACCAGTTTTGAAAGTAATCCTATGGTGATGAAACGTCTGGATTCCCTGAAAGAAAATAAAAGTTTCTCCGTAAAAAACAGGGAAAATAAACCTATGCCGGCAATTGGTGGAAGTGCTCTGCCGAATCTTGGCTCTGCCCCGGATTTTATCGGCATTACCCATTGGCTCAATACCGATAAACCGTTGATGATGAAAGATTTGAGGGGAAAAGTTGTGTTGGTTGATTTCTGGACCTACACATGTATTAACTGCATCAGGACATTGCCGCACGTTACCGCATGGTATGACAAATACCATAATAAAGGATTCGTAGTGATTGGTGTGCATACGCCCGAGTTTGAGTTCGAGAAAAAAACCAGCAACGTTCAGGATGCGATTAAACAATACGGAATCCATTATCCGGTTGCGCAAGATAATAGTTACAGCACGTGGAACAACTACAACAATCAGTATTGGCCGGCGGAATATTTGATCGATGTCAATGGCAACATCAGACATGAACATTTCGGCGAAGGGGAATATGGTCAGACGGAACAGTACATCCAGAATTTATTGGAGGAAGCAGGAAAAACAATATCGGATTCCGTCGGTACTATTCCGGATCAGACGCCAAGCGGATTTATCTCTCCGGAAACCTATGTAGGCAGCAATCGTATGGACAGGTTCGCATCTAACGAACAACCGGAAGCAGGGCAGAGAACGTATACGGCCGCAGGTTCAATACCGCTGAACGATTTTGCATTTACCGGCACATGGGATGTACGGCCCGAGTATGCAAAAGCGAGCAAAAGTTCGACATTGCGGTTCCATTTCTCAGCAAGACATGTATATCTGGTTATGTCTCCGCAAAAAGCCGGGGACAAAGTGAAAGTTTTTTTGGATGACAAGCCAATCATATCGGAACAGTCAGGGAAAGATGTGATTAACGACGAAGTTACTTTGGATATGCAGCGGTTGTATGATCTGGTTGATCTCAGGGGAAAACAGGAAGAACATACGCTTATGTTACGATTCGAAAACGATGGTGACGAGTGTTTCGCATTTACGTTCGGGTAATGTATGTTATATGTGTTTATGGAATATATTTTCTTCAGGTTGCAGCGATTCACTCATATGAAATATTTTGCTTTTCACATATATTATAAGTGATATGTATTATGAATACTATATACAATTTGATCAATAGGAATATTCTTATTGACACCAACATGGAAATAGTCAAGAAAAAAATGGAGGAGATGAGCGTACCGGTGATTACTATTTCCCGCGAAGCGGGATCCGGAGGAAGACCGATCGCCATCGCGATCGCCAAAAAGCTCGGTAATCCATGGAAAGTCTACAATAAAGAGATCATTGACGAAATGGCAAAAAATTCATCCCTGGAAAAAGATCTGATAAAAGAAGTGGATGAAAAACGATTTTCGCTCATTGAGGAATTTATAGCAGATATTTTTGGGGATCATTACTTCAATTTTGAAACGTATCACCGCAATCTGATACGGGTAGTTACTACCATAGGAATGAGAGGGAATGCGATCATCATAGGTCACGGAGCCAATTTTCTCCTTCCTCTTGCTCTGAAAATACGGATAGTGTGCAGTACCGGGCAACGGATTAAATGGCTTATGAAATATGACGATCTCACGGAAACCGGTGCGAGGAAACGCATAGCAAAATCAGATGAAGACAGAAAAGAATTTATGGAGTCCCTATTCAACCGTGATCCCAAAGATCCGAAAAATTATGATATGGTTATCCAGACGGGTGAGCATATGAGTATTGAACATGCGGCGGATATCATTGCTTTCGAAGCCCATGAGAGATTCAAGCTGGTTTCGTAATAATTGGGTTTTTATTCGCGGTAATTTTATTGAATATTTCCTTGACGACCTCCGTTATCTGCATCCAGCCGAACGCCCATATCCAGACAAACACTACCCAGAATAATGAAATTTTCGATGGCATGAGCCAGCCAGTTAGAGCCAGGAATGTTGCTATTCCTTGTGTGGCCGCTGTGGCAATGATGACTTCCTTGCTCGGCAGGAATCTGAACCATTTTTCTTTCGTGTGTGCCACGTAAATCAACATATGTCCGGATACGGTCAGTTTCAGGAAATAGATGGTGCGTACGATGTCCCAATTAATATGTAGCCAGTAGATAAGAATTATATACAAAACCATACTATTGAAAATACCGGCCGTTCCGTACAAAATGCTGAGAATGGTTCGCCTGTTCACGTTGATCTTTGACGGTTTTCTCGGTATTTGTACATGGTCGAATGCCAGAGATATGATCGGAATGTCGTTCAAGAGTGCGATCAGAATCAGCTGGAGCGGGGTGAGAGGATATACTCCTGCCATGACGCCGATAAAAAGCGTGGTAATGATTAACCGGAAGCTTTCGGAGATACGGTACAGGGAATAGGAATATAACCGCATGAATATTTTCCGGCTTTCGATAATCGCATCCTTGATGACGGAAATCCCGTTGGATAGGAGCACAATATCCGCCGTGGACTTAAGGATATCGACAGAATTCTTGACCGCAATGCCGACATTTGCCTCTTTGATCGCCGGCAGATCGTTAACGCCGTCGCCGGTGACCGCGACGACGAATTGGATGCGCGCGGTTTTCACGAATTGGTATTTGTGATCCGGCAGGATTTCCGCGAAAGCGCTGATGTCGGAAAACACCGACGGGTCAAGATGTTTAAGGTCCATCTTATCGAGTTCTTCTTTGGAAATTACTTTTATGTCATTAAATCCGAGTTTTCCGACGATTTCGCGGGCGATAACGTGGTTATCGCCGGTAAGCATGACAACGTGTATACCGTTTTCTTTCATGAAATCGATCACGTCTTTAGCATCAGTTCTCAGCGTATCAGATAAGCCCATCATACCGATCAACGTCATGTTGGATAGTTGTTCCGAATCTTTACGGATTGCGATGGCAAGGCTCCGGTATCCTTTGTTGGCGAATTCCTGCACGTCGTTTTCATATGATCGTTTCCCGGTCTCGTCCAGGTTGCATAAAGACGCGATTCGTTGCGGCGCGCCGATCGCGATCGCGATCGTTTGACCTTTGTGTTTGATAATCGCGGTCGCCATCTTACTTGACGAGTCCGCCGGGGTATAATCAAGGACTTGGGATTCGTCTTCGATAACTTTTTCAGCTTTTGATTTTTCCAGAATCGCCGCGTTGATCGGGTCGTTCTCGTTGATTTTTCCGGCAAACTGTGCATAGAAAAGAACATCGATCGGGCTATACGAATTGTATTTTTTGATGAAGTGGACCGTGATATGATTTTCGGTAAGCGTTCCGGTTTTGTCGCTCAACAATAAATTAACATTAGCCAGATCTTCGAGTGCGGATATTCGTCTGACGATTACTTCCTTGGCAGCCAAGGCGATCACGCCGAACTCAATAATCAGCGTCATAACGGTCGGAAGACTGATTGGAATGCCGGCGATAATCAAACTCAACCCTAACGTCATCAGTTCGAGAAGTGGCGCGTGTTTCAGACCGAGGACCGCTATCAGTATGATGACTGCGACAAAACTGATCGTAGACAACAACCGTGATATGCGTATGACGTCCTGCTCGAGAATACTTTTGCCGCGGTTTCGGTCAACCGACAATAACGTTTTCCCGAAATACGTATGTACTCCGGTTCCGGTGACAGCCGCTTTGACAATACCGGTGGACAGATACGATCCGGAATATAACGGATCCCCGGCGTTTTTTTCCTTGGGAAGGGATTCGCCGGTCAGAGCCGCTTCATTGACCGTGATGTTTTTTCCTTCCAGAACTTTGCAGTCGGCTGGAATGATTTGGCCGGTTGCGATTGTAATCATGTCATTTTTCACCAGATATCGTGCATCGATCATTTTCCAGGTATTGTCTCGGAAAACTTTGATCTGCAAAGCAAGGTGTTGATTCAGTTTTTTGATCGTGGAATCCGCTTTGAATTCTTGCCAGAACGTAATAAAAACATTCAGGATAAGAAGTACGAGGATGAAACTTCCGTCAAACAGTTTGTGATCGAAGAATGAAAGAATGGCAGCGAGCATGAGCATAAGCGAGATCGGGGAAAGCGCCAGACGAAGAAGCTTCTTCATCTCCTGATTCTTCGGTTCCGGTATCTCATTCAAGCCTTCTGTTTTCGCGCGTTCTTCCGCTTGTTGTGTCGTCAGTCCTGGCGGTTCCATAATATAAATCCAGTATAAGAAAAAAATACAACGATCTCAATTGATATAATTTACACATGCGATTACTGATTGTGTTCGGTTTACCCGGTTCGGGAAAAACATACGTGAGCGGGGTCATCGCTAAATCACTCGGCTATCATTTATATGAAGGGGATGATGATATGCCTAAAGACATGGATGAAACAATCAAAAAACGCCTGGTTGTAACGGAAGATATGAGGAATAGATTTTTTAAAAACATGCTGCAGTCCGTCCGGCAGCTCGTGAAGATACATGAAAAAATGATCGTTTCGCAAACATTCATAAAAGAACGTCATAGAAAGAAAATACTGGATCAATTTCCCAAAGCGCATTTCATACTCGTTAAAACACGGGATGATATACGGGAAAAGAGACTTGAGAATAGAAAAGAATATCCTTTAGAACGAAAACAGGCGCGAGTCATGTGCGAGAATTTTGATAAACCAGAAATCCCTTATGACGCCATCAATAATGATGAGGATGGTGAAGAAAATATCCGTGAACAAATGAAGATGTTCCTTACGTAGTCACGGATACGATTTTTTTTGCTATCTCTTGTTTGGGCGCGGGTCCGAAATGCATATTCATCCCATCCGGTGATACGACAAAAACTTCATTCATGTCCGATTCGAAACCACGGTCATTTCCGCTTATGTCGTTTGCTACGATTGCATCTGCATGCGTTTGTTGTAATTTTTGCCGTGCAACGCGGATAAGCTCTTTTTCAGGGAGGCCGTATTCTGCTTTGAATGCGATCAGTTCGGTTTTCGGATTGAGTTTCTTGATCTGGTCGATGATCTTGACGGTCGGCTGCAAGATCAATGTAACGGGTTTATCGCTTTTAATTTTTCCACGAAAACGATCTGATACTGAAAAATCCGAAACTGCAGCAGTATGAAAGAAAACGTCGCATTTTTTGACATATCGCTTGACCAATGCAAATAAATCTGCGGCGCTGATAAAGGTTTGTTCAGTCATGATATAGCGCGGTTGCACGGCGTTTTTTGAGCGCAAAAAAATCACTTCGGCGCCGCGCAGATAACATTCCTCGGCAATTGCCGCTCCCATTTTTCCCGAACCCCTGTTGGTTATATACCGCACGTCATCGATTTTTTCCATGGTGCCGCCGGCGGTTACGATTATTGTTTTTCCTTTGAGCGACTGCGAGCGGTCCAGCTGGTTCATGATTTCCTGTTTTATATCCTTGATTTCCGCGAGACGCCCCATTCCTTCATAGCCGCAGGCGAGCATGCCGGAAACAGGCATGACAAAATCAAACCCGCGTTTTTTCAGAATCGTAATATTTTCCTGCACCGCCGGATTATCCCACATGTGTACGTTCATGGATGGGCAGACGATTATCGGCGCAGTAACGGCAAGAGCGGTTGTCGTCAGGAAATCATCGGCAATGCCGTTGGCGAGTTTCGCGATTGTATTCGCGGTTGCAGGCGCGATGACAAACACGTCTGTCCTGTCCGCGACTTTAATATGATTGACTGCGCGAGATTCCAGAACTTTTTTATAGTCGAACCCTTTTTCGAAAAGATCCGTATACACTTCATGGTTGGATGTTTTCTTGAATTCTTCTTGAGAAACCATCTCGGCTGCGTGTTTGGTCATTATGACAATAACTTCAATTCTTTCTTTGCGCAACTGTTTGACCAGATCAAGGGTTCTGTATGCGGCAATGCCGCTGGTGACCCCGAGTACGACCGTTTTTTTCATAGCGATGCATTATTGTATCAAATATTCATTTTTTACCTCTCGTAATTTATCAGGAAAACGGCTCCCAAGGCGGGTCCGAACCTAAACGAAAAAGTGAACTATTCGTGCAAACCATGGTCTGCGGACTCAACAATGTTCGCTTTGCCCGGCGGTATAACCTTTACCTCATACAAGGTTCCGACCATGGCACCGACCGGCGCGATGATGAAGGAAACGGTTACGCTCGGCGCAGAGTCACAGGCACAGGAATGTTCGGCTTGTGCAAGTCTTCCGGCAGGAGAAGCCCAGAATGCGTGTAAAACACAGTTTAATTGTCCGTAAAATCACCGGTTATTCATCCATTCGTGGGCGACTATCTCAGATTTTCCTGTTTTTATGGTTTCGAGAATGAGTTTTGCCACATATTCCGGCGGATCACCGGCAGGTAAATTGCGGCCGTCATCATCTTCACGTTCTTGTCTGCGTTCGGTCTTGATCGTGTTCTTCTCGAAGTCCGTTGCTGTGATATACGGATATATGACGCTGACATTGATATGATCATCTCTGAGTTCTTCCCGTGCGGTCAGACTGATACCGACCAATGCGCGCTTCATGGATGAGTAACCGGCCATGCCGGGAAGCGCCATCAATGCGGTGCCCGAACTGATGCTGATGATTGATCCTTCTTTCTGTTTCCGCATGATGGGAATAACCTGCTGCATGGCAATGACCGGACCGACGACGTTGAGATGAAAAATATACTCGTATGTTCTGATATCCATGTCTTCGACCGTCGAATCATATCCCTGACCCGCATTATTCACCAGGATGTCGATCCTTCCGTAATGGTCATACGCCTTTCTGACCATTTCCCTGATATCCTTTTCGTTGGTCATGTCGACGTGAATCACAAATGCGTCATGATCCAACTGCCGGGCAAGAGACTGGAGTTTTTCCGTGGAGCGTGCCGCAATGGCAATCTTCGCGCCTTTTTGACTGAGTAATTTTGCCGTAGCCCTGCCGATTCCCGAAGAAGCGCCCGTGACAATCGCCACCTTGTTTTTGATTTCCATACGAATATAAGAGAACGGATAACAACTAATGTATATACTAATCATTTTACCTCGTCAAACTGAATACGGCCTGAAGAAAAAACACTTGAAAACGAAATAATTCTGGATTAATATATGCACATATATGATGCGTGGACCTTTCTTAAATAACTGGGGTTGGATTGCCGGAGCGAACACGCTCCCATTCGGAGGATTTTGGTGGCCGCTCTTCATTCTTATAGTCATCGCGGAGATCGTTTTGAAAGGTGTTTCTCTTTACCGCTCTGCTCGCAACGGACAGAAATACTGGTTCATCGCGCTTCTCATAATTAATACCTTAGGTATCTTACCGCTTATTTACCTCATCTGGTTTGCGGATAGGAAAGCAAAAGCTCCTGCAAAACCCCAGCCGGCTCCTTCACGATCCAGAAGGGGAAGAAGGAAAAAATAGTCGTTACTATCTTCATATTTCTTACTTTTGTCGTTTATAATCCGTGGACAATCTGTTAGTTACGCTCTATTTTTATTAGGATGACCAAAAAACCGATTATTTATGCCTTTATTGACAGTCAGAATTTAAATCTTGGAGTAAGAAGTCAAGGTTGGACATTGGATTTTGCCAAATTCAGAGTATATTTAGGAGAAAAATATCAGGTTTTAGAAGCATTTCTGTTCATAGGATTTATTCCTATAGATGCTGAATTAGTTTTATACGCAATGATCCGGTATAAACAGTATAGACTATCTTAAAAATAAGTCCATTTTAATCAATTAAAATGGACTTGACAAAATAACAAATCTGTGTTACACTTTCTCTACAATGTTTATCGCAGGCAAATATCAATCACTGGGAACTCACAAAGCTTTCATACCGGAGAGCGTCAATAAGAATATTGAATTTAAAGATCCCCATATTCCTTTGCTTTTATCCGATGCAATGCGTTATTTAGGCGAACTCAATGCATATTCTCAATTAGTGCCTGATATCGATTTCTTCATAAAAATGCACGTTATTAAAGAAGCTACCATTTCAAGTCGTATTGAAGGAACAAGAACAAATATTGAAGAAGCAGTTAAAGATAGAGAAGAAATAAGTATTGAAAGACGTGACGATTGGGAAGAAGTACAAAATTACATCAAAGCAATAAATCATGCGGTTGATCGGCTGAAAACATTACTGCTATCAATGCGTTTAGTAAACGAAGTCCATAAGATTTTATTGTCGAATGTTAGAGGTTACTCCAAAACCCCAGGCGAGATTCGAAGAAGTCAAAATTGGGTTAGCGGCAGCGGTTTGGATATTAACACAGCTGCGTTTGTTCCGCCTCCTCCCGCTATAGTTGAAGATTTGTTGTCTGACCTACAGAAATATTGGCACAATGAAAATCTTATCGTTCCTGAATTGGCAAGAATCGCAATTACCCATTATCAATTTGAGACGATCCATCCATATCTTGATGGCAATGGGAGAATTGGTCGTCTTCTTATTACTTTACAACTTGTTCATTCGAAAATCTTAAACCGACCTTCACTTTACTTTTCCGATTATCTAGAAAATAATCGAGCTTCGTATTTTGATGCATTGGATAGAGTGAGAAGGTCACATGATATAGAACAATGGGTCCGTTTTTTCTTTTCCGGAGTAGCAGAAACGGCTAGAGATGCCAAAGAAACACTAAGTAAAGTAGTCAAACTCCGTTCGGAATATATCGAAACGATCGAAAAAGGCATCGGTATACGTAGACAGAAAAATGCCAAAGATCTTTTGCCGCATCTTTTTGCCAAACCGGTGATAAATGTCTCGGAAATTGAGAAAATTCTAGGTGTCGTTACCCAGACGGCTAATGATTTGGTTAAGGATATGACTAGGATAGGAATGCTTTCGGAAATCACCGGCAAACAAAAAAACCGTATTTTCGTTCTTAAAGAATATTTAAAGTTATTTGTTGATCATAAAAGGAGGGAAAATGGCTAATCATTCTGATATTGTTGGTTTAGTTTGGAATATTGCAGATATTCTTCGTGGCAGCTGGAAGCAGTACGAATATCAAGATATTATTTTGCCTATGGTACTTCTAAAGCGTCTCGATAGCATATTGGTTCCAACAAAGAAAGAAGTACTGTCTACTTTTAACGAGCACGAAAACGAAAAAGATACGGTTTTGGATCCGATTCTAAAAAGCATAGCCGGAGTTGGTTTTTACAACAAATCCCATTATGATTTCAAAACTCTACTTGAGGAGCCATCACAAATCGCTGCCAATTTCCGAGCGTATCTGAATGGCTTCAGTGAGAATATACGCGATATTTTCGAAAAATTCGACTTTGACAAACATTTAGAGCGGTTGTCGGGCGGCAATCTGCTGTATTACATCATTAAGGAGCTGAATAAAATCGATCTTCATCCGTCATCATTAGACAATCATCAGATGGGGCAGATATTCGAAGAGCTGTTGAGGAAGTTCGCTGAACAATCCAACGAGACCGCGGGAGAGCATTATACGCCGCGTGACGTCATCAAGGTAATGGTGGAAATCCTGTTTGAGCCGGATAAAAAAGATTTGATAAAACCTCATGTGGCTCGACGTATTTATGACTGTGCTTGTGGTACCGGAGGCATGCTTACCGTCTCAAAAGATTTTGTACATCAGAAGATCAATCAGAAAGCCGATCTTTTTCTTTACGGTCAGGAACTGAATCCGCAGACTTTTGCACTTTGCAAAGCAGATATGCTTATTAAAGGTGATAATCCAGATAATATCAAAGGCGGAGAAAAAGATCACAGTCAGGCAAGTACATTAAGTAATGACCAGTTTTATGCAGAACAATTTGATTATCTTTTGACCAATCCGCCATATGGAGTTGACTGGAAAAAAGACAAAGATGCTGTGGAAAAAGAAGCAAGGCGCGGTTTTGGTGGACGCTTTGGTGCTGGATTGCCGAGGATTTCCGATGGCCAGTTATTGTTCCTTCAACATCTGGTTAGCAAAATGAAGCCAATTCATGATGGCGGTTCCAGACTGTCAATTATTCTCAACGGTTCACCGCTTTTTTCCGGCTCGGCAGGTAGCGGAGAAAGCGAGATTAGGCGATGGCTCCTGGAAAAAGATCTGGTCGAGGCGATTATTGCCATGCCTGATCAACTTTTCTACAACACCGGTATCAGCACATATATCTGGATTTTGACCAATAGAAAAAGTTCCGAACGAGTAGGTAAAGTCCAACTTATCGATGCCAGAAATCTATTTTCCAAGATGCGAAAAAGTCTTGGTCAAAAGAGAAAAGAAATAACTGATGAAGAACGAAAAAAAATCATCGAGTTGTATAAAGAATTCAAAGAGAGTAAAAAAGTGAAGATTTTCAAAACGACAGAGTTTGGGTATCGTCAGATTACGGTCGAACGACCATTGCGGCTCAATTGGGCAACGACTACCGAAAGGATCGACCGGCTCAAGGCGCAAAAGGATTTTAGCGTAGATCTTCCGAGCAGAAAATCGGGTGATAAAGGAGCGAAAGAAAACCAGGAATGGCAGGAATTCAAAAGCAAAGTATATATAGCTCTTGAAGCAATGCAAAAAAAAACATATCTGAAACTGGAGGATTTTGAGTTCGGTCTTAAAAAAACAGCGGAAAAACAAGGTTTGGAAATTTCTGCAAAATATGTAAAGATCATCGAAAAAGAGCTGTCGGAGAGGGACGAGAATGCGCCGATTATTACCGATAGCAATGGTAATCCCGAGCCGGATCCGGAACTGAGAGATACGGAAAATGTACCACTTGGTAGCGATGTCATTGAATATTTCAAAAAAGAAGTTCTTCCTTATGTTCCGGACGCATGGATTAATACAAATATAAGAGATGATAAAGATGGCCAGGTTGGCAAGATCGGCTACGAAATTCCCTTCACGAGATATTTTTACGAATACAAACCACCAAGGGATTTTAAAGAAATTGAAAAAAATATTAAACAAATAGAAAACGAGTTACTGAGTTTATTAAAAGAAATTTTATGAAATTGATTTTAAAATTGAGCTATATTGCAGAAATATATAATGGTTCTACGCCTTCAAGCGATAATCCTGATTATTGGGACGGAGATATAAAATGGATCACGCCAATTGACCTTAGTCAAGTTTTAAGTAGTAAATATATTTACGATTCAAATCGTAAAATCACAAACAAAGGATATTTATCTTGTGGTACAACTTTGGTGTCTAAGGATTCATTATTATTATCTACACGTGCTCCAATAGGTTTAATTGCAATTGCAGGAGATAAAATGTGTACTAATCAAGGCTGTAAAAGTCTGGTAATAAATAGAAATACAGCAGTACCTAATTTTATATATTATTATTTGCTTTCTAAAAAAGAAGATTTGCAAAATTTAGGAAGTGGTAGTACTTTTACCGAACTATCATCAAATTCATTAAAGTCTTTCAGGATAGAATTACCTGAATTAAATCAGCAAATAAAAATCGTAAAATTTTTAGACCAAAAAGTGTCGAGGATCGATGCTGCAATTGCTAAAAAGAAGAAACTGATTGAGTTGCTTGAAGAGAAAAGAATTCTATTAATTACAGAATCTGTTAATTCAGGTAAAAATCAAAAAAAATTAAAACGCATTGTTAAAAATATTGTTAAAAAAAATGCCTTAATCGGAAAAATCTACATGCTTGAAAATATTGAGAGTTGGACTGGTCAAATTCTCGGTACAACCGAGCCGGAAAACATTTCAGGAGAATTGATCAGTTTTAAAAAAGGTGACGTCCTCTTTGGCAAACTCAGGCCGTATTTAGCAAAAATTATGTTAGCTTTTGAGGAAGGATCTTGCTCGGGAGAATTTTTAGTTTTACGACACAGTAAAGAGATGGAACCAAAATTTCTATTTTACAAAATGATAACAAAAGAGTTTATAAATCAAGTAAATGCAGCAACCTACGGAGCAAAAATGCCTCGAGCAAGTTGGGAAATTCTTGGCAACATTTCTATTCAATTACCAGCGTTGAATGAACAAAAAAAAATTATTGAGAAATTGGATAGATTAACAGATAAAATTGCAAAAGCAAAAAATAAAATCTATGAATCTGTTCAATTACTTGAAGAATACAAAATTTCCTTAATTTCAAATGCGGTTACAGGGAAATTAAAAGTTAATTAAAGTTATGACAGTCAATACCAAAGAAATCGGATTCGAAGATTTTATCGAAAAGGAGCTGGTAAGGCTTCATAAGTTTGTTATACGAAAATCATCTGATTATGATGCAGAGTTTGCGTTGGATAAAGAATTGGTTTTGGAGTTTTGGAAAAAAACACAAAACGATCAACTGGGAAAACTGAAAGAAATACATGGTAATTCATATGAAGACAAGATATTAGAACGACTTGATAAAGAATTGGAAAAACGCGGGACTTTGGAAGTTTTACGGAAAGGGATTACCGACCATGGCATCCATCTTGATTTAGTCTATTTCGAACCGCAAAGCGGTCATAACCCAGAGGCAATCGAACTTTTCCGATCAAATACTTTCAGTGTTGTTCGCCAAGTCCATTACAGTATTAAAGAAAAAGCAAAATCCATCGATATGGTTTTGTTTGTCAACGGCATTCCTATATGTACCATTGAGCTGAAAAATCAATTGACTGGTCAAAGCGTTGTTAATAGCATGAACCAATATCGTGATGATCGCGACCCAAAAGAAAAACTATTGAAATTCAAACGGAATCTTGTATGTTTCGGAGTCGACTGCGAAGAAGTGGTGATGACGACGAAGTTGGCAGGTATAAAAACACGTTTTTTGCCTTTTAACAAAGGCAATAATCAGAATCGGGATAATCCGGTCAATCCTAACGGTTACAAAACAGCTTACATGTGGGAAGACGTATGGTCGCCAAAGAGTATTCTCGAGCTTATTGCTAGATTTATCACTTTTCATAAAGAGGAAACAGAAGACAGACGCGGTCATAGATATATTGAGGAAAGTTTGATATTCCCGCGTTACCACCAAAGAGAAACGGTTCAAAGATTGGTTGCAGATGTGAAAGAAAAAAACACCGGAAAAAATTATCTCATTGAACACAGCGCCGGTTCGGGCAAAAGCAATACGATAGCCTGGATTGCACACCGTCTAAGTGAACTTCACGGAGCAGACGACAAGGTGATTTTCGATGGAGTAATTATTCTTACCGATAGGCGGATACTGGACAGGCAGTTGTCTGAGACGGTTGAACAGTTTTCCCAAATCCGTGGCGTTGTCGTCCATGTCGAAAGCGGAGCGGATCTTAAAGAAGCTTTAGAAAAAGGTGAACGAATCATTATTTCCACTCTTCAGAAATTTCCAGTTATTTCACAGACCGTGGTCGAACTTGCAGGAAAAAAATTCGCGGTCATTATTGACGAAGCTCATTCGTCTCAAACTGGCGAAAGTGCCAAACACGTCAGGGAAACTTTGAATGCAGAAGATCTTGACGAAGCCGCGCGAGAAGAGAGCAAAGAACCGGAAACTCTGGAAGATTATCTGAATAAGCAAATGCAGTCAAGAAAAATAAAAAATCCCAATATCAGTTATTTTGCTTTTACCGCTACACCCAAACAAAAGACTATGGAAATTTTCGGCGAAAAGCAATCTGATGGGACTTTCGAACCGTTTAGTCTTTACAGCATGCGGCAGGCGATAGAAGAAGGGTTTATTCTTGACGTATTGCAAAACTATTCGACGTACCGGGCGTATTTTGAGCTTCTTGCCAAATTCAAGGATCGAGATCCCGAATACGAAAGAAAAGCGGCGCAAAGACTTTTATTAGGCTATGTCGACAAACACGAGCACGCCATTATGAAAAAGACAAAAGTCATAGTCGAACATTTCCACTCGCAGATTGCTCATCTAATAGACAATAAAGCAAAAGCTATGGTTGTCACCAAATCGAGGCTCCATGCGGTTCGTTTTAAGCAGGCGTTTGATAAATATCTGAACGAGCAAGGATTGTCGTATAAAGCGCTGGTTGCTTTTTCAGGCACGGTCAAAGACGCTGGACTGGATTTTACCGAGACTGGCATGAATGGATTCAGCGAAAAAAACACCGCCGAGGAGTTCAAAAAATCTCCATATCGTTTTTTAATCTGTGCCAACAAATTCCAAACAGGGTTTGACCAGCCATTATTATCGGTTATGTATGTTGATAAACTTTTGGGCGGCGTAAATGCCGTTCAGACATTAAGCAGACTTAACAGGACCTTTTTGCATAAAGATGAGGTGTTTGTCCTCGATTTCGTTAACGATGCCGACGATATCCAAAAATCATTCCAGCCGTATTACACTACGACGATTTTATCGGAGGCAACCGATCCGAATCTTCTGTACGACCTTCTTAACGACATATATAGCTTTAAAGCCTTTACGAGTTTTGAGGTTGATAACTTTTCCGAAGCATTTTTTAAACAGACAAGTGCGGATAAATTAAATAGTTTTTTAGACAACGTAATTGAAAGAATAGACAAACATCTTCCCGAAGAAAAAAATGAATTCATCACAAAAATAAACGATTTTTTGCTCCGGTATGCATTTCTATCGCAGGTAATTACCTTCACAGATACTGATCTTGAAAAACTCTATATTTATCTGCGTTATTTAAAAAAGAAAATAAAACGGGATAAAGAAGTTATACCGCATGAGCTTTTAGAAGCAGTTGATTTTAGCTCATATAAATTAAAAAAAATAAGGTATGGCGGTATATCTCTTGACAACGAGAGTATGGCGCTTGAACCAATGGGTAGTTATGGAACTCAAAAACAGGAAAAAATTTATGACAGGTTATCAAAAATTCTTAGTGAGGTAAATAAAAAATATGGAACGAATTTTACCGATGAAGATAGAGTTATCCTACATTCCTTGTTAGAACGATTAGATAAGGATAAATCGCTTGAGGGATCTATAAGCAGTAATAGTCGTGAAACCGCTAAAGTAAAATTTGAAGAAGCATTTGACCGTGAGCTCATAAAACTGTATCGTGATCATTTCAATTTTTACAAAAAGGTGAACGATAATCATGAATCCAGAAGTCATATTATGAATAAAATGTTTGCAAATTATTATAGTTCAAGGAATGTTTCTACAGATATTGAGAAGTAGATTATGGGTTTGTTTATCGAGTTATTTCATGCTACTTAGAATCAATCGACAGAAAAAACAAAATGAAAAAATCGTTAAAGGAATAACTGAAGATTTTGTTAAACACCCGATTATAAAATGGTTGTTAAGAAATTTTCGGTGGTGACTATAATAAATGAATGTGGTGAAATGATTTAAGTAATTTCTGCAACTGCCGGTTTTTCTTCCTTGTTTTTTTTTGATTTTTTAGGTTTTGCAATCTTTCCTTCGATTAACTCAGGGTCCTGAGCTTGTCGAATGGATGCTTTTTCTTCAATATTTTCTTCTTGAACAACTTCCTGGGGAGCAGCAGGAGAGAGACTCTTCAAGATCTTATCAAGTTTCCAATTCAGTGATTCAAACTGTTTTTTGAATTGCCCTTCAGTATTTTCATTACCCCGGTCATTCCTGTTTTCGGAATAATTATCGCGTCTTCCTCTTGAATCCCTGTCGTCAGATCTTCTTGGATCGGAATCGCGCATGCTTTTGAAACAATTGTTGCAGTAAACCGGTCTTTCGCCGGTCGGTTTGAACGGTACTTCGCAGTCGTTTCCACATTTGGCACAGGTTGCCCTATACATTTGCCTGTCCCTGCCGAAATCCTGTCTGTGGGAATCTCTTCCTTTGCCAAACCTATTATTACCTCGATAGAAACCGTTCATAGTCTGATTATATCAGCTTATTGCCAGAATAGATAATCTAAAAAGCTGGTTGGTTTTTCCAACTGAAGGATTAGAGAACTCTCTTATCTTCATCAGCGGCAAGGTCGGCGGCAGTTGATATCTCCGGAGAAGACGTGGCTTTCATTTTTGTAATGGTAAGGAATCCGAAGACGGCGGCAATAATGGCGGCGAAACCGCCGACACCCAATCCCCATCTCGGTCCGATCTGCTGGCCGATCCAGCCGATAATCGGGCCGCCGATCGCCGTCGATCCCAAAAAAGCCATGGTCCAGTAGGACATGACTCTGCCTCTCATTTCCGGAACGCTTTCCAGTTGCAGAATGGTATTTCCCAATGAAAGGAAATAAATAGAGAAGAAACCGACGAATAAAATGACCAATAATGTCAGCGATAGAGTAGGCATCACAGCAGAAATAACCGTAGTGATGCCGAATAACAACGCGGTGATTACCAGCATCCGGCTTGCCACCTTTTTCTTGCCTGCCAATACGATACCGCCGGCAATCGATCCGATTCCCTGGGCAGCTGTTAAAAAAGCATATGTTCCCGCGTCTCCGTGAAACGTAAACTCGGCAATCATAGGCAGACTTACCTGGAATTCATAGGTCAACGTACCGATAATTGCCATCATCAGTAATGTATTTCGGAGAATTGGCGTAGCGATAATGTATCGGAAGCCTTCGGACAAACGGCCTTTCATATGACTGACCGTTTTTGCCGTATGCAGTTCTTTGGTATTCATCATAATTAATAACAATATGATTGCTGCGTACGATATGCCGTTTAAGATAAAGCATAAGCCGAGGCCTATGGTCGCTATCAATACGCCGGCGAGTATGGGGCCTAGTACGCGGGCCATATTCACCAGACTGCTGTACAGCGATACTGCATTGCTCAAACGGTTCTCGCCAACCATTTCCGGGACAAACGTCTGCCGCGTCGGGTTGTCGATCGTATTGACTATCCCGTATGCAAAAGCCAATACGCCTACCATCCACAACTGTACCGAACCGCCCAGTACCAATATCCCTAACAGCAAGGCTTGGATGCCGAAAACGAATTGAGTGACGAACAACAGTTTGCGTTTATTGAATCTGTCGGCAATCACGCCTCCCCAGGGACCAAAAACCAGTATGGGTAGAAATTGCAGTGCAGTAATCAAACCCAATGCGACTCCTGAATGGGAAATTTTTAGTACCAGCCAGGCCTGGGCAACCGCCTGCATAAAGGTACCAGAAACGGAGATAAGTTGGCCGATGAAATATAACCTGAAATTTCTATTTTTCAGCGAGTCAAACGTATTGTGGACAAAACCGTGAACTGAAAGAATGATTTTATTTTTCATATGAAACTACGAAGATTGTCTTACAAATGATCCTCGGTATCCGCTTCTGCCTCTACTTTTGTTTTGTGGACGATTCCGTCCTTGTGATGAGGGGGAGAGTAGATGGTATATAGTTTCAGCTGTTTCTCCGACGATGTGTTTATTACATTATGCTGTGATCCTGCCGGAACGATGATTGCGTCCCCGTCTTTTATCGTATATTCTTCACCGTTGATGATCACTTTTCCTTCTCCCTGTTCGAATCGGAAGAACTGGTCGGTTACCGTATGGACTTCAAGACCGATTTCCTCTCCGGGCTGCAGACACATAAGGACCAGTTGACTATGCTGGCCGGTATAAAGAACCTGGCGGAAGTACATATTGGCAAGCGTCAGTTTTTCAATATTTCCCGAATATCCTATCATATGTATATTCTATACCGATATGTAGTGAAATTGCAATCGGCATAATCGTTCGCACTTTCGCCAATAGCGGGATACGATCGATATATACAAAAATATCAAAGTTCAATAGGGATGTATACGATTCATCCTTGCATCCGTAGCATTGAATCAGTACAATCTAGATATGGATCCGGTACTTGAAGTAAAGCATCTGACAAAAAAATTCGGTTCCCCACCACATGAATTTATTGCGGTCAATGATGTGTCTTTCTCGCTGAAGGAAGGTGAGATCGTCGGTCTGTTGGGCCCGAACGGCGCTGGTAAAACCACAACGATCCATATGATGCTGGGGGTCATGAAACCGACGGAAGGCGATATCAACTACTTCGGGAAATCACTGTACAGCCATCGAGAAGAGATTATGGTAAGAGTGAACTTTTCTTCTTCCTACATCGATCTGCCGTGGCGGTTATCGGTATTCGAAAATCTTGATGTCATGGCACGGCTGTATAGCGTGAAGAACCGGAGGGAGCGGATCGAAGAATTGCTGCACATATTTGGAATCGGACACCTGATGAATAACAGAATGGGCGATTTGTCGTCGGGACAGAAAACAATGGTGTATCTAACCAAAGCATTCCTGAATCATCCAAGTATTCTGCTTCTTGATGAGCCGACTGCTTCGCTTGATCCCGATATTGCCAGGAAAGTGAGGACATTCATACTTGAGGAACGCGATAGACACAAGACATCGATGGTGTTTACATCACACAATATGGCCGAAGTCGAAGAAGTGTGCGACCGCGTGATTTTTATCAATCATGGCAGGATTATTGCGGAAGATTCTCCATCACGGTTGGCGAGAAACGTAAAGTTGTGTGAGGTGAAATTTATCATTACTGACGGGATGAAACGTGCATTGAATATCTGCGAAGAATCTGATTGGAAAACGAAAGTGGAAAAACGGGTAATCACCATATCCGTCGATCAGGAGGAAATTACACACCTCTTGTCCTTTTTTGCAGAACGGAAAATCATATATTCCGATCTGTCCATCGAGAAACCAACACTCGAAGATTATTTCATTGAAGCAACCAACGATGTTAAAAATAAATCCTGACAGGGTGTGGGGGATTGTTATACGTCATATCTATCTATGGCGAAGAAGCGTAGCTCGGCTGACTGATACGTTTTACTGGCCGGTGATCTCCCTGTTCATCTGGGGATATGTAAGTATATATATAGTCAAGAATGCACATATCCCGAATCTGATTGTGGTATTTGTTGGCGGGCTGATTTTCTGGACCGTCATCCAAAGAAGCCAGCAGGAAATGTCGACCGGCCTTCTTGAGGATGGATGGAGCAGGAATTTGATCAACGTATTCGCTTCACCGCTGACTTCATGGGAGTTCCTTCTTGGATTAATCGTGACATCATTCATCAAAATGCTTACGGCATTGATCATCATGGGAATCACCGGGTATCTATTATTTCATTTTAATATACTGTCATTCGGGATTTTTCTTCCGTTTTTCGTACTCAATCTGCTGTTTGCGAGTTGGTGGATGGGATTGTTGACTAACGGGCTCATCGTCCGTTTCGGGTATGATATGGAGGCGCTTGCATGGACGCTTGTCTTTATTATCCAGCCGTTTATCGGTGTGTTTTATCCGATCTCGACACTGCCAAAGTGGATGCAACCGATCGCCTATGTGATTCCACCGACATATACGTTCGAAGGGTTGAGGAAGCTGGTATTCAACGGATATTTTGACTGGAGATTGTTTTTCCTGAATCTCGCTTTAAATATTGTATTCATTTTCGTGACGCTCGTATTCTATAAGCGGATGTTCGATACAGCGCGCGATAAAGGGTATTTGACAAAATTATTTTAAGTATCGTATGGCGGCTTACGCATATAATGAAAAGATGAAAAAGAAAAAAAATCTTTTTGAAGGTCTGTCCAAAAATACGTTTCTTCTTACCTTGACGAGTATGTTCGCGGATATATCCACGGAAATGCTCCATCCTATTATACCCATTTTCCTTACCCAGACGTTGAAAGCGAATGCTGGTGTAGTTGGGCTGGTTGAAGGAATAGCGACTGCTACACAAAATATCATTCAGGGATTTTCAGGATGGTTGGGCGATGTTTTGGAAAAGAGGAAACCGATCGCGGTAATAGGGTATACGGTTGCGGCAATTTCAAAATCATTGATAGGATTCGCATCCTCCTGGCAGTGGGTATTGGGTTCGCGTTTCCTCGACAGGTTGGGTACGGGCACACGGTCTGCGCCGCGCGATGCATTGATTGCCGGGTCTGCGGATGAAAAGCATCGGGGAAAAGCGTTCGGACTCGAAGGGATCGGCGACAATTTCGGCGCATTCGTCGGGCCATTGGTAGCTGTCGTTCTGTTATTTTTTTTGCACGCAAATATCAGATCCATTTTTTTCATCGCACTTGTTCCCGGACTTCTCGCCGTTTTTATGATTCTGATGGTAAAAGAGAATAACATGACGGTACAATCAAAATCAAAACTGAATTTTTCGCTGTCAGTGTTTCCGCAGTCGTACTGGAAATATTTGGGGGTGATCGCAGTGTTTGGCATCGGCAACTCCAGCAACGCATTCCTGATTTTGGAGACGAAACGCATTGGCGTCCCATTGTTCGTAACAATTCTCATCTATGCATTTTTCAATCTGGTAGCAGCGTTGATTTCGTACCCGGCCGGAACTTTGTCGGATAGACTGGGAAGAAAAAATCTGCTTTTTGGAGCCTTTGTTATTTCTCTGATAGTATATGCGGGGTTTGCCATAAGCACTAATATATTTTTCATTGGATGCCTGTTTATTCTATATGGCCTGTACCAGGGAATTTTCCGGTCGGTAGGCAAGGCATTCGCATCCGATTTCGTACCTCAGCAATTCCGTGCGAGCGCGGTTGGATGGTATAGCACGACAGTAGGATTGACCTCATTATTCGCGAGTATCATAGGGGGACAGTTGTGGGATGCGGTTTCTCCTAGCGCGACATTCTGGTACGGCGCGATATTTGCTGCTGCAGGAATTGTCACCCTGATGATTCTTACCTAATTCCTCTTTTCATCAGTCTTTTTCGTCGCAAAGAGGATTGTTAATAACAAAAATATCAAAAATTATTCCACAACATCTGATTGTACACTTCGTGGTGATAGACCACTTCCGAATTCTTGACTTTCGTTCCCAGTTCAGCTGCCGAACGATCAGCGACCACTTGCTTTAAATGAAGATAGCGTTTTTTCATCTCTTCTCCGAAAAGGGTATCTATGTAGTCACTTTGGCGGAATAGGGCAATCGCGGTTTGGATCGTACCGGGAAGATAGCGTACGCGTTCCCGTTTTCCTTCATCACGTCTTTCAATCGGTCCCTCAAGCCCTGTTTTGATCAGGGCATACATAGTAAGATATGGATTAGCATCAGGTCCAACGCTTCTGACTTCAATCCGTGCAGATTCTTCGTTGTGCAACGGGATTCTAATCATTGCGCCGCGATCGGTCTCCGACACTTTTATTTCATTGGGCGCTTCGAAATGCGGATCAAGCCGTCGGTAGGAATTAACGCTGCTGTTCAATACCAAACAGAGGTCTCCGGCACTGGTCAGGATGCGGTCGATGAATTTCCACGCAAAATTAGAAAGCTTACCTCTGCCTTTTGCATCATAAAACAGGTTTTTACCCTGCTTGGTTATGGAAATGTTCGTGTGCATGCCGCTGCCGTTAATGCCGACGATCGGTTTTGGTAAAAACGATGCGGTCATACCCATGTTGTGGGCGACCTGGCGGCAGACGAGTTTGTATATCTGGATTTGGTCCGCTGCGTTCAACGCGTCGGAATATGAATAGTTCAATTCGAACTGCGACGGCGCAACTTCAGGATGGTCTTTTTCGTTCAGAAATCCCATGGCGCGTTGCGCTTCCGCAGACCGGTCGATGAAGTTCCTCAAGACGTCATTGGGTAGCGAATGGTAATAACCGCCGGCAGATGCGAGTTCAAACCCAACCTGTTCGTTGAATGTTTTTTCCGCATCCATGTTTTTGACGAGAAATCCCTCGATCTCATTTGCCGTATAGATAACATATCCGTATTTTTTGTGCAGATTTTCCAGGTACGATTTCAAAAGACCGCGGGTGTCCATGGTATATATAGAATCATCCTGATCGAAAATCCTTCCCATAATCAATACTTTTCCGGGTCCGAATACGTCGCTAGGCATCCACCAAAAACTTCCCCAATCAACGTGTAGCCGTAAATCGGATTCTGCCTGGCGAGTGTATCCGCGGATCGATGAGCCGTCAAAGGTAAGATTATCGTATGCATGAAGGAAAAATTTCTTGTCGTAGTCGAGCATGTGGAACCTGCCTTCAAGATCAGAGAAACCGATGGTTACCGCTTTGAGTCTGGTTTCTTTTTTAATATATGAAAGATAGAATTTCTTTAATTCGTCTTCAGGAATTTGAGAAGCTTTTTTTTTCTTTGCCTCGAGGTTCATTTCTTCAAGTTCATCGTAGGGAATTTCCAGGAAGGTTTTGAGCGGTTTGTTGTCCATACTGCTTATAAAAAATGAATAAATGTCATAAAAATACAGGAAAATAATATATTTGTCAAGTAATTTATTTTATCTATGAAGTTTTATACAAAACCAGGGAAGAAATCTTTTTTGATCTGGGTACCTTTTACCCCCATCTGAAGAAGCGTATGTTCGAAGCCTGTTACCATTGCGTGCGGGCCGGAAAGATAAAATGTGCGTTCTATATAATCGGGGACATCGGCTATGATCATGGTGCTGTCTATACGACCGGTTTTTCCGGTCCACCCTTGCGGAATTGATGCCTGATCAGTGAGCGTATATACCGTTTTAATTCCCAATGTCTGATATGCATCAACGAATACGTCTTTATATACGATTTCGTCAGCGCGTTTATTGGCAAAAAACAGAACGATATCCCGTATCTGTTTCATATCGACTAAATATTTGATCATGCTCCGAAACGGCGTAATGCCGATTCCACCGGCAATAAATACCAGTTTTTTCCGTTCGTCTTCGGGAAGCGTAAAATCGCCGGCAAGCTGGTTGCCTATAATAGGCGTGCGGATGTCGAGATTCTGCAGTGATTTTTTATAACTGCTGCCGTTCGGATAAAACTTGATACCGAGCCGGATATTGTTTTCGGTCGGCGATGACGCAATGGTAAAGTATCGCCTGACACCTCTGCTGTCCGCACCGGGATGTGTCAATGTCCATTCCATGTACTGACCCGGGACAAAGACGAATTTTTGATTCGGCTGAAAGATATAGTCAACGATGTCAGGACCAAGCTGTATTTTTTCCTTGAGCGTCATAATGAGTTTTTGTTTGGAAGTGACCAAAAACGAAAAAATATTACCCGCAACGAGCGCAAGCTCAGGAGTGGAATAAACGCTTCCAGCGTGTATCTGGGGAATAAATAAAATACCGACAAGGATTGCATAGATAGTTTGCAGCTTTCTGGTAGGAGGAGTAGTCAAAGGCTCAGTCAGCATGATGAATGCAAAAAACAGCATAGATGAGTGCAGAAAAACGTGATTCACGGTTGTCCAGAACGTTCCGCCGGAAGCAAATGCAAAAAATGCACTGAGAAAAAAAACCGTGAGTATGAAATCGAATGCCATATCTTCCCTCTGGATTTTCCGTACTATCAGGTATCCGCCGATTGCAACAAACGGCGCAAGTGACGCGGTTCCTATCCACCAGTTTGCTGATCCGCCGAAACCGAACGCAGTCAAGACAACCGCAATTGCCGCAGGATTAAATATATGTTTTTTATTTAAGGCAAATATATATTTTGATGCGATTGCAAGGACCGATGCCCATCCGAGAAAGATCATGTCGGTAGGCACTTTTACCGGCGGCAGGATGAGCGTGAGGATCAAGGCAGTGATATATGTCGATTCAGGATTGGTTGGGGCGTTAAATACCCTTGAGAAAACGATATTGGTCGCCCAAGATAAAACGAGGATAAACAAGGTTGAAAAAATGATTGCAGCGGGCGAATAAGACAGTTGGCCAAACGTCGCGAGTATGATCGCAATACCGATGATGGCAATAAGGATATACAGAACCACGCGATACATGGTAATTCTGTTTAAAATATTGTCGATAAATTCCATGATATTACATTGATCCGATTAAGTAGATTCTCCTGCCGGAAAATATCGGTTACACCGTAATGTTACGATGTAGCATAGGATACTTCCTCGTCTCACTCGTGTACCTGAGAGAATCGAAGGCTGACACCTACTTAATCAATATGTTTTATACATCAGCAACGTACTTTTCAAATCCCGACGTATATGTTGCGATACCTTTATTATCTATCATATATGCTTCAAAGCCCGGGAGCAATTCGATAAACTTCATACTATGCTTTCCCATGGCAAACGTAGCCGTAGCAAAACGGTCGGCCTCATAGATATTCGGGCCGATGACTGTTAAACTAACGATGCTAAAATCCGTCTGATTGTTGTTGTGAGGGTTATATATGTGATTGCCGCGGATTGCGGTTCCGGATGTTGCGACTCCCTTATTCTCTATTGAGAGAATTTTTACATTTTCGAACCTGTTGAATGGATTCCTGATACCGATTATCCAGTTTTTTTCACGGCTGTTTTTACCCGACGTTTGAATATCGCCGCCTGCATCAATATAGAAATTCTGGTATCCTTTTTTCTTGAGCATTTTACTTGCGTTATAAATCGCCCATCCTTTTACCAGGCCAGAGGGGTCGTATTGATTATGGTGAAAAATATCGAAAAAACCGTTTGTCAGTTTTTTCGTTTCTTCGCATAAATCGAATACTTTCTGCATATCTTTACTACATTGTTCCTTCAACAGTTCTTTACGATTAATCATGGATATTTCGCTGTCGTCTTTATAGGTGCTGAATTTCCGGTCGACATAGATGAAATAATCGAAAATATCCCGGATATCTGAAGCCTTTTTTAACGAATCAACGAGCTCTATGGTTATGGGCATGCCCATGAGTTGTCTTGTCTGTTTCACATATCAATTATATGAAGAAAAACTGATGATTTACTGAATTATGATATATAGTAAAGGGGTTTTAAACTCTTTTAAAAAACCCCATTTTATGCAGAGAGAACATTTGAAACAAGATGGAAAAAACGACGATGTACATGCTGTAATCCATGAGAGGAAAAAACAAGGATGAAGGGACGAGGGCCGCAAAAAAATTCATTCCCAAACTCGCGTAGCATATCGGCGTTCCGATACCGCAGAGTTGCAGTGATGATATACCGATAGCGGTGGCGACGACTGCGAAAATCGATGCCCCTTTTTTCTTTGCGAGCAAAGCTCGCTGTTTGATGGTCCACGCCATGCAGGTAATCGTGAGTGAAAACGACAACATGAACGCAACCGCGAGTATCGCGTACAAGTCTTTGAACAAACGAGGCGGTACGAGAAAATAGGAGATAAAAAGCGATACGATGAATATCGTCTTACAATAATTACTTCCGAATATTTTAGATAGGTAAAGGCTCCTCATTTTTTGATCGGTTGGTATTCTTTCAGTTTACCCAAAATATCGTTCAAGGTCACGAGAAGATATTTTCTGCCGTCCAATTCCAGTTCGTTTCCCGCATATGAAGCTATGATGATCGTGTCGTTGATGTTTAATTTGCCGGCAAGCAATTTATCATCTCCAATCGCCAGAACCTTGCCGAGTTTGGTTCCTTTATCACTCGCGTTATCTGGAAGATAAATTCCCGATGATGTTTTTGTATCGTTTTTGATCGGTTCGACCAATATTTTATCGCCGATAGGTTGGATTGTTTTCATATAAATATTATTTAATGTGTAATAACATATTCATTTGCGGTTTATTGAATCCGACAACGGTCTGCCCATCAATCCACAGCTGGGGAACACCCATTTGACCGGATCGTTCGACCATTTTCCGCGCCCATGCGGCATCGGTTTCCACATTGATTTCCTTGAACTCGATCTTTTTTTCGCGCAGATAATCTTTGACCGCCTTGCACCATGGACAGGTCGAAGTCGTAAATACGATTACTTCGGACGTGCCGTTTTTTTTGGCAACTGAAGTCTGAGAAAGCGCTTGGTTAATGATCAATTCGTATTCTTCTTTCTGCGATACGCCAACGCGCTGGTTAACCATCTGGCCGTTTTTGAAAAAAACGACGGTCGGAATGCCGCTGATGCCGAACAGGCCGGCAAGTTCCTGTTCTCTGTCGACGTCCACTTTGGCGAACTTTACTTGGCTGTTTTTCTGCGATCCCAATGTACCATCCAGTTCTTCGAGCATGGGCGAGAGAATACGGCACGGCCCGCACCAGTCCGCATAAAAATCGATAACCACGACACCGGTAAAATCCACGACTTCTTTCTTGAAATTGTTTTTGTCTATTTTGATCATAGATGATTTCTGTAACTGGTAATAAGCATGGAAATTGCCTGTTGTTGTTCTTCAAGTTCTTTTATCCACGACGCCAGGAGTTTTTTGCCTTTCGGCGTGATCGAGTATACGTTGCGCGCCGGGCCCATCGCGCTTTTGGTCTTTTTCCTCAGAATATAACCCTGTTTGAGCAGGCGATTCAGTCCGCGGTACAGATTGCCGACATTGACGCGACAGCTGTTCTGTTCCAGAAGCTTCCTGTTCAACTCATATCCGTAACTGGGTTTGTCATAGAGTAGACATAGAACACACGGCTCGAAAAAGTTTTCCAAAATCACTTGCGAACAGTTATTTCTCATACTATATGTAAGTTTAATATAGTATACTTGATTTGTCAATTATAAATTATCCATATTCTATGTGTCCTATGTTTAAACCCAACGAGGGTACGGCCGACAGGATTATCCGGCTGGTACTCGGCATAATTCTTATTGCAGCAGGGGTATTTGTACTGGGAGGCGTGCTCAAGATTGTTGCATTGGTGGTAGGAATCGTCATGTTGTTTACCGCAGCAACAGGTTTTTGTCTTCCGTACAGATTGCTCAACATCTCGACAAAAAAGTGATGGTAAAATAGTGTGTGGGAAAAACTTTTTTGCCGGCTATAGCCGGTTTGATTATCGGTCTGGTTCTCGGGTATGTGCTGGTATTTAAAACACCGCTTTTTGGCAGGGATACCGGCCGGGATTTCCTGCATCTTCCGGTCCTTTTTGCAAAAAGACAGGTAATAGGATTTCTGCCGTATTGGCTTTTGGACAAGGCGAAAAAAGACTATTCTTCGGAAATCACTGCGCTGGCGTATTTCGGTTTGACTGTGGAAAGTGACGGATCCATACAGAAATTACTGAATCCGCAGGAAGCAAATCCGGGTTGGCATGCCCTGAATTCCGGCTCGGTTGACGAATTTCTTCAGAGCGCAAAGAAAAAAAATTTGACTCTTTCTTTAGTGGTTTTTAACGGCGACAATGCATCGATCGGCGAGTTAATCAGCGATCCGGTCGTACATGCACAGACATTGATGCAACAGGTTGTTCCCGTAATGAAGCAGTACGGATTTACTGACCTGAATCTCGATATAGAAGATACTGCTGATGCCGCTTCGGATGAGGCAAGAATACATTATACGCAGTTTGTCGCAGAAGTCAGACGGGAAATGGACGCTCAACATATAGGAACATTAACCATTGATGCAAGTCCCATTGTACTGATCAGGAAATATCTGATTGATGCGAAAGAAATTGCCCCATTGGTCGATACCTTCGTGTTGATGACCTATGATTTCCATTATCAGGGATCAAGCATTACCGGTCCGGTTGCCCCGCTGAGCGGGGCAGGAACAAATCTGGAGTTTGATACGACCGTTGCTTTGCAGAGCGCGCTGAATGCTGTGCCGCGCGATAAAATCATTCTCGGAATTCCTTTATACGGGTATGAATGGGAAACGCTGGCGCCTACTTCCGATTCCGCGACCATGCCGGGATCGGGATTGCCGGCTAGCAATAGCCGCGTAGAAGATCTTTTAAAAAATTGTGCAACGTGCAGTGCGCAGTTTGACCAGCAGGCACAGGAAGGGTTTGTGAGTTATAAAGATGCGGACACCGGAACCTATCACCAAATTTATTATCCGAACGAACAATCTACGCAAGCAAAAATTAAACTTACGAAAGACAACCAGCTTGGAGGAGTCGCATTATGGGCTCTGGGGTATGAGGGGGATACGATCATGCAGCCATTGCAGAACTATAAATAAATTATTCAATTATTCCCGTTTTCGTCGGGTAGTCGAATTTGAATGTCTGGTTTTCTTCGACTTTTTGTAACACGCTGTTGAAGTTGATGTCGTTATACGCAATGGTCGCAGACCCTTTTTGAACTTCAATAAATGATTGCGACTGGTCTTCATTGAACGAAACGATTATTGTTCCATTTACGGTTATTAACAAACGTTGTGTCCGCACAGAAACAGGAACTATCCCTAGTTTGGCGTATACGACCGTTCCTTTATATTGGTTGATGACGATATTCACCGGTAGCGTCTGGACAAAATTAAGATGGGTTTTAGGATCCATTTTTACGGACAGCGTGTTTGCAAAAAGAATCGATACGGTTCCATTGTCTCCGGTGAAATATTCTTCCGCCTGCTGAACCGGCTGGGGCTGCGACAATTTCGCAGGAGCGGTTGCAACGCGTGACTGGAACTGCACATCTCCGGACATAGCCGTAATCATTCCTTTGAGGCTGTTTGACGGCGGGAAAACAATGGAGAAAGGCTGTTCCTGTTTTTGTGCAACAGGGGTGAGGGTTGATTTCGACTTCGGTTGTATTGCCGTATAGAGGGTAACTGCCACAATACCAATTGCGACAAAAATTAGAAACAACAATACGTTTTTCATACCTCATATTGTAACGGATTTTTCTTAAAGTCTTTTGGAACAAACGAAGAATTAAGCGTTCAGCAAATATTCAGCAATTTTTTGAGAAAATACAATATGAAATATGCAATTTTTGTGGGTCTGATTGTACTGATTATTGCCAGCGTTATTATCTATAACAATAAACCAGCCAATGTAAAAGTTTCCCAGAAACAATCAACAGCACAGGCAAAACCGAAAACCCCCTTAAATCCTTTGGCGGTCGAGGTGATGCGCAAGCGTTCATATCCGGGAAGCGCTATTATCATTGAACAGACGCTTGGTCCGGGCAGCAACTATACGCAATATATCGTATCCTACATGTCCGACGGCCTGAAAATTTATGCGTTATTAACCGTGCCTGACGGTGCAATGCCAAAAGGCGGATGGCCGGTCATCATTTTCAACCACGGCTATATCCCGCCCGAAATTTACCGGACAACAGAACGGTATATTGCATATGTGGCGGCTTTGGCGCAAAGCGGATACATCGTATTCAAGCCCGACTTCCGCGGAAACGGCGAGTCACAGGGTCAGCCCGAAGGAGCATATTATTCTCCGGCATATGCGATCGATGATCTGAATGCAATCTCATCCATTAAGAAATTGAAAGATCCGGTAACAGGAAAAGGATTGATCGCAAATCCAAATAAGATCGGCGTTTGGGGTCATTCCATGGGAGGCAA
>CAZFQZ010000011.1:0-34109 GCA_964521305.1 uncultured Gammaproteobacteria bacterium
AGGTTTATTCTTATACCGTTTGATAGCCATGCGAATAATGTCTTCAAGAAAATCGCCATAGTCCATTCCCACCATCTCGGCGCACGCGGGAACGCAATCGTTCAGATTGATCGACGGATTCGGATTGAGTTCCAGGACATACGGGTTGCCGTTTTTATCAACACGAATCTCGACTCTCCCGTAATCATGGCAATCAAGGATATTGTAGGTGTCCAAAGCGATTTCCGAAATCAGGGAGGACAATATCTTACTGATGTTTTTTGGGGGACGCTGTATAAGTATTTTTTGATAGATGGGATCTTCCTCCCATTTTGCCTTGAAAGGATAAATATGCCAATATCCTTTCGGCATTTTGTCAAAGATTGAACGGGATAGGGGAAGCACGCGAAGGTCAGATTCGTCACTGCCCAAAATCGATACGTCGTATTCGTCTCCTTCGATATATTCCTCGATGAGCGCCGGCCTTCCCAGTTTCACGATGATTTTCTCCAACTGTTTCATCAACTGACGCTTATTGGTCACGACTGAATCGTTCGTGATGCCGATAGAGTTATCCGTATTCCCCGGTTTGACAATCAGCGGATATTTCAGTTCGTCATCGATCTCGTCGTCCATAGTATATGCGTAATCCCAATTAGGGGTTGGGATGTCATGGTAGGCGAGAAGTTTTTTTACGCGAATTTTGTCTATGCACAGCGCCAGAGTAAAAGGATTGGAGCCGGTATAGGGTATCTGCAATGTGTCAAGAATCGCGGCGGCGTGCGGTTCCAGCAGACTCGAATCATTGATCCGTTCGCACACGTTAAACACCATATCCACATCACTTGCTCTCAAGTCATTGAACGCCTTGGGTAAATTGTTAAAATCATAGAACGAAACTTTATACCCCCTGTCCAAAAGTGTTTTTTCGATATTTTTCCCCACGGACATCAAATCCTTTTCCACGCTCCCTTCTTCACCGTCATAGATATTGCATACAATGCCGATATTGAGTTTCCGCAAGTTTTGTGTGGACATCCGGCGGATCGTTTCGAATTTCATGGCGCGCATAAGGGCGTCCTTGCGGAACGATGCTGAAGAATAATTGTGTTTTCTCGATGTCTTGCCTAAGGATGAAGCCGGGTCAAACTTGACCACCTTGAAATCGATATATTCCAAAGCATCCCGAAGATTATCCTGGGCATCGACCGCGCTTTCACCGCTGACGGTCAACCAACCTAAATACTCGGATCCGTCAGGCTGGACCAAAACAGGCTCGCCGATTTTTTTGTAGATATGGAGTTCCTCGAGGTACTTACGGTGCCTGAGCCGTTCGGAAATATCAAGTTGTACCAAAATTCCCGAGTTCTCAGGGTACAGATCCCATCCGATAATATATTTATTGGGGTCGCTCGGCTGAATCGTTTTTATATATTGCCCCACCGCAATTTTAAGTGTCGCTTCAATAAGATCCACCGACCAGGCGCCGCGTATATAGGAATATATATAGTCACCACCCATGCGCAAGTTTATTTCCAGGGGTACCGGTCCGTTTCTCGTTGACTTGGCCTCAAAATGGATACAGCCATTCTGAATTCCCAGTTTTTCCAATGTTTCCTCGACCATTTCAACGAGTTCTTCCTTGGTCTTTCCCGGCAGGCTTGACGGGATAGACTGGCCGCTGTCCATGAAGAAAATGTCTTTGGATTTGTTGAAATTGTCCGCGATGGAGTAGAATTTCAGTTTCCCGTTTTGCAGCAGCATATCAACGTCGACTTCATCACCGTCAATATACTCTTCGGCAAAAATATCCAGTCCGTCGCTCAACGCCGATTCGGTATTCGCCGATATATTGTTTTTCACAAAACGGTAGATATCCTCCAAATCATCCTTCGTTTGCACCTTGACGACAAAAGCGCTGCTTGACCCGAACGCAGGTTTTATGACCACCGGAAAATGCAATGTGTTTGCTACCTCCCTGAGGTCATCGTGCGACTTGATCAGAATGTGGCCGGGTGCCGGAATATCGTTTTCCCTGCAAAATTCCCTGAACAGGTATTTATTGCGCACTTTTTTCGCCATATGATAGGTGATCCCTATGAAATCAAATTTATCGACTATGCGGGATGTAAGAAGCACATCGTCTTCCCAAAACGTGATGACGCCGTCTATCTTTATGCCGCGGTTGGCCATCAGAAAGTTTTCGATAGCGTTTATAGATTCCCGGTAATTGGTCGTATCCGCCAAAATCCAATAATCAACATAGGCCTGAGCCCAATTTTTTTCCTTGTTCAACACCACGACTTTCAATCCGAGTTTTTTCAGTTTCTGAAAAATAAAGCGTTTTTTTATAGGTCCAGTGTTGACCACCAGGATTGTTTTGTTTTCCAGATCGCCGGAGTCTTCGGCTTTGGACAATGTATGTATTTTATAGCCGTTGGGGGGCTCTTCTTCATTATTTCTTGACATCTTTTTTTTCATTCGTCAAAGAATCAATCTTGTATAAATAGTTATACGTTCTAAACATTATATATATTTCCCTAAAATGTCAAGGGATATTTCAATAATTTTCATTGGAAAGCTTATTCTGTTATACTCGAATTATGATGAAAAATCCTTTCGAGTTTGCAAAACAGTCAATTAAAAATTATGCAGAAGCTTCTATAAATCTGCTGCTGTTTTTCCCTTATTTTTTTTCCGTCATCGCATTATCGAGAACATTGTTCTTTCCCTGGAAAAATCTGATTGTAAAAAAAACGGGGGCCGGCTTTTCATTCAGCGAATGGGTCAGTCGCTTTTTTTTCAATGCGGTTTCTCGCATGATCGGATTCATCATGCGATTATGTATCCTCGCGTTCTTTCTCCTCGTCCAGATAGCGTTTTTGTTTTTTCTTCCCGCAGGACTCATCGTATATCTCTGCCTCATACCGATCTTGTACTTTGAATCGCTCTTCCAAAAAACCGAAGGGGAAAAACGAAAAATCCTGCACGACTCATTCGTTTCCAGCCATTGTCTCAATAAGGAAGACAGTGCTGTCGTCGAACAGTGGTTTTCGTCGTATTACCAGAAACACGCCCGCAAAAAAAAGTGGTGGAAGTTGACGAATCTCTTTTCGATTCCGCCGCTTGCCAGGGACTGGGCCGTTGGATTCACGCCTATGCTCGACCAATACTGCGAAGATCTCACTGCCGTAGCCTATCAACGCAATCGTGAACACATCGTCGACCGTCAAAAAGAAATTCAACTCATAGAGACCGAGCTGTCAAAATCCGAGGAAGCAAACGTGATCATCGTCGGCGAAGAAGGTGTTGGTAAACATACTATTCTGGATGCGCTCGCCAAAAAGATGTATGAAGGAAAATGCAATACCCCTCTTATCTACAAGCGCATACTTATGCCACATATGGAAAAAATTCTCACCCGATTCACCGATATCAATCAGCGAGAAGATTTTTTTAACACGCTTCTTACGGAGGCAGACCAGGCGAACAACATCATTATTGCCGTCAATGACATTGAAAAATACGTCGGCTCCGAATCCAATTCGGTCGATTTAACCGCCTCGATAGAACGATTCGCCAAACACAGCACGGTTCATATGGTCGGCATCACCACACCATTCAACTATGAGAGGACCATCATGAGGAACGATAAAATCCAGCGGCTGTTCTCAAAAGTCGACGTATACGAAGTTTCTGGCCGTGAAGCCGAACAGATACTCATGGATAACGCGTACATATACGAATGCAGGTACCATGTGACCATACCGTATGAAACCGTCTCAGACACGGTGGAAAAAAGCGCCGATTATGTCACCTCCATTCCGTTTCCCGAAAAAGCTATCAGGTTGTTGGACAGCGCGTGCGCTTTCACCCGAAAACTGAAAAAAACGATTGTTATACCGGAGTATGTCGATCTGGTCATAAGCGATCTTACCCATATACCGACCGTCATATCGGTTGAAATGAAGGATAAATTACTCACATTAGAGTCTCTCCTTTCCGATCGCATCGTCCAGCAAACAGAAGCGATCAAAAAACTTTCATCGTCTCTCAGAAGATCGTTTCTCTATTTAGGAAAAAGAAGAAAACCGCTCGCTTCCTTCCTCTTCCTTGGTCCCACTGGCGTCGGTAAAACCGAAACAGCTAAAGTCCTCGCGGACGTTTTTTTCGGTTCGAAATCGCGCCTCATCCGTTTTGATATGTCCGAGTTCCAAAATAAAACTGACGTCGATAAACTTATCGGATCTATGGAATCGGGAACTACCGGATTACTGACCGTCAGCGTACGCGAACATTCGTATGGCGTGCTTCTCCTTGACGAATTGGAAAAAGCCGAGCCGGCATTGTTCAACATTCTCCTAACCATACTCGACGAAGGATATTTTAATGACGGATTCGGAAAAAAGGTCGACTGCAGAAATCTTGTCATCATCGCAACGTCCAACGCGGCTTCGGATGTCATATACGAAAAGCAGGTAAATGACAAAAATTTGATCGATTATCTTGTAGAAAGGAAGTTGTACGACCCGGAATTTCTCAACAGGTTCGACGGCATTGTCGTATATAACTCTCTGACTGACGAATCCGCACGGATCCTTACCAAACGCTTTATCGATACCATAGCCCAAGCGATACAGAAACAGCATGGAGTCAAACTAATAGTCTCCGACGAACAGGTTATGAGGCTCGTCAACGCATACTATAACCCCAAATTCGGCGCACGCAATATGGAACGAGCGATCAGGGACGAAATCGAAGATAAAGTGGCAAAAATTATCCTCGAAGGGACCACGAAACAGGGTGATATAATACGATTATGATCCATCGTATACAGACAGGACGTCAAGGTAAATTGATTGTTATTGAAGGCGCGGACGGCGCAGGCAAAACCACGCAGGCACGGTTGTTGGTCGATTACCTTAAACGGTGTGATTTCCCGATCAGAACGTATGATTTTCCCCGGTATTATAATTCTTTTTACGGGAGGATCATTGCACGCTATCTCCGCGGCGAGCTGGGGAACATAAACGAAATTTCGCCGTACCTGATTGCGCTGGCATTTGCTTTGGATCGTTCATCGGTCCGGAAAGAAATGCGCCAGTTCCTGCATAATGACGGATATGTTGTAACAAATAGGTATGCTACATCTTCGATGGTCTATCAGGCAGCGAAGTTCGCGGACAAACACGACCAGGACGAATTCTTGCGATGGAATTATGATCTCGAATATCGCGAAAACAGCATGCCGCATGAAAACATAGTTATATATCTTCACGTACCCTGGCACATCGGAAGAGATCTTACCCGTAAAAAAGAACAACGCGCCTATTTAAACGGCAAAAAAGAAGACATCCATGAGGCGGACATTGAATATCGCAAGGCAGTTGAGGTAATGTATCTCCGTTTGGCTGGTACATACAAACATTGGGTAAAAATTGATTGCGTCGATAAAAACAACATGCTTCTTCCACAGGATATTCATGAAGCAATTATTACGGTTCTTAAGAAGAAAGGAATACTATAATAACCTATTTGACATTCTGATTGACACTTGATATGCTTTTAATTGATACCGTTTCACGTTACACGTTTTGCGGTATGAGATTATGGATAAAAAACTGGTGGGACTTATGTTGATCTTCATGCTTGCGTTCGGCCTCTTTACCACGATTATCGTATTCAACAAACCCCTTACGAAACTCACCAAGGCGAAAGAAGAATCCGTTCCGTCATCCGCGTCTTCTTTGATTTTTGCTTTTCCGCTGACCGCACCTGCTGACGGAAAATATTCAGTCCAAGTCAACATATTCGTACGCAATGCAAACAACGTTCCGCTATCCGACAAAACGGTCCACCTAACCACGTCGATCGGCGCCGTACAATCCAATGACATAAAAACCGACAACGCGGGAAAAGCCGCATTTCTCATCTCATCATCCACTTCTGGCAAAACCAGAATAACTGCACTCGTCGATAACCAGGTAAATATCGACAAAAATATAACAGTATTATTCCAATAACGATTTTCTATGAAAAAAATAAGCAAGGTAGTGATACCTGCGGCTGGATTCGGCACGCGGTTTCTTCCGCAGACCAAAGCAATGCCCAAGGAAATGCTTCCGATTGTCGACAAGCCAGTTATCCAGTATGTTGTTGAGGAAGCAGTCCAGTCGGGTATTGAAAACGTCATCATAATCACGGGTTCGAACAAAAGGGCTATTGAAGATCATTTCGATTCACCGAACGAAGATCTGGTCAAAAATCTTCTCCAGGGAAAGAAGGATCACTTGCTAAAAGAGGTACAGCGCATATCGGATATGGCGAACTTCATATATATTCGCCAAAAAGGGCCGTACGGCAACGGTACACCGGTGCTGACCGCCGAACCTGCAATCGAAGATGAACCGTTTGCGGTATTGTGGGGTGACGAATTCATCTATTCAAAGCCGCCGCGACTCAAACAGATGATCGATGTCTATACCAAATACGAAGGCGTCGTCATATCTGGAGTAAAGATAGAAAACAAGGCAGATCTGAAACGGTATGGCATAGCCGACCTCGAACACGTGGAAGGCAATATTTTCAAAATCAGGAAAATCGTTGAAAAACCTGAACCGGATGAAGCGCCCTCGAATATAGCAACCCACGGCGGATACATTCTGCCACCGGAGGTATTTAGCGCTCTCAAACGAATAAAACCAAGCAAAGGCGGAGAAATATGGTTAACCGACGCAATCAATCTTTTACAAAAAGAGGGATTCCCGATCTATACGGTCGTCATCAAAGACGGAAAATACTATGACACGGGGAATAAGTTCGAATATCTCAAGACCGTGATCGAATTTGCCTTGAACCACCCGGACATGAACGGAGAATTCAAGGCATTCCTCAAGTCGCTCGATTTATGAGCGATTATTTCATTTGAAAATACCTCCCTCTCTTGGTACAATGTAACAAATATGTCGAAAACAGATTCACGAGTCGAGGAACTGTTCAACATCGGCGCTCACCTTGGCCACAAAACAAATCGCGTACACCCGAAGGCGAAAAAATACATATACACCGTTGAGAACGGCGTTTCAATTATTGACCTGACGAAAACCGTAGAACTGTTGGATAAGGCCTTGTCCTATGTAACCAAACTCGGAAAGGGCCACGAAACCATGCTGGTCGTGGTAACTAAACGGGTATCTTCAAAATTTACCCAGGAGCTGTGCCAAAAATACGGCATACCGTATATTACGGTTAAATGGCCAGCAGGCCTTCTAACCAACTTCGACATGATCATGAATAACGTCAAGAAACTCATCACGATGAAGGAGGAACGCGAAAAAGGTGAATGGGTAAAGTTCGTCAAACACGAGCAGATGAAACTTTCGAAAGAATTGAATCGCCTGGAACGATTTTACGGAGGTCTCGTTTCCTTAAAGAAACGTCCCGATGCCTTATTCGTCATTGATCTCAAAAAGGAAAAAAATGCGGTCAATGAAGCACGAGCCTACCGTATCCCGCTCATTGCCATTACCGACACCAACGTCAACCCTGATCTGGTAGAATACGCCATTCCGGCAAACGACGATGCTGTCCCTTCCATTGAATATTTTCTTAATACCGTTGTGGAAACATATGCGGAAGCGGGTAAATAATTGCTGAATATATCCCATGACTACGTTAGACATAAACAAACTCAAGAAACTGCGCGAGGAAACGGGTATATCGTTTTCACTCTGTAAGAAGGCTTTGGAAGAATCTGATAACGATCTTGAAGCTTCAAAAAAATTGCTCAACAAATGGGGCATAGAAAAAGCAAAAGACAAGGAACGGCGCGAAACATCACAAGGCGCCTTGTTTTCCTATGTACATCACAACAAAAAAATAGCCTCATTAGTGGAGCTTTTATGCGAAACCGATTTTGTATCAAGCAACGCGGAATTTCAGAAACTTGGCCAGGAAATCGCCATGCAGGTCGCGTCGATTGATGCAGACGGCGTCGAAGCGCTCCTCAAACAGGAATATATCAGGGATGCGTCGAAAACAATAGAAGATCTGATCAAAGAAGCCGTACTCAAGTTCGGCGAAAATATAAAAATAAAACGATTCGCTAAATGGGAATTGGGGATTTAAATATACTATACTGAAAAAATCAGGTGTAAACCTACGTCTTTGTAGTATATAATTACTTCATGGATGCTATTGAAGAATTTAAACTGCATTCGGCAAAAGTGATTGAGAACTTGAAAGAAGAATTAAAGTCTGTGCGGACAGGTAGAGCTACGCCGAGTCTTGTTGAGAATCTTATTATCGAGGCCTACGGCGGCTCGACGAAACTCAGGTTGCTCGAACTAGCATCGATCGCCACCGAAGGCCCGTCTGCCTTGTCGATTACTCCCTATGATTCGAACATACTGGGTGACATAGAAAAATCATTACTGAAATCGCCGCTTGGCATCTCTCCTATTGTCCAAGGTAATGGCATTATCCTGCGCATTCCTGCATTATCGCAGGAGCAGCGGGAAAAGTTCATCAAACTTGTCGGTCAGAAGGTGGAGGAAAGAAAAGGCATGATCAGAAACCTTCGCGATAATGCACGGAAAAATATCAAAGCATCGTTCGGAACGAAAACAATCACCGAAGACGATAAATACAGGATGGAGAAAGACGCAGATACGGCATCACAAAAAATAATGGAGGAAATCGAGGAAATGAGGAAGAGGAAGGAAACGGAAATCCGTGAAGTCTAATAAGGATTTGCGAATAAAGATTAAAGAATAAAAAATATTTATTTATTCCTTAATCTTAAATCATTAATCTTTAATCAAAATGAGCGTCATCGTCTTTATTCTTATTCTTTCGCTGCTTGTCCTCGTCCATGAGTTCGGCCATTTCATCGCAGCTAAGAAAAGCAATGTCAAAGTGGAGGAATTCGGCATCGGATTCCCACCACGTATCTGGGGAATAAAAAAGGGCGAAACACTCTACAGCATCAATGCGCTGCCAATTGGCGGATTCGTTAAGCTGTACGGCGAAGAATATCAGGAAGCGAATAAGAAAAACGTCGCGATGAGCGATCGTACTTTTGTCTATAAGCATCCGTTCAGGAAAATGATAATCATCGTTGCAGGTGTTGTCATGAATTTCCTGCTCGCGTGGGTGCTTATTTCTTATTTGTTCACGCGCGGGGTACCGTCACCGATCAATAAAGTTCTGGTAGACAGTATCGTTCCCGGATCGCCTGCGCAAGTCGCCGGTCTCCGCAACGGTGATATCGTTTATGAAGCGGACGTGCATGATAGAAAAATTGTCATAACTACCTCGCAAGATCTTATAGACGCATCGAAACAGTACGGCGGCATCCCGATGGTCCTTAAGGTTGAACGGAATCATAAAAATCTGGCGGTAACGGTCATACCAAGAAAAAATCCGCCGCAAGGCCAAGGAGCGCTCGGCATCATCATCACTTCTTTTATGGTCAAAAAATACCCATGGTACCAAGCACCGTTTTACGGATTGGCAGAATCACTTAGCATCACGAGAGCAACTGCATTTGAACTGCTCAAGGCAGTAGTTCAACTTCTGACATTGAAAAAACCGAACGTCGATGTTGCAGGTCCGGTTGGCATAGCCCAATATACGGGACAGGCAATAAAGTTCGGGCAGGATGCTGTGCTGGAATTGATCGCCCTATTGTCGTTAAACCTCGCCATCATCAATATCCTGCCTTTCCCTGCCTTGGACGGCGGAAGACTTGTATTCGTCGTCTATGAATGGGTAACGAAAAAACGCGTCAATCAAAAAATCGAACAGTACGTCAACATGTTTGGCTTTTTTGTACTTATAAGCCTTGCCATACTCGTAACCATAAACGATATTATAAAACTCTTTAAGTAAAATTTTGACATTTGAGATTATTGTTTGTTATACTACTTTATGGACTTAATCCTATCCTCAAAATACAGAATTATTACCGTATCGGGTAAAATAGCAGTAGGAACAACAACACTCGCAAAAAATCTTGCTCACGCGCTCAAATGGAAACATATAAACGTCGGAGCCGTGCAGAGAAAATTCGACCGGCAGCATGCGATTCATGAAAATATGCAAGGAGCGTCATCGAGAAGCGACGAACACGAACGATCGATGGAGGAACTGACAAAAAACATGCTCACGAATGAATCCAACCTCATCTACGAGGCATGGCTGAGCGGTTTTGTCGCCAAAAATCTTCCGGGAATATTCAAAGTACTGTTGATCTGCTCACATGAGGACCTGCGTATCGACAGGGTTGTCAACCGAGAAAAAATTTCCGTTGAAGAAGCGAAAAAATGGATGAAGCAGCGGGAAGAGGAAAATAGTACTAAGTGGAAAAAGTTATATGGAGATTATGATTTCTGGAATCCCAAATATTACGATCTGGTTATCGATACGTACGCTACCGGACCCATGGAAACCATGGGCATAGTCCTGGATAAACTCGGCGCGAAAACACAGCCAGTATGAAGTATACCAAGATTACAGTTTCCGGAAGAATCTGCACCGGAAAAACCACGCTCCTCAAAAAACTGACCGATCATTTGCGTTGGCAGTCATTTCACGCCGGTCAATTCTTTCGGAATTACGTCGAAACGCATAACCTCGAGCTCAATCAGGCGGCGGAGCAAAACGAAAAACTTGCCAAAAAAGTCGATTTCCGCACTCGCGATTTGTTAAAAAGAAAAACAGGCAATTATATTTTCGATTCGTGGATGGCGGGTCTTATGGCAGACCATTATCCGCATGTCCTGCGGATCCTCCTTGTTTGTGACGATCGCGTCAGGATACAGCGGTTTGCCGAGCGTGAGCAGGTGTCTTTTAGCGAGGCTGAAAAAGAAATTCGTGAACGGGAAAACAATTTGTTCAATAAGCTTTCGCGTATTTATAACAGATACGATTTTGTCGATCCGAAAAATTATAACTTGGTCATCGACACCACTCTGCTTAGCGCAAACCAGATCCTGCAAAAAGTCCTTAAAATAGTTCTTCAATGAACTACCCCGAAGCAGAGCTGCGAGGAATCCAGTTGAAAACAATTTATAATAAGTTGTACCGCAGCAAGCTGTGAGGAATTAAACCAATATTGGTATAGTAATTAATCCCGTATCGATCTATCGATAGATCGATACATATTTAATCAGGAAGAGTTTTTCGATGTTCTTGCCTTCGCTTATGATCCCAATACGATTGCCAATGGCCAATTTTAACCCCAGGTTGAATAAATAAATCAACGAGGAAGTCATCTAGAGAATTTAGGACGTTCTCCTTTATAAGCTGGTTCTTAATGATCTCCACAACCGTAGAGGTTCTATGGCTATACAGATATGCATAATGAGTTATGGTACTTGTTGAGACTTTTAATACATCGGCTATATCACGGTAATCAACTTTTTTTATAAGTAGATAGATAATCCCGAGCCGCTTTGCTACCATAATTTTTTCTGCCGGAGTAAACAAATCATTAATAAGTGCAAAGAAATTTTCCTTATTTTCAAAGCGGCTAAATATTTCGAAAAATAAATGATACATTCTCAAAAGAGTTTCTTCCGAAAGTGGATATTTTGAGTTTCGTACCATACTGTTTCAATATATCGATATATTGAAACATGATTAAGTAAATAAGTCTATGGATTATAATCTACAAAAATGGTATTTTATTCTTATGGGAGGATTAAACCGTCTCAATATATACCGATTCGATACTTGTATCAATTAATTGATAGATTGATATATCGGAAGAAAATAAATGTTATTTAGAAATGTTTTGTATATAATTGGAATTATGCTTTATTCAAGACTATTCGGAAAAACGAACAAAACCGAAAAAGAAAAAGTTTCAATCAACGCCACATTACTCACCAAGGGAGGATTCATCGATCAGGTTATGACAGGAGTATATACCTTTCTACCCTTAGGACTCAGGGTGTTGACAAAAATAGAAAATATCATACGCGAGGAAATGGATACGATTGCGGATGAGATATCCATGCCTGCTCTGACGCCAAAGCAGTTATGGGAAGAAACCGATCGGCTTAATACGGTCGACATACTCATGAAAACCGTTCCGGCAAATAAATTTGCCGAAGCAAAAAATGATGCCGAATATGTCCTCAATCCCACGCATGAAGAAGTGGTTGCTCCACTTGCTAAAAAATATAACTTAAGCTATAAGGACTTTCCTTTTGCACTCTATCAAATTCAAACCAAATTCCGAAATGAACCGCGAGCAAAATCAGGGCTGCTCAGAGGAAGAGAATTCAGAATGAAAGATCTATACAGTTTCCATGTATCCATAGAGGATTTCAAGGAATATTATGAAAATGCCAAACAGATATATATGAAGGTATTCGAACGTTTAGGATTGGGAGATGAGACCGTCATCGCCTTAGCTTCAGGCGGTTCGTTCACCGACGATTATTCCCACGAGTTCCAGATCAGGTGCGCATCCGGCGAAGATGTCTTGTTTTACGTGAAAAGCAGAAATGTGTATTACAATAAAGAGGTCGCTCCAAGCACTGCGCCACTTGTCGCATATCACGACAAGGAGATGCTTCCGAGAAAAGACATGGTGGGAAAAGGGATCATCGGCGTCAAAGAACTTGCCGAATATCTGAACATCCCTGTTGAAAAAACCACCAAAACGCTCTTGTTTGAAACGGAAACCGGAGAGGTGATTGCCGCCGCGGTCAGGGGAGGATACGACGTCAATGAGGATAAGCTGCGGAAAGCCGTCGGTTGCAAAGCAGTGAAGCTCGCATCCGAACAGGCGGTCAAACAGATCACCGGCGCCCAAGTGGGGTACGCCGGCATACTCAATTTGCCAAAAGGTGTCCGCGTGTTCATGGATGAATCCATGAAAAACAGATTGAACTTTGAAACGGGAGCAAACAAAACCGACTATCACACCATAAATGTGAACTTCGGTCGCGATGTACCTGAACCCAAAAAATTCTACGATATCAAAGTCGCGAAAGAAGGAGATTTGTTTCCCGAAACGAAGGAGCCATATGAAGTGATCAAGACAGCCGAAGTCGGCAACATCTTTCCGCTCTATACCAAATTCACCGATGCTTTCAGCTATTCGTTCACCGATAGAGACGGCAAGCAGAAACCCGTCTATATGGGGTGCTACGGTATAGGGTCATCCCGCATCATGGGCGTGCTCGTCGAGAAATTCCACGACAAAAAAGGGATTGTCTGGCCTGCGCAAGTCGCACCTTTTACCGTTCACCTGGTCGGCTTGGATTTGAAAGATGAAACAATCATGCAAAAGGCCACCAGCGTGTATCGTGAACTGATCAAACAGAATGTCGACGTATTGTTTGATGACCGCACATCGGTAACGGCGGGCGAAAAATTCAGCGATGCCGATCTGATAGGCATACCACACCGACTGGTCGTATCCAAACGAACCAATGAGACCCTGGAATACAAACAGAGAAGTGGCGACCAGACAGAGCAAATCACCCTTACCGAACTCGTCAACAAAATTCATTCACGACCGGCTACGGTGTAGTATAATGACATATGCCAAAAATAGTCACTCATTGCTCGGTCGATCTGGATGCAATCACGTCGTCCTGGCTCATCAAGCGATACCTTCCTGGCTGGGAACAAGCCGAAATAGTATTCGTGGCTGCCGGTTCTACTCTTGATAATCGCCAACCCGATATCGATCCCCATGTGATACACGTGGACACGGGTTTAGGCAAGTTCGACCACCATCAAAAAAATGACTACTCGTCTGCGACTAAAAAGACATACGACTATCTGAAGGATGAAGCGTATATTCCGCAGCATCTGCAGGAACCTTTGGAACATATGGTTGCGGTAGTGACCGATATCGATCATTTCGCCGAGGTGTATTTTCCCGATGCAGGAAACGACCGCTATGACTTTCTGTTGTCGCAAATCATCGACGGACTCAGATCGCCGTTGAAGGAAGACACTAAAATCTGCGAAACAGTGTTCATACTGCTCGACGCTATTTTACAGGTATTCAGAAACAAGGTAAAAGCTGAAAAGGCAATAGAAAAAGCATTTGTTTTCAAAACAAAATGGGGAAAGACGATCGCTCTTGAATGTCAGACCGACGAAGCAACCAAACTCGCGCTTAAACAGGGATACCGCTTGGTCATCAAACGCAGCCCCGAGCAGGGAAGCGTACGGATCAAAACACTTCCAGACCAGTCGCTCGACCTCACCCCGTTATATGACGAAATACGGAAAAAGGACAAAAAAGGCACATGGTTTTTGCATATTTCGAAAAACATGCTCCTTAACGGTTCTTCGAAAAACCCGCACCTGATTCCCACGGGCCTCAGCTTAAAAAAACTCATTGAAATCATTAAGGGGATATAATAGAATTGATTATTGAATGTAGAGCATAGAAGATGGGGGCAGAATGTAGAGAATAGAGAAACATCTATCTTCTGACTTCTATCATCAAGCACTATTTTCTATGTTCTATTGTCTATCATTAAATTTTAGCAAGGAAGGGGGCTACTAATATATATGGTTGTTATAACCAAGAAAAAAGGCGAATCTAAAGACGCGATTTTTCGTAAATTTACCAAGACTGTCATTGACGAAAATATCGTGGATGATGTGCGTAAGCGACAATTTTACAAAAAACCATCTCTCATCAGACAGGAAAAGGAAAAGGAACGTAGGCGGGGAGCTGCTCGGAAACGCATCTATAGAATTCTGAGGGCAAAAAAACATGATTAACATCGTAACTTCGTCACGCTACCGTATCAATAAGAATAAGATCCGTGCAGAAACCGAAGAGTTCATGCAACATAAAGACAAGGTTACTACCGTAAATATCGTATTTGTGGGCAGGAACAAGATGAAGGCGATCACGCAACAATATAAGAAAGAACCGTATGCTCTACCGGTGCTTTCATTTCCGTATAATAACGAACCACCCAGTGATCCCGTGCTCGGTGAGGTCGTCATTTGCTATCCTTTGGCGGTGCTTCTTGCGGCGGAGCGCAATAAAAAAGTCGACGATATGATTATGTTTTTGGTAAAACACGGTATAGAAAATCTTTTGAAATAGATATATGTATTACTTGAAATACCGGCCGGTAACCATAGAGGAAATAGATAATTCGAGAGTAAAAGAACTCCTAAAAAAAATTCTTCAGTCTAAGGAACTGCCACACGCGCTCTTGTTTGTGGGAGAAAAAGGGACGGGTAAAACCTCGGCGGCCCGTATTTTTGCCAAGTCGGTGAACTGTCTGCATAATACATTTTCCCGGTCTTCTGAACTCATCGAGCCGTGCAACGCATGCGAAAACTGTCTGAGTATCATGAATAATTCGTTTACCGACGTTCTCGAACTGGATGCGGCATCCAATAGAGGAATAGAAGAAGTCAAAAATCTTATCCGTGAAACAGCCTTTTTGCCCATGGGCGGCAGATACCGCGTATTCATCATAGATGAAGCGCACATGATAACGCCGGACGGGTTCAACGCCCTTTTGAAGACGCTCGAAGAACCGCCCGAGACCGCGATGTTCATCCTCGCTACCACTAATCCGGAAAAGATTCCGCCAACGGTCGCCTCACGGTGCGTCAAAATAAACTTCGGCAGAGCAAAGCAGGAAGACATTGTCATTATGCTCCATAGAATTCTCGAACGGGAACAAATACCGTATGACGAGAATATCCTGAAACTGATCGCTCAACATGCCGACCATTCATTCCGGGATGCGGCCAAAATCCTCGAAGAATTCACTGTTCAGCACATTTCAACATATCAGCAGGCGGAGAAATTGCTGGGTCTCCGAGGCAAAACCGATCTTCTGGAAACTATCGAAAAGAAAGATGCACATGCATCACTCACCTGGTTGTCGGAGTTTACCGAATCCGCAGGAGACCACAAATTACTTATTGAAGACATGCTTGACCGACTCCGGCTGTATCTCCTCGCAAAAAAAGGGGTATATGAAGAAAGTGATCTCAATACGCCGCTCAGCGTTTCGGACATTTCGCTATTAATCAAACTGTTACTCGAGGCGTATGCCCAGCTGAGATCGACGCCGATCGAATCATTACCACTTGAGATTGCATTAGTCGAGTTCTATAATAAAAGAAATTAAAAATTAAAATTCGAAATTACAGGAAAAGTCAAAAAAGAATATTCCTTTTTTAATTCTAAATTGGGAGTTTGACTTTTGCATTTTGAATTTTCAATGAGTGTTATGAATAATCCTTTATCCGGACTCGGTGATCTTCAAAAATTGCAGCAACAGGCGCAGCAGATGCAGGCCGCCTTGCAGCAGGAAGAAGTTGTCGTTGAAAAAAATGGCGTCAAAGTAGTTGTACGCGGCGACCAAGTGATCTCCACTATCGAAGTGGACGGCATTATGGAAAACAGGATTGCGGATACAATCAACGAAGCAATCAAAAAAACCCAGGAGCTTGCGGCGCGAAAACTGATCGAAATCTCGTCAAAACAGGGCCAGTAATAACAATAAAAGACAAACGAATATGGTCAAACTTTTCTCCGGTTCGGCAAATCTGCCATTAAGCGAAGAGGTGGCCCGTCTGCTTCATATTCCGCTCGCACAATCGGAAGTCGTTCGTTTCGGCAATTCGGAGGTCAAAGTCACCATCCAGGAAGACATCAAGAACCAGGCGTGCATCGTCATACAACCGATATCCAATCCAACTGACACGCATCTGATGGAGTTTTTCTTTTTTTGCGACGCGCTCCGCCGCCAGGAAGCACGGAAGGTGATCGGCATGATTCCGTACTTCGGCTATGCACGGCAAGATATTCAACACCGGCCGGGTGAGTGTGTTTCGGCAAACGTCATGATCAGATTTTTTGAGTCCATCGGGTTTTCGAAAATATACACCATTGACATCCATGACGAGGCGACTGAGGGTGTTTTTTCCATTCCCTACAAAAACCTATCCTCATTACCCCTTCTAGCCAAGGAAATTGGTACGTACCTAAAGAAAAAAAATGTGAAGAAGGATCATGTCGCGGTCGTTTCTCCGGACCAAGGCGGAGTGGAGCGAGCCAGAAATTTCGGCGATTATTTTTTCGGGGAAATGGATTTCTCCACGGCAGTCATAGAAAAAAAGCGCGATTTGAATCACATCCATATGTCAAAAGCGCTTGATTTGTACGGAGACGTCAAAGGAAAAGTCGCTGTTCTTGTTGACGATATGGTAACGTCGGGCGGAACGCTCGTCAATGCGGCTAATTTGTGTTTGGAACGCGGTGCGACTTCTGTCCTTGCCGCTATCGTCCACCATGATTTGAGTTCCAGCGCCCCTCAAAAATTACAGGATTCTGTCATTGAGCAATTATTCACCACGAATACGATTCTCCTCCAGCCCTCCCAAAAGTTCAAAAAACTTCATGAAGTTTCTACCGCTTCAGTATTGCAGACAGAAATCAAGCAGCTCATGAGGATCTATTCCTAAAAGTTATTCCTGTTTTCAATTGCCTTCTTAAGCGTCATATAATCCGCATATTCGAGATTTGCACCGATGGGCAATCCGTATCCCAGGCGCGTTATTTTGAAGCTGAGCTTATACTGTTTCTGAAATTCCTGTAATTTGTTTCTTATGTACATCGCCGTTGCTTCTCCTTCCATATCTGGATTCGTTGCCATGATTATTTCTTTTATGTGCGATTTTCCTGTTTTCACCCGCAATTCCAGTTCCTTGATCTTTATATCGTCCGGCCCCATGTGGTTGAGCGGATCAACCTTACCGTGCAATACATGATACACACCCTGATAAATATTACCCGTTTCAAAAGACAAAAGATCAAGGACATCTTCCACTACTGTTATGATTCCCGTATCGCGCCTTTCGTCGCCGCAGATTGTGCAGAGTTCATTTTCCGTCAGGTTAAAGCATTGACGGCAAAGTTTTGTTTTTTTTCTGAGGTTGATAATGCTTTCCGCAAACTCCTCAAGGTCTTCCGAAGGTATTTTGAGAAATTGGAATGCAAGCCGGTTAGCTGTTTTTTCACCGATACCGGGCAGGCGTTCAAGGAATAAACTTATTTTCTTTAAACTCGAAGGCAGACCGCTCATATTTCAGATTTGTACAACCTCTACGATAACCAGCGGCCGGCGGCCGCGTTCATCATAGAAAAAATCTTCCAAAGAGGATATTATATCCCGCTTTATCGCTCCCGGATCATAGATTAAGCCACTCCTCGGTTTCATGCGTTTTTCGACAACAACCGAAGCTTTTTTGAACAGAATATCTTCTCCCTTCTCAAATACAAAACCTCTCGAAACTATTTTTGGCTCAGCCGCCATCTTACCCGTTCCATCGGTAACGATAAGCACAAAGACTATGCCTTCTGCCGCCAAGGTTTTCCTGTCACGGAGAACGATATTTCCGACGTCACCAACGCCATAGGCGTCCACATAAATATTACGCGTTTCAACAACATCTCCTTTTTGACATCCCCGCTTGTCAAACCATACCGTTTCCCCTTCGTTCAGCGTGAATACCTGCTCACGTTTATACCCCAAATCCATGGCAAGTTTCTGATACTGTTTTTGGTGACGGACCGTACCGCCGATTGGAATAAAATAGTTTGGATTGGTGAATCGCATCAAGTACTTCAAATCCTCCTGGTTGCCGTGGCCCGATGAATGAAGTTGATCCGCAATATCCGAGTAATAGACATCTGCTCCTTGTATTACCAGATCTTCTATGGTCGCGTACACCTCATTCTCGTTTCCCGGGATCGGGTCCGAGGAAAAGATGATCTTATCGCCGGGTTTTATTTTGATATTCGGATTCTGTTTGGTCGCCAGTTTTGATAAAGCCGAACCAAATTGGCCCTGCGAGCCCGCGACGATCAAACATACCTTGTTCGGCTGCAGTTTCATCACCTCTTCTTCCTTAATCAGGAATCCGTCGGGTACCGGCAGATAGCCTATGCCTGCCGCAAGTTTGGTATTGTCTCTCATTGACCGTCCCAGAAACACGATCCTGCGGTTGAATTTGATTGCCGCTTCCACGCATTGCCTGATCCGCGAAATATTGGAAGAAAACGTAGTCATGACGAACTTGCCCTTTGTTTTTCGCATTTCGTCTTCGAATGTCTGACCCACCACGCTTTCCGAAAGAGTCAGTCCGGGCCGCTCCGCGCCGAGACAATCGGACAGCAGGCACAGAATACCGTCATGCCCGGCTTTGGTAATCGAATAAAAATCGGGAGGAAGACCGTACGGAGGCGTCAGATCAAGTTTGAAATCCGGTCCGTGATATATGGTTCCCACCGGCGTCGTAATCAGAATGTGCATGGTATCCGGAATCGAGTGCGTCACCCTGATGAATTTCACTTTAAAATCACCGAACCGGTATTCCTGTTCGTATTTGACCTGATTCACGTTGATTTTCAATCCAAAATCCTTGAACTTGTACTCGACAAAGACCGCGGTAAGCTTACTCGCATATACCTCCGGCCTTCCCAAGTCATCATAATGGTAGGGGAGAGCGGACGTATGGTCTTCGTGACCGTGACTAAGTAAAATCGCCCGAATTTTATTGGTCTTATTAGACTCATGGATCTCATTGATGCTATTGGACTCATAAGATTTATTCGTCCCATGGGTCAAATAGGATATGTCCGGAATCACGAAATCAACGCCGAGTTCCTTTTCCTGAGGAAACCCTATACCGCAATCCACGATCAAAATATCCTGCAGATGATCGTTTTTGTACAGCTCATACACATACATGTTTTTTGTAACACCGACCACGCCGCCCAAAGGAACAAAGTGAAGTTTATACGAATCCATAATATATTATACCACTTGTTATACTATAACTACGACAATGAAAATCACAGTAAAAAAAGTGAAGGAAAAACTCAGCGAAGTCATGGATCCCGAACTGGGAATATCGATCATAGATCTCGGATTAATATATAAGGTTACGATCGATAAGAAAGAAAAAATCAATATACTCATGACCCTGACCACCATGGGATGCCCGCTCATTTCGATCATAGAGACGGAAATAAAAAACAGGCTTATGGAATATGACATCGTCGAGAAAGACATCTATGTCGAATTGACGTTCGACCCGCCCTGGTCCATGGATAAGATGTCGCCGCGAGCAAAGGCGATGCTGGGAATTTAACTAGTTGAACTATATGGTTAACAAATTCGGTTTTTTTGACGAACTCAGTGATCAGCTCTTCGAACTTGGTAAATCGACCGCAAAACAAACGGGACAGGCGGTAAAACAAATCGTGGATCCGAAGAAAATTGTCGAAACCGTCATAGGTATCGACAAATCGCAGGATACGGGAATGGAACAGTTGGAAAAAGGTCAGTCGAAAAAACAGAATCACACGAAACTCGATTTTTCCAAACTTCAACAGAAATACAAGGATCAGGACGCGCAAAAAACAAACGCTCTCAGGATAAGGTTATTCCAGCTCGTAAAAGGGGAAGAGGAAAAAACCGTCCTGAAAATGCGCCAGGATGAACTGGGAAGGAAAAGGGAGGAGGAATACGAGGCTCAGGAAAAAAAGAAGCGCGAGGAAGAAAAGAAAAGGTTCTATGAAGAACAAACGCAGCCGAAAGGTAAGATCAGGAAAAGCATATTTTCGGCCAAAAAAATGGCCAAGCGCGAACAGGCGGAAGTCAAACCGGCTTCGGGAAAACAATGATATAATAAATACAGTATAATGTTTGGTTCGCACATTGAATAATCTGACGGGGTATAGTTCAGATGGCTAGAACATACGGTTCGGGACCGTAAGGTCGTGAGTTCAAGTCTCACTACCCCGACTGATTTTTCAAATGTAAAGGTTTATCCTGTAAGCTGTTATTCTTGTTTACAGGAACCGTAAGATTGTGGGTTTACACTGAAAAGTCCTTAAAGAATTTTCATATGTTCAATTCCCGCCACGACCAAGTGGAAGGAAGTCGGCAATTTTAAACTCATAAAAATATGTTTGACATCTTTCACGAACGGGCACCATCTCTTAGCCAAATCGATCGCGAGAAAGGGCAAAAAAAGTTTGACAAGGTGGAGAAAAATTTTATGAACCTGTTGGATTCATTGATGAATAAACCACCTGAAACGGGTTTTACCCGACCATCAATTGGTCAAGTATCAGAATTATACTCTGGTTTAACAGGCATTGACTTTTTAAACGATTGGATCATGATTACGACCGATACCGAAAACAACCTGACTTTTACTGTCCAATGTTCCATGCGGTCAACTGGTATAGGTAGAAATACCATAACAACCGATACGCACAGAAGAGAAATTTCCCTTGTCATCGCCAACAGAAAGATCACGAAAATAACCTATTCCTTCATGGAAGATAAAAAACGATATACTAATACGCGCATGCCAAAACAGACGGATCCGATACCGCATGAAAAGCCTCAATCCGACTCGACTACTACAGTCGTGCAATTCATTCGAGATCAGAACTTAGAAAATATACATGATTGGTATAAAGCGGTAACTGCGGTAAGTGCGATATGCGAAAATCGCCTCATACCGAAACCGGATAACAACAATGCCCGAAAAAAAATGCTATCCTTGAATTTTTCGAATCGTCCGCAATAATTGTATTCCGATCGTAGCTCAATTTACACATCGGTATAAAATATTGCGTACGGCGGAATTAAGAAATCTGATACTGTATATAGATATGAACATCTCCAAAATACACGCTCTTGAAATACTCGACAGCAGGGGAAACCCGACCGTCGAATCTACCGTAATACTTGCCGACGGTTCGGCAGGCTCTGCAAAGATTCCATCGGGCGCTTCGGCCGGTTCGCACGAAGCGATTGAACTGCGCGACCATGATCCCAAACGTTTTAGCGGCAACGGCGTACTCAAAGCGGTTGATAACGTAAACACGAAAATCGCCGGCGTTGTAACTGGTATGGATGCTGAAAATCAACAGGAGATTGACAAAAAAATGATTGAAGTTGATGGAACAAAAAATAAAGCGACTTTGGGTGCGAATGCAATACTGTCTGTTTCATTGGCTACTGCTCGTGCCCAAGCAAACTCGGAAAAAAAACCGTTATATGCCTATCTGTCCAAATTCAACCCCGATCATAAAGACCAATACACCATGCCCATCCCCCAAATGAATATCATGAACGGCGCCAAACACGCAAACTGGGCTACGGATATCCAGGAATTCATTGTTATGCCGGTCAGCGCTTCATCGACAAGAGAAGCGATACGCATGGGTGCTGAAATTTACCATTGTTTGGGAAACGAATTGAAAGCACTCGGTTACGCAATCACGGTCGGAGACGAAGGCGGATTTGCACCCCAACTTCAATCCAACGAAGAACCGTTCGCCAGAATCGTCCAGGCCATAGAAAAAGCAGGATACGTTCCGGGCAAGGATATTTTTCTGGGAATCGATGCTGCGGCTTCCGAGTTTTATAAAGACCATCGGTATCATTTGAATAAGGAAGGAAAAACACTCGATAGCGATCAGCTTATCGAATGGTACCAATCACTGCTCCCCAAATATCCGATCGCTTCCTATGAGGATATTTTTCAAGAGGACGACTGGAAAGCGTGGAGGAAATTCACCGTTCTCAAAGGAACTGTGATGCAAATCATCGGCGACGACCTCTATGCGACCAACAGAGAACGGCTCAATCAGGGAATCCAGGAACATTCCACCAATTCCATTCTCATCAAACTGAACCAAATCGGCACGTTGACCGAAACAATCGAAGCTATTCTTTTAGCCAGGAAAAACAATATGACATCCGTCGTTTCCCACCGGAGCGGAGAAACCGAAGATCCGTTCATTGCGGATTTCGTGGTCGCCATGGGCACCGGACAGATCAAGACCGGCGCGCCGGCGCGGAGCGAACGAGTAGCGAAATACAACCGGCTCATCCAGATCGAAAAAGAACTCGGTGAGAAAGCAAGCTACGCGGAATTTCCGTTCTTTAATCCAGGAGCAACTACATTATAGTACAATGATTCAAAAAAAAACGAATTTGATAAAAATAGCTGACTCTCAGGTACAGTGAAGGGATCCCGACGTAACGTTAGAACTGAATCTATTTTTAGATATGAAACAACAAGTGCTTCTCATCATCTGTGACGGATGGGGATATCGAAAGGGAAAAAAATATAACGCGATCGCCCAGGCGCGTACACCGAACTTCGATATGCTGTGGAATAAGTATCCTCATGCAATCATTGAAACTTCAGGAGAAGCTATCGGATTGCCCAAAGGTCAGATTGGCACATCCGAGGCAAACCACCTTATTATCGGCAGCGGCAGAATCCTGTACCAGAATCTTTTGCGTATTAACCACGCGATCGAAAATAAAACGTTCTTCGGAAATAAAGCGATTCTGGAGGCATTTGAACATGTGAAAAGATATAACAGCGTCCTCCACATCAAAGGCTTGGTGAGTCCGGGCGGCGTTCATGGACACGTAAACCATATCAAGGCGCTTATCCTGTCTGCAAAAGACCACGGTGTCAGAAAAATTATGCTCCACCTGTTTACCGACGGCAGAGATGTGGCGCCGAGAAGCGCAAAAACACATCTTCAAGATCTGCAGGATTTCCTTAAAACAATCGGTGTTGGTACAATCGCCAGTATAGGCGGACGCTATTGGGGTATGGACCGCGACAATAATGCAGACCGCATCGAGAAACATTTCCGCGTCATGGTCGTCGGCGAAGGGCCGGTATTCAAAACACCTCTTGAGGTAATAGAAAATTCCTATAGGAATAACATCTCTGACGAGTTTATCGAACCGGCTATCATTGCGCCAAGACCGGATGAAATCGGCTGTGTCCAACCCAATGACGCGGTCATATTTTCCAATTTCAGGGCCGACAGGACACGGCAACTGACACGAAGATTCCTGAAGGAAAATATCAAAAATCTGAAATATGTCGCCATGACTAAATATGCCGATGACATCGACGTGCGAGTTGCATTCCCGCCGGAATCTATCTCCAATACGCTTTCAGAGATTTTAAGCAAAAATAAATTAAAGCAGCTGCGTATCACCGAAACCGACAAATTCACTCATCTCACCTTTTTTTTCAACGCGCAGCGGTATGAACCGGAGCCGTTGGAGGACCGCATCATGATACCGACCAATAAAGGTGTGAAAACCCACGACATGAAGCCGGAAATGAAAGCTATGGAAATTGCCCGCGCAACAGTCAAAGCGATAAAAACCGGATCACACGACTTCATAGCCATTAACCTGGTCAATGCCGATATGGTCGGCCATTCGGGAAACTTCGAAGCAACGATAACGGCGGTGGAAACTCTTGACAAGGCATTCGGACTGATTTACGGTGCTGCAAAAAAATACGGAACAACAGTGCTCTTGACCGCCGATCACGGCAATGCCGAAGAAATGTATGACGAAAAACATCAACATCCCATCACCGCTCATACCTTAAATCCCGTTCCATTAATATTATTTTCGAACAAATACAAAAAGGCCACGCACAAAAAAGGATTGCTCTCGGATATCGCGCCTACGATTCTTACGATTTTCGGACTCCCGATTCCCAAGGAAATGACCGGAAAATCGTTTATTTAAGAACGGGATTTTAGTATAATTTATCCAACTAAAAAATAGGTATCAACAGAATCTATTATTTTCTATTTTTATGCAACTCTACAACACCTTATCCCGTAAAATCGAAGAATTCCACCCCTTGAATCCGCCAAACGTCACCTTATACACGTGCGGACCGACCGTGTACGACTATACGCACATAGGCCACATGCGCACCTACACGAACAATGACATTTTAAAACGGACATTGACATATTTCGGCTATAAAGTCAAACACGTCATGAATGTAACCGACGTCGGACACCTATCCGGAGACGACGATACCGGCGAGGACAAGATGGAAAAAGGCGCCAGAAAATACGGAAAGACCGTTTGGGACCTCGCAAGATTCTATACCGACTTTTTCTTCAAAACAACCGATGCATTAAACATCATCCTGCCGGACGTTGTCTGCAAAGCGACCGACCACATCCAGGCAATGATCGATCTCATAAAACGCCTTCAGCAAAACGGGTATGTATACGAAACAAAAGAAGGATTATATTTCGATACGTCGAAATTCGATGGTTACGGCAAACTTTCCGGCCAGAAAAAAGAAGACAAAATCCAGAAAGCGAGGGAAGAGGTCTACGTCGATCCTGAAAAAAAACATCCTGCCGATTTTGCGCTGTGGCTTAAACGGGTCGCACGGTTCAGCAATCATATCATGCACTGGGATTCGCCGTGGGGAGACGGATTTCCCGGCTGGCACATCGAATGCTCGGCAATGAGCATGGAATATCTGGGAGATACCATCGATATCCATGCCGGCGGCATCGATCATATCCCTGTCCATCACGAAAACGAGATTGCGCAATCCGAAGGAGCGACGGCCAAACAATTCGTGAAATACTGGTTCCACAATAACTTCATTACGGTGGACAACCGGAAAATGAGCAAATCCCTGAATAACTTCTTTACGATAGATGATCTGCAGGAACACCGGATAGAACCATTGAGCTTGCGGTTGCTGTTTCTCCAATCCCATTACCGACAAACGCTGAACTTCACGTGGGTTTCTGTACGGGGAGCTCAGGAAGCTTACAAAAAATTGAAGAAGTATGCTGAACTGCTAAGGAAACAGAGGGATCGGACCATCCTGTCCGAAGAAAAATTAAGACAGCTTGATCAATACCGCAACCGATTTTCCGAAGCGATAGCGAATGATCTGCAGACACCGCAGGCTATGGCAGTCGTATGGGAAATGCTCAAATCCACTATTCCTTCTCCGGATAAATTGGACCTGTTATTCCAGTTTGACCAAGTTCTGGGTCTGAAATTGAGCGAAACAACCGAAGAAAGAATTCCTGATCAAATCATTGAGCTTGAAGAAGAAAGATTAAAAGCGAGAAAAACAGGGGATTTTAATAAAGCTGATGCAATTCGAGTCCAGATCGAATCTAAAGGCTTTGGTACAGTCGACACTAAAGATGGATATTTGGTAAAGAAAATAAAATAATTTATTATTTGATATCCTTATGTATCATCCCTCTCCACTGAAACAATTTTTCCATTCAACCAGGCAAGCGTTGGCTCAGAAATGGCTCGCTTCCCAATCTGCGCTTCAGATAGCCCTGACTGGCAGTCATGGAAAAACAAATACAAGAAATGTTTTATCTGAAATACTGTCGGCATTCGGTTCGACGGTTGCGACCGATCTCAATCTGGACACCGTCTATAATGTACCCATCACCGCGCTAAAGGTTTTGCCTACGACACAATACGCCATATTCGAACTTGGTGTCGATCATCCCCGGGAAATGGATTCATATTTGGAGATAGTAAAACCAATAATCGGGATCATAACGGGTATAGCACCTGTGCACACTGATAAGGGGCATCTCGGCTCTCTCGATAACGTAATCAGGGAAAAACGGAAACTGATCGAAGCTCTTCCGTCAAAAGGTTATTCTATCCTAAACTACGATGATGAGAATATCCGTCTTATGGCTTCCCGCACCAAAGCGCATGTCATCTGGTACGGCACTGACAGGAAACACTGTGATGTCTATGTCGATCCAAAAATCATAGCAATCTCCTTGAAGGGAACTTCGTGTACGGTAAAGATCAACAATGATCAGAAATATCATTTTGTAGTCCACACCGGCCTCATAGGCAAACATCACATTTACACCATAATGGCCGCTTATGCAACGATGGTCGCCATAAACAAATTGACCGACTATACCATTTCTCTCTACAAAGTTACCGAACTCATGAAATACATCAAACCTCTTCAGGGCCGCATGAGCTTAGAATCAGGACCTATGAAAACGATTATCCTCAACGACTCCCTTCGTGCCAATCCGGCTTCCACAAGAGCAGGACTTGAAACGCTTTCTGAACTGCAGCATGCAACGGGCAGGAAAATAGCTGTTCTGGCCGAAATGGGAGAACTCGAACATCCCGAGGCCGAACACGGGAAAATAGGTGAGGTTATAGGAAAATTAAAACCCGATTTTTTTATCGGTATCGGCCCTTTGCAGAAAATAGCCGTTGATATCTCCCTAAAAACCGGCATGAAAGAAGGAAATGCCGTATGGGTTAAGGATGTGCATGAAGCCGCTGAAGTACTGAGGCAATTGATCAGAAGAAACGACCTCATCTATCTGAAAGGTTCATTGCTCCGGCACGTCGAACGCGTACTTCTTATCCTGGAAAACAGGAAGGTCGGTTGCACGGTGACCGTCTGCCCCTTCTATCATCATTGCCTCAAATGCAGTTACCTGCGGACCGGATATCGGAACGAAGATACACCTTGACATACGCGCTTCCTTTGCTATAATACTATTATACTAGTATGCGAGTATATATAATCGAGTCACATCCATCCGAATGGCAAACCCTCCATATGGAGGGTTAATGCATTTGTATAAATTACAAAATAAACCCTCCGAAAGGAGGGTACATTAATATAATGATCAATTTACCAAAAATCAGGATTTCCCAAAAACCGGCATACGTCAAGTTCGGAGACGACATTGATTTTTACAACCTTTTCAAAAAAATAGAAAGCCATTCGGAAAACTGTTTCATTCTAGAGTCGCTTGGCGAGGACGGCAATTTCTCGAGATATTCCATACTGGGATTCGACCCCATCCACATCATTAGAGCACGGGGAAACGATTTCTTCTTCGACAGGGAAATATATAATGTCCCAAATCCGTATTTTTGCCTGCGGGAAATCATGCCGCCCCAGATTATTTCCCGGAATTATGCCGGGGGGCTCATCGGATATCTGAGTTATGAGGCAACCAATTATTTCGAACCCGCAGTCAATCTGAAAATCCATGAAAAATTCGATCAATTCATGTTCGGCGTGTATACCGACGGCCTTGTCCATGACAAGCTGACTAATGAAACGTTTTATTTCTACTACGACCTGGACAGGAGTGAACAGTTACGGTATATGCACTCATCCAAAAAAAAGAGACAGAAAGAGCTGACCGTTGCCTTCGTCAGGGATGGTCTTACGAAACAGGAGCACCACAATATGGTAGATGGCGTGTTGGAACAAATCAAAATCGGTAATACATTCCAATGTGAAGTTGGATTCAAGAGCGAATACCGCATTTCCGGCAATACCATGGAAGTCTATGAACGGCTCCGGAGCATCAATCCGTCACCATTCATGTACTATATCAAGTTCGACAGGAAAAAAATCATCGGTGCGAGCCCCGAGCTGTTGTTCTCCCTGAGAGACGGCGAAATGATCACCAGGCCTTTGGCCGGCACCATCAAGCGGGGAAAAAATACCGAAGAAGACCTGCGGCTTGCGCGGTTGCTGCTCAACGATCCCAAAGAAAAAGCCGAGCACACTATGCTGGTCGATTTGCACAGGAATGATATGGGAAAAATCGCAGAGTTCGGTACCGTAAAAGTGAGGGATTTTATGAATATCAAAAAATTCAGCTACGTTCAGCATATCTCAAGCGAAGTTGCCGGTATCATGAAAACCTGTGAAGACATGTTTTCCGGTCTTTCCAGCAATTTTCCCATGGGAACGGTTTGCGGAACGCCGAAAGTCGAAACCATGAAAATAATCGACCGGAACGAGCCCGAGGCCCGAGGCCCCTACGGCGGCGGCGTTGGGCATTTCTCTTTTAACGGCAACTGTACGTTCGCGCTTGCACTCCGTTCGCTTTTTGTCAGCGATACCTATGCCTATACGCAGACCAGCGGCGGCATCGTGTACGATTCGGAACCGGAAAAAGAATATGACGAAATTCAGAGGAAATTAGAACCGATGAGAAAGGCATTAAGTATATGAAAATCCTGATTATCGACAATTACGACTCCTTTACGTTCAATCTCTACCAATGTGTCGGTGAAATGCTTAAAAAAAAACGTGTGGATTTTTGCGTCGACGTCATAAGGAATGATGCGATCACGCTCGGAAAAATCAAAGAAAAAAAATACAAAAAAATCATCATCTCGCCGGGTCCGGGAAATCCGAGTGACTCGGCGTATTTCGGCGTATGTGCAGATGTGTTGACCAGGCTCGGAAAAACTACGCCTATCCTTGGCGTTTGTCTGGGAATGCAGGGTATGGCTTACTGTTTTGGCGGCAACGTCGTCAGAGCAAAAAAACCCATGCACGGAAAAACGAGTATCATCCGGCATGACGGAAAAGGAATTTTCAAGGGACTGCCTCAGGACATTGAAGTAATGCGTTATCACTCTTTAATCGCAGACAGGGAATCGCTCCCGGATTGTCTGAAAATAACCGCAGTTGCAAGAGATACTCGGGAAATCATGGGATTACGGCATACCAAATACCCGATTGAAGGCATGCAGTTTCACCCTGAATCGTTCGCGACCGAAGCAGGCATGTTGATATTAGAAAATTTTATTAATTCGTAATGTAGCAGAATCCGCTCAAGAAAAAAACAATGGACATAATCCATATTCTCAACAAACTAATCGAACGCAAAAACCTGACGGAAAAGGAATCAGGAGCATTCCTTGAAGAAATCATGAACGGAAACGTTCCTCAAACACGGATCGCGGCTGCTTTAATCGCCTTAAGAATGAAGGGGGAAACTACCGACGAGATAGCCGGATTCGTAAAAACCATGAGAAAACACATGACCCGGATCCATATCAGAGAAACGGTTGACGTTTGCGGTACCGGCGGCGACAACGCCAATGCGTTCAATATATCAACCGCTGTTGCTTTTGTCATTGCCGGAGCAGGTGTGAAAATTGCAAAACATGGAAATCGTGCCGCAAGCAGCAAATGCGGAAGCGCGGACGTGCTTGAAGCATTGGGAATAAAAATAGACCTTCCTCCTGAAAAATCCCAGAAATTGCTTAAGCAAACCGGCTTCGCATTTTTATTCGCGCCGTTATATCATTCTTCGATGAAATCTGTCGGAGTGGTAAGGAAAGAGTTAAAAACCAGAACTATTTTCAATCTCCTAGGCCCGTTCACCAATCCGGCAGGTTCGGTCAACCAACTGCTTGGCGTACCAAATGCCAATATTGCAAAAAAACTTTCCCGATTGGCCATCAAGCTGAACTACAAACATCTTATGATCGTATCAAGCGAAGATAATATGGATGAAATCAGCATTTCCGCACCGACGCATATATATGAGATAAAAGGCAGATCTATCAAACACAAAATCATCAACCCGGAAATGTTCGGTATAAAAAAGGCAGATAGGAATGAGCTTGTTGGCGGAGATGCAAGAACAAACGCTCAAATTTTGCAAGATATTCTTGACGGTAAAAAAGGATCGAAGCGAAATATTGTGATATTAAATGCAGGAGCTGCCCTCTATATTGCAGGCAAAACAAAAACAATAGAACAGGGAATCGAAATGGCAGAAAAATCAATCGATACCGGAAAAGGAAAGGAGGTATTGTACCATGTCATCGAACAATCCAACGATTAACGGAACCATAAGAACCAATACCATTCTTGACGAGTTTTTTTATCGGAATTATGAATCGTTGCAATCCTCAAAGAAAAAATTGTCGCTTTCCGGCATACGGAAATTAGCGGAAGGAAAAAAATTAAGTGGAAATAATTTATATGGGAGCTTGAGCAGAAAAAAATCTTTCGGGAAACTAGGTCTTATTGCTGAAATAAAAAAAAGTTCTCCCTCAATGGGCATAATCAATTCTGGCACCGACGTAAGAAACCAGGCAAAACTTTACGCGGAAAATGGCGTGGACTCAATCTCCGTTCTTACGCAATCTCATCTATTTGGCGGCTCATTGGCAGATTTAGGAATAATTGCCGAAGAGGTTTCATTGCCTATTCTGAGAAAAGATTTCATTTTCGATCCTTATCAAATTTACGAATCGAAACTCAACGGCGCAAGCGCACTATTGCTGATTGTAATGGCACTCGAAAAATCGCTTATTCGGGAACTGATCGAAGTTTCACATTCGATCGGACTGGATGTCCTGACCGAAGTCCACGATGAATCCGAACTCAAGACTGCACTGGACTGCCATGCAAATATCATAGGCGTCAATAGCCGGGATCTACGGACGATGACTGTTGATCCTAAAACCGCGGACCGATTACTACCGCTTATTCCAAGGAATAACATACGCATTGCCGAATCGGGCATCTCAAAAATCGCCGACGTACGAATAGTCAAAAATGCCGGGGCAGATGTGATCTTGGTGGGAACGGCAATCATGTCGAGCAAGAAACCAGGATTAAAAATTAAGGAATTATTGCAATGAAAACAAGAATAAAAATTTGCGGAATCCGGAGACCGGATAGTGCGATCGCGGCCATCGAAGCAGGAGCGGATTATATTGGTTTTAATTTCGTCAAGACATCAGGACATTATATAAATGTAATTGAAGCAAAATCCATAATCGAAAAGATTCCCGGAAAAATTCAGATAGTCGGCATATTCCAAAATATGAATTTTGAAAAAGTAAATGAGATCGCTTCGGATCTGAAATTGAATTTCGTCCAACTGCATGGAAATGAAGATATGGCATATATTTACAAAATAAAATCTAGAATCATAAAAGCGGTTATGGTGCCATCAGATAGTTCCTTGGAAAGTTTAGTCACAATCATGAAACCTTATGACGTTGATTACTTTCTCCTCGATAGGGAACGACAAGGCACTGGTAACATCATCGACAACAAACTTGCGCGAAAAGTCAGCGAACGATTTCCCATTTTTTTTGCCGGTGGTTTAAATGGTGATAATGTTGCATCAATAATACAAAACGTAAGACCGTATGCGATAGATGTTACCGGCGGTGTGGAAACAAACGGAAAGGAAGATAACGAAAAAATTATCAATTTTATCAATAAAGCGAAAGGGGTAATTCTATGAACCTTCTGCCCATTCAGTTTAAAAAAGGACATTTCGGTAAATACGGAGGAAGATACGTGTCGGAAATGCTCATGCCCGCGTTGATCGAACTGGAAAAAGAATATGAGAAGGCAAAGAAAGACAAAGCATTCAGGAATGAATTCCAATATCTTTTAAAAACTTTTAGCGGCAGACCTACTCCGTTGACTTTTGCCGCAAATCTCACCGAGAAATTCGGAGGTGCTAAAATTTATTTCAAGAACGAAGGACTCAACCATACCGGCGCTCATAAAATCACTCATTGCATCGGCCAGGCGCTTATTGCGAAACGGTTGGGTAAAACTCGGCTTATTGCGGAAACCGGTGCGGGCCAGCATGGACTGGCCACTGCAACTGTCGCGGCGAAATTCGGCTTTTCCTGTACCGTATACATGGGAGAAATTGATATTGCCAGACAAAGACCAAACGTGTTTCTCATGGAGCAACTTGGAGCAAAAGTGATTCCGGTAACATTCGGTAGCAAAACATTGAAAGACGCGGTTAACGCAGCGATGAAAGACTGGATCGAAAACGTTGCTACGACTCATTATGTCCTGGGATCGGTTGTTGGTCCTCATCCGTATCCGACCATGAACCGTGATTTCCAGTCGATCGTGGGTAAGGAAATCAAGAAACAACTCAAGGAACAGGAACATCGATTACCGGATTATGTCATTGCATGTGTCGGTGGAGGCAGCAATGCCATGGGAGCGTTCGACGAATTTTTATCTACATCGTCAGTAACACTCATAGGCGTTGAGGCCGGTGGTAAAGGAAAAAAAATTGGCGATCACGCAGTCCGTTTCCCAGGCGGTTCAACCGGCGTAATCGAAGGATACAAATCATATTTCCTCCAGGATGACGACGGTCAATTGCAGAAAACTCACAGCATTTCCGCTGGACTTGACTATCCCGGCATTGGCCCTCAACTCAGTTACCTCCATGATGCAAAACGCATCAAGTTCGTAAGCGCATCCGACAAAGAAGTCCTGACGACTGTCCAAACTCTGGCCAAAATAGAGGGTATTATCCCTGCCTTAGAATCGGCCCATGCTGCAGCATATGCGATAAAACTTGCTCCGAAACTGCCAAAGAATGAAATCATTGTCGTCAATTTGTCTGGTAGGGGAGACAAGGACATCTTTATTTTGACCAAAGCATATAAAGACAAAAAATTTTATGAGTTCATGGAAAAACAAATTAAAGAAGGCATATGACAAAACTCGAACAAAAACTGGCGGAGATAAGAAGGAGGGGTCGAATCGGCCTCATGACTCACGTAGTCATCGGCTATCCGACCCTTGAAAAAACCGTAAGCGTCGTCAAAGCAATGGAACAGGCAGGAAGCGATATCGTCGAACTACAGATTCCATTTTCCGATCCGGTGGCAGACGGACCGACCATCATGCACGCATGCGAACAATCCTTGGAAGGAGGAACGAAAGTCAAAAATGCTTTTTCAATTATGAAATCCTTGTCTGTTTCCCTGCCAAATCCACTCTTGTTCATGGCATATTACAATACCGTGTTCAAATACGGTACCGACCGGTTCTGCAAGGATGCGAAAGAAGCCGGAGCAGACGGATTGATCGTGCCTGATATGCCCATAGACGAAGAGCGGAATGAACACTTTTTTGCATCGTGTCGGAACCACGGGCTCCATAACATCAGGGTCATGTCATCAGCATCGGACGATAACCGATTGCGAAGGAACATGGCTGTGGCAAACGGTTTCGTATATTTTACCGCTCACCAAGGCATCACCGGCGCAAAAAAACATCTAGACCAACACCTGGTCGACCATCTGAACAAAATAAGACGATATACCGATCTTCCGATTGCAGTCGGATTTGGTATCTCGTCGAGGCAGCATATTAATGCTTTGCAAAATCGCGCAGATATAGCGATCATCGGCAGTGTACTGATCGATATTATTGTCAAATCAAAGAAAAATGAGGCGGAACGTAACGTTGCACAATTTATTCGTTCTTGTATTTCCTGATAATTGTGATATCATATTATGTATGACGACGTCACTCAATTTTTGGTATTTTTACTTTACCGCCAAAGGCGGCGTTGGGGTTTTTGAAGAAAAAACCTTATAAAAGCTAAAAATACTTTTAGAAACCAACCCGCCGGAAGGCGGGATTTTTTG
>CAZFQZ010000012.1:0-29593 GCA_964521305.1 uncultured Gammaproteobacteria bacterium
TTTTTTCATTTTTAACTTTATCTTCATGCCATATCAGTTCCTCGATTTCCCTAAGTTTTCCCAAGACATACATCAACAACTTATGATGGGTAGAGATCCGTATTTTTTTCCCTATACGCTGCAATTCGTCGCAACGCTCCCCTATTGGCACTACATCAAAAATATTGCATTATGGGGCCTGGGACCTTTCCTTTCCCTGCTGAGCATGACCGGTATCATTCTGATCGCGAAAAATGGGTTCAAACATAAGGAAATAGTGCTTTTGTTCTGTTTCTACACGATATACGTCATAATCGTCGGCGCAACCGCAGTGAAATTCATGCGATACATGCTGCCCGTCTATCCGTTTTTTGCCGTGACTGCAGGCTATAGTCTCTATTGGCTTCATCAGCTCAAATCCACGTATGGCCGCGTACTTTTCTGGTCGTTTCTTATCTTATCCTGCGTATGGCTCGCGATGTTTTTGAACATATATACCGAAAAACATACCCGCATCAGCGCAAGCAACTGGATGAATAACAACATTCCTCCGGGGTCAACCATAGCTGTTGAATATTGGGACGACTATCTCCCGATCTTCAATCCAAATAACTATACGTTTAACGTTCTCCACATGTACGAAACTCCCGATGATGAGCGCAAATGGCAGACGATCAACAACCAACTCAACAATTCTGATTATCTGGTAATCGCATCCAACAGGATGTATGCGCCGATCCAAAAGTTGAGAAACTGTTCAAAATACCGCGTTTGTTTTCCCATCGCAAGCACGTATTATGATCTGTTATTCCGGGGAAAATACGGTTTTAATCTGGTGAAACAATTCAGTGTCTATCCGTTTCTTCAACTCGGCCCGTGGAAGTTGCAGATCGATGACCAAGGCGCCGAAGAAAGTTTTACTGTCTACGACCACCCGAAGGTAATGATTTTTAAGAAAGCAGCTTATTAGGCCGTAACGTGTTAGGATAATTATCTAAAAAGCTACTTGCTAAACAGCTCGTTATCCTACATAAACCTCTTGAAGAAACCGAGTATTCCCTGCTTCCATCCGACCGTATGCGTAACGCCTGCAGGCCTGGATTTTACCTCTTTGTAGTGCTTTTTATACCATCGATATGATCTTATCAATGCTTCTGCATTCGAATATCTCGGTTTCCATTTGAGTGTTTTAGTCAAACGATCTATCGATACAAATGAATCCCGGTCCGCAGTATCGTATACCCATCGATACAGCGGTGACAGTTTCAACCACTCAAACAACCACAGCAACTTTTTTACCGGCCAGGCTCGTGTAGGTTGGATTTTTGATCCTGATTTTGCATAATCGAAAAGTTCCTGCAGATCCTTTTTAACCGTTTTGTAGTTTAAACTGCCTATATTGAAGGTATTATTGGCTTTTTTTCCATCTTTCATGGTTATCAATCTATTGATCGCGTCGGTCAAATCCTCTACATCAAGAAGTTGGTACCGGTTGTTCCCCGATCCCAGCACCGGAATTTTCTTACCGTCGTTTATCCAGTCGAACAGGATTTCGAACACTCCCAACCGGTGGGTGCCGACGAATGTCTTCGGCCTGATGACCGTGACCGTCAAACCTTTATTCCTGTATTCTTCACACAACTTTTCCGAATCGATTTTGCTCTGGCCGTACGGTCCAACACCAACCAACGGATCGGTTTCGTATATGGGGTGTTTTTTCGGCACTCCGTACACTGCCGTTGATGAAATATAGACCACTTGTCCGACATGGTTCCGTTGAGCGGCCTCCAAAATGTTTTTGGTTCCGACTACATTCGTTTCGCGGATCGTTTTCGCATCGCAAAGGGGCAACGCGGCAGCTGCGTGCACTATGACATCTACGTGCTTCGCGGCAGCGAGCATAGCCCTGGAATTGCGGACATCCGCGCGTATAAACGTACAACCGTCGGGGTATTCTTTTTTATCGAAGTCGGCTATATCCGTTAAAACTACGGTATGTTTTTTCCTGGAGAAAAAAAGCGCGCAATGCAGTCCGAAGAAACCGGCGCCACCTGTTACCAATATTTTCATAGGATTTTATGATATCATATTAGCTTGGTATTATCAGTGGAAAATCAGGCACATTGAGAATAATTATGCCAAACAAAATTCTTAAAGTTGGGTTTGACCTGGACGGGGTTATCTTATATAACCCTATCCGTATCTTCAGACCGATTGTCGCTTCCATAAAACCAATCCTTTTTGGCAAGAAAAAAAGCGACTCCTTTTATTTTCCAGATTCTCAGCTCGAACAGCATTTATGGAGACTTCTTCATCTGACCAGTTTTACACCGGCACCGGGCTTGAAGGAAATCAAGCGTCTGTTGACGCAAAATAAAATGCAGGCATATATCATTACATCCCGTTACAGCTTCCTGAAAGATGAATTTGACATGTGGATAAAAAAAATCCACGCCAAAAAATACTTCGCCGGTTGCTTCTATAACAAGACCAACATGCAACCGAACAGCTTCAAAAAACACATGATTTTGAAGTTGGGACTGGACGTATTCGTCGAGGACAACTGGGGCGTAATAAAAAAGCTCAACGGAGACCTCAAAGACACGAAAATATTCTGGATTTCCAATATCTTCGACAAAAGAATCAACTATGGGTACAAATTCGGGAATCTGAAAGAAGTAACGGGAAAGCTCAAAGCCATGGCCGAGGAATAAATCTATTTGTTCGATATTCTTTTTAAGGCGTTCTGCAACGGCAACAGGATATTGAAGATATTCCGTTCTTCTCTCCGTATCACTTCGGGCTTGCCTTTTTTCGGGAACAGCGAGAGGACGATTTCGAATAAATTCCCTTGTTTTTCTTCCTTTATGAATACTTTTGCTTTTTCAACGTTGGGCGTTTTTGTGACTATTTTTGAAAAATGCGAAAAAAAACCGCCGAATACTTGGCGGTTTCGTTTGGAAAGGTTTTTGCTGACAACCTCAATCTGCTTTCCCTGGCCTTTTTGCATGAAAAAGCGCAGGAGATCCTTGGTGGTAATGATACCTACAGGAACACGTTTGTTGTTCACAATCACCACACTGCCGATTTTCTTTTCGAGGATAAGCTGGATGACTTCCTTGAGCGTATGATCGGATGTCAACGTCAAGACATAGGATTTGGCGAAATCCTTGACTTTCTGGTGATGAAACAGTACCTTGGCACCCTCGTGATGCTCTCCTCTTCCCTGCGAGATTTTCGGGGTAACGAGATAGGAAATAAGATCGTAATAGCTTAAGAGTCCTTTCAGCCGATTATGGCCGTTGGTGACAATGAGCTTGGAGAATTTGGTAAGCTTGAACATGTTGATGGCAGTGGCGATCGAATCGTTCTCGTCAATGGTCGCCGGCGGGTTTTTCTTTATCTTTAATGCTTCGACAATCGGCGCGTGAAAAATAGGCATCGACTGAATCTCACGTAACAGGTCGCGGGCTGAAATGATGCCAATAAATGTGTCGCTTTGGTCAAACACGGGCAGATAATGCACCTTGGATTGGATAAATAAGTCGGCAATCTTAGCAGGAGGGTAATCGATGTGCACGCGGGGCGCATGATACACGCAGTGTTCAACTTTTGCATTGCTCGGATATGAGGACTTGATAAGGCAATAATACGGATTAATTATACCGAGGAGTTTTTTTTCATCGTCAAAAAGGAATGCCGCGTCATGAGAAGTGGAAAGCTTCGACAATGCCCGTGATAGATTCTCATGCGGCTCTACAGTGATAATCCTACTGGTGTTCAGAATATCCTGGATAAACATTACGCTATCCCTATTAAACTACTCTATTGTTCATTTGTCAAGTAGATCGTTGTTTATATTAAACAACATGTTAATTAACAAAAACAGTTTTCAGGCAAAATCAAAAAAGGCCATTCTACTTTAATAATATTGAGAGCATATTTTGTTATAAACTATTAACAGTTGTCTGTCAACAACAAAAATTATGCTATAATATGAATGCTCTATGAAAAAAATTACCGATTACCTGCAAGAATTAGGTCTTACGGAACTAGAAGCCCTTCTGTATCAAGGTTTGCTTGAAACAGGACCAACTACTGTAATGGATTTATCTGAACACACGGGTATCAAGCGAATTACTGTTCATTTCAATATCAAAAATCTAATCGAAAAAGGATTGGTTGCTCAAACAGTATTGGGTTCAAGAAGGCAAATCACCGCTGAGCCACCAGAAAGACTCGAATATCTGATTGAAAAAAAAGAACGCGACGTCCAAAGACTTAGAAATGATTTTTTGCCATTATTACAAACTATTTCTAATCTTTCACATGTAAAGGATGGTGAAGATATTCAAGTTAAGTATTATGAAGGAGTAAATTCTGTTCGTTCAGTATATAAAAAAATCCTTGGCGCTAAAAAAATCTATGCATTTGTTAATTTTAACAAGATACTGTCTGTTTTTCCAGAAAATCCTTCGCTATTCCAAAAATCTTTAGAGAGTGATCCTGAAAGAGAATTTTGGGATATTTTTGAGGTTTCTAAAGAATCCAAAAAAATTGCGATAAAAAGCGATAAGAGGCATCATTTTTGTTTTTTTCCCCCTAATATAGAGTTTTCTGATTTTGATTTTATGGTTTTTGATAATAAAGTTGCACTAATATATTTAAATCAAGACAAACCCTATGCCATTATCAGCAATTCTCATACAATGGCAGCAGGATTCAAAGCTATTCACAGTATCGTTTGGAGAGTCCTTTCGGACAAGAACTACTAACAATATGCTACCCAATACATTTTGTTCGCATTTAATATATGAAATTTATTTTTAAAAGCATTTAACCCTTCTGTTTCAGAGCCGCCCATATTTAAATATAATCCTCCATTTTCTAACAGCTTATTACATCGATAGATAATTGAAAACTCATTAAGATTCCTCAATCTTTCTCTTAACATGAGAGACATGTATATCGCATAATAGTTATTATCAAGCTTCTCTAAATCAAATATTCCCCTAGGAGTTAAGTTTTGCATAATCAAAAAGAGTTCATTCTCTGAATATCTTGATGCAAAAATAGGATTGTAGAAGTCGTTGCATGTGGAAATATTTGATTCAAGTGTTTTTAGATTCTGTTTAAAAAAATTCTGAGCGATTTGCCAGGCGAGTTGTCTTTGTTTTTCATTGGTAATTTTTTTTATTGATACAACTGATTTTAAACTCCTATATCGTTTTAATGCATTTCGAACTGTTTCCCGCCTCAAAATATTATTAATTGTAGCTTTTGCATCGACTATCACTTCAGGAAACGTATCATCTTCTGAAGGACTCTCGAAATGCCAAGGAAACTCTGTGGTTTCTTTAAAACCTTTCTGTATTAGATAATTGTGTTGATCCTGGAATATTTTTTTTATATAAGTAGGTGTACCAAATTCTTTCAGTAAATTTTTTGATATTTTTTCTATTATATCGAGAATGGTCGGGCCCATTGGTCTCGTCCAATATACACAAATAGTATTTGGTATCTCCATGTGCGGATAGACGCTAAAAGAAGAGAGATTTTTACCGTCATAATATTTGTAACCTATCCCATTTGGACCGATACCATACTTTCCTTGAGTAATATAGGTCCATGAATTTCCATAGGTATGTGGTTCATTTACAAAAAATTTTTTGAAAATCGGTATATCTTTAGTAGCAAGAGGAGTTATCTCTTTATACTTCTTGGCAATATCTGCAATAAGCTGATTAGCTTGCTTTAAATCCCTCATAGTTCTTATTACAAGTATAGATGATTTAACTGTAGATTATATTAATAATATGCAAGAATGTCAATTAGGTTATTATGATGTGCTTTCTCGTAGAAATTCAACTAACATCATTATACCCCACCCCGTTCCACCTTTCGGGATAATATCATGTGGAGAACTTTCATTAAAAGCTGTACCGGCAATATCGAAATGTACCCAGTGGTCTTTTTTGACGAATTCCGTAAGGAATAATGCCGCGGTTATTGCCCCTCCCCACCGGGTGGTACTGATATTTCTGATATCCGCGATGTCGCTTTTCATAAGCTTCATATACGGCGTATGAAGCGGCAAGGAAGACAGATATTCTCCTTCTTTTTCCGCTATGGACTCAAAAGTTTTCAAAAGTTTTTCGCTTCCGCCAAACATGCCGGCGACATCGGTACCCAAAGCCACCATACAGGCGCCGGTCAGTGTCGCAAGGTCAAGCATAACGTCCGGCTTTATGTATTTTTCCGCGTAGGATAATCCGTCAGCCAGGGTTAGCCTCCCTTCGGCATCGGTGTTCAGGACTTCAATTGTTTTTCCGTTCAACGCAGTTACAATATCGCCCGGCCTGGTTGCCTTGCCCGATACCATGTTTTCGCATGCAGGAAGAACCCCATACACCTCGTAGGTGTAATTTCGGTCGTCAGAATTGGCTAAAACCTTAAATATGCCAAGCACCGTGGCGCCTCCTGCCATATCCATTTTCATGGTCTCCATGGATGACGGCGGTTTCAAGGAAAGCCCTCCGGAATCAAATATAATGGTTTTGCCGACGAGACAGATTTTTCTGCTGTTATGTGGCGAGATATACGCAATTTTTTCACTTCGAGAGTCCCGTTTCTTCGAGGGAGAGGTTCTCTGTGATAAAAATTGCGTTGCCGCCCCCTGGTAATGCAGAATAATGAATTTCGGCGATCTGTCGCTTCCCTGTGCTACGCTCAGAAACGCTCCCATACCGAGTTTCCTGCATTCCTGCTCATCCAACACTTTAACATCAATACGGCCTTTTGATTCTTTTTCAATTTTCTTCGCTTCTTCGACTAATGAATCAGGATGCTGGTGAGACGCGGGTTGATTTACCAGATCACGGGTAAGATAAACTCCTTCTGATAGTTGTTTTCCATGTTCGACTCCTTCATTGAGTTTACCCAAAATCTTTTCATCCTCTACTCCGCATTCCAATTGCAGCAACTTTGTATCTTTTTTTTGTTCTTCTTTGTTTTTATATACATCGTACCGGTAATTGGATAAATAAAACGCAACGGTCATTTGTTTACCGATTTCGAAATAATCGCTGCCAAGTCCGGGAAAATAAAACAAGGTAATGCTCGTATGTTTCATTGCTTTTACTTTTTTGAATACGTCTGCCAGCGAATTTCTCCATTTTGCCAAAGTGAATTGGGATTTCTTTCCCATGCCGATGACTATTATGTGTTTGTAAAAATCATTGAGCTCAAGACCAAGGACCTGATCTTCTTTTCCTTTAAATTCATGGAGTTTTGCTTTGGATAGTAAAGCGCCTCGTGTCAGTCCATCCAGTTTCTTGAAGTGTTGATCCGAAGAAAAATCATCCTCGAAAACGGTAAAAACAAGAACTTCGCCCTTGTCCGGAAATTTCTTTTCCAGTACTTTTACCGTTCCAATCATGATATATGATAATAATTTATGCCCAATAAGTCAATAGATTAAGACTAATCCTAATTTTTTATACACTCAATGTTTTGGAGGTTGTAAGTGATGTCGGAAAAAATATGCTCCCATCGCCAATATCCCTAATGCATATAAAACGTCTATATTATAAAGATTCGTTGCCTCACCGAGTAAGATAAACCTGCTGCACATTGCTCCTGCTAATACGAGTGACGCAAGACCCAATACAACGTGAGGACCGATTTTTTTAGGCCCGTCCCCGTCTTCTCCCCGTCTTTGAACTTGTACTCGAACGTATTTGTTATCGGGCATAGGATAAAGATTATTATCGGACTATTATAGCAAATAATACTGTCATTATCCTCTTTGTTTTTTTGCTTCCATATACTTTTTTCCGTGACCGACCTGCGTATTGATCGAAATATTTTTTTTACACAAAGGGCAATCTTTTTCTTCGTAAGAATCGATGACAAACATACCAAGAGCTGAAAAAGGTCCGCCGACCGCTTCAGATGTCACCAATTTTGGATCACGGTTAACCATAACACAAACAGCAACTACTTTTCCTCCTACTGCTTTTACGCTGTCTACCACCTTCCGTACCGATCCTCCTGTAGTAGTTAAATCCTCAATAACTAATACTTTTTTTCCCGCAACCAGTTTGTCATACCCTCTCGTAAAGATCTGGTTTTTTTCCGGTGTTTTTTCGGTGTATACCCCCAGAACCTCTTTGCCTTTGAGTTTTGACAGATGATAAGCGGTCCATTGAGAAAGAATAATCCCGCCGAGCGCGGGAGCCGCAACAGCATCGATATCCATATTTTTATACTTTTCCGCGAACATCTTGCCAACCTGGGATGATGCTTCGGTATGAGGATACAGAGCATCCTTATTAACGTAAGCATTCGAATGTCTGCCCGAAGTAAGAACCACATGAGTGTCGGCTATAACAGCTCCAACGCTTTTTAAAATATCGACAATATCTCTTTTCATCGTTTTTTATAAATAATGTATGATGCTCAACCCTTATATTGATTTATTTCATCCCGCAATTTTTTCGCTTCCTCCCCTGCCCGCTTGGCAAAATTTTTTTCGGCTGACGCAAAGATGATACCACGCGACAAGTTGATGATCATACCGGCTTTCTTCGAGTTCAATCCCGCATTCACTGTTTTTTCGACATCCCCTCCCTGGACGCCAATTCCCGGAACCAAAAAAGTCATGTTTTTTGCGATCTTCCTTATTTCAGCTAGTTCTTCCGGATACGTAGCACCTACTACCAATAAACAATTATCGTTAAAATTCCATTCTTTTACCACTTTCTCGGCGACTATCTGATATAGTTTTTTTCCACCTGTTTCCAAATCCTGGAACTCGCCTGCGCCTGTATTGGATGTCCGGCAAAGGATAATGCAGCCTTTGTCTTTCTGATCAAGAAACGGCATCAATGCCTCTTTTCCCAAATACGGGTGAAGGGTTATCGCATCAGCTCCAAGATAATCAAAAACAAATGTAACATAACCTTCATTCGTATTTCCTATGTCTGCACGCTTGGCGTCAATGATGATCGGAATTTCCGGATAGTTATTGTTTATGTAATCACAGGTCATTTTCAATGCTTCTATTCCCCCTTTACCCCGCTGTTCATAAAATGCGGTGTTGGGTTTATACGCGCACACGAAGTCGGCAGTTTGATCGATTATTGCTTTATTGAATGTCGACTGGGGATGTTCTCCGTTTCGGATATGAACAGGTATCTTGTCGATATTGGAATCAAGACCGACACATACCAATGAGTTGTTTTTTTTTATGATATTATCCAGTTTTTGTTGGAAATTCATCGGTTTCGTTAAGATCTTATAATTCTATCAAATTCTCCTTCCGTCATTAATTTCTCTTCCAGAATTTTTTCCCTTATCGTTTTACCCTCTTTGATTGCTTCTTTTACTAAAGCGCTTACGGTATCGTATCCCAAAACCGGGGTCAGGAGTGTTGAGTAAGCGGTAGATTTTTCCAGAAGTTCCTTGCACCGCTTTTCGTCAACTTCCATGGTCACAATACATTTTTTGTTGAAAAGATCAAGTCCTGTTATGGTTAATTTAAGCATGGTGATCAACGAATCTGCCAGTATCGGGAACATGTTCCCCAGTTCCAGATTGGAGTCGTGAGCTGCTTCATGAATGGTTTCGTTCTTGCCGTTGACGAGATAATATAACTGGTTGATTGCTTCGGGAATAACCGGATTGACTTTGCCCGGCATAATGGATGATCCCGGCTGCAACGGCTGCAGTTTTATCTCGCCGATTCCCCCTTTTGGCCCGCTCGCCATAAACCGTATGTCTCCGGCGATTTTGGATAAATCAAGGCATAAAATTGTAATAACAGCGCTTAAATGGCAAAAGTCAGACTGGCTGCTTGTTTGAGGCATAAAGTTATCGGATGGTTTGATTGGATAATTGGTCAATTGGCGGATTTGTTCATATATTTCCCTTATATATTTTTTTGACGCATTGATACTGTTACCAATAGCAGTGCCGCCAAGCCCCAGACTATAGAAATACGGCATGATATCCTGTATTCTTTTTTTATCTGTTTTTAACGCATCCGCATAGGACTGCATTTCCTCACCCATGGTAGTTGGCACCGCGTCCTGCCAATGCGTACGACCAAGCTTCCGTACGTATTTATTTTCCTTTGATCTTTTCTCGAAGGTCAAAATCAAAGCATCCAAATTGGAAAGAAGTTTTTTTGCGAGTTGGATGCTGACGATTTTCAATGCCGCCGGATTCACATCATTGGTCGACTGGCTCATATTCACGTCATCGTTTGCATGAGTCTTCGATATATGCGCGATCACCTCATTCACATTCATGTTGATCGACGTTCCAGCTCCCCCTTGCAATGCACAGGTGACGAATTGATCGTCGTATTTTCCTTTTAAGATATCGTCACAGGCTCTCTGCATTGCTTTGGATTTCAGACTGGATAATCTGCCGGATTTTTCGTTTGCGATCGCAGCTGCTTTTTTAACAATTATTATGCCATAAACAAGCTCTAGATGAACCTCGTGATAGGGAAACGGGAAGTTCTCCACAGCCTGTTCTGTTTGTTTTCCGTATATTTTCGACTTGCTGCTCATATTATTTATGTAATTTCCTGACCCGTTGTGCCAAATCCGGATTCCACATGGCGCCTGTCGCGCTCATCACGCAGTCGGCTCCTGCTCTTTTGTAATCGAGGAAATCGTTTTCGTCTATGACTCCGCCTATGCCAACTATTTCATAATGGAAGTTTTTCTTTTCCCGAATTCTTTTTAACCGTTTAACCATATCTATACCTGCCCATTTTATTGCTGCCCCGCAGACGCCGCTGGCCAATCTCATTTTTCCTGGTAGGGCTTGATTGCTGTATTTATCCACAATAGACGTTTGAAGCGTATTGATCGCAGCAATCCCATCCGCATATTCCGCAGCAACCTCGGCAATCCTTTGCAATAATTTTTCATCCTGGAAATATCCGATCTTAAGTATCAAAGGTATATTTCCAATGGCTTTCCTGATTGCCTTGACTATCTCCGGTGTGATTGCAAGATTATAGCACACAAGACCTTCATTTCCGATATTCGGACATGATAGATTCGCTTCCAATACTTTTGCGCCTGTTTCTTTGGAAAACCTCGCTGCCAATACAAAGTCATCGATAAATTCTTGTTGCGTTTGATTCTTTTTCACCGTGCCCATAAAGCTCAAAATCATCAATTGGCCTTTTTTTTCGTATTTAAGAGCTTGACGCACGTCTTCTTGCCAAACCGCAGGCTCCTTTGAAGGGACGCCAAACGAGTTGGTAATACTCATCCGGTCTTTGTAGACAAAATCCGTAATCAACTCCCCTTTCATTTTAACAGGGGTCAGATCCCCGTCTATCTTCAATGACAAAATATTCGGAAACGGATGACACGGATAATAATCGGCGCGCACGGTTTTATATACCACGACATCGAATCCTTTCTCGAAAGCATATTTGATGTAATTGCTGTTCAAGAGCGGACCAGCCGGAATACCAAACGGCAAATAGACCTTATGGCCAAGAAATGAGTATTTCTGCTCCTCTTTTCGAGGTGTTGACTTGACGTCTGTAGCGCTTTCGAATGGGCCGTAATCGTAATTATACTGATATGTTTTCCCAGGGTCGTAGAACGGCTTTTTGGTAAGGTTGGCAATGATATTGGTAGCTTCTTCCGCTGTTGTAACCAATGATATGCCCAGGTCTTTCGCTCCTTTTCTGATGAGTTTTCCATCAGTAATCTCTTTTATCTTTGTACCTTTGCTTGTCGGCGTATTGATAATAAGATCGAATACACGACGGGCTAAAAGATTTGCGATATTCGGTTCTTTACCGATTTCAGATATTTTGTATACCAAAGATGATTCGATGTTGTTTTTGAGAAGAAATTTGTATGTTTTTTCGGTTGCGTACAAAATGAAACTTTCCTTGTCGGTTAATTTCTTCAAGTACGGCAATAGAATTTTTTTTGCCTTAGGTGATAAGCTCAGGAGAATGTGTTTTTTTTCTGCGGAAACGATTGCTGCTTTCCCATATTTATCCCTGTCCCAATCACCTGTTTCCTGATTAAGGATAGTAAACACTGAAGCGGTTCGGATATCTTGAGCGTTGATGATATATTGCAGCATACGAGCATTGCCTATTCCGTATCCAGCGTGAGGATATACCTTTTTACTTTTCACCAGATTGAGATACCAGATAAAATCTTCATAGCTCCCGCCTCGTTGTCTATGAATCCGATACATATCTGAGTTTATGAGACGGTTATTCAATGTTCCAAATTCATGTTCTTTTACCGCCGCACTTACGAGTTTTCCCACCATGGGAAAAATAAGATCTGCTGATAACACGACTCGCGGATCTTTTTGGTAAATACGCCTATTAAAGAATTTTAATTCCTTTGGATATTTCGTAATGAAAATAGGCAACTCTTTTTGACTGTTCATTAACCTTATGATAGCCAGTTCGTGCTTGGTCTTTAAATCATCGCCAAATGAAATATCCACAAATCCATGGTTATTAAGCAATTTTACGGCGTCTGTATACTCTATCTCTTCATAATCACAGTTAATCGTTTCTTCGAGTCCCCGGATACTCTGTCGATAACGTATGTTAAGCGTATCCTGGTTATGTGCAATAACATCATGGATTACCGCCTGGATTGATTGACGAATTTGTTGTAATAATAGTTTAAACATATTATCATCCGTATAGGTATGCTCCGTCATTCCTCCCAGTGTACAATCAAAAGCTGCTTCTGTAAGCCTGAAGTGTCTGAGATGCCTATTATCTTCCGATTCTGCATCTCGCGAAGAATTGATGATCGTATATACGCCGGAAAAATACTGAAGAGCTTGCTCTAACGAAAATTGACCGGTCTGGATAAAAAATAAAGGCAAATCAAAATGATTTTGTATTCTGAACAAACTATCAACCTGTCCGTGGGCTCCGGTAACGCCGACTATTTCCGGAATATCAATATAGGTCAATCCGTTTTTTCTGAAATGCTCGTATACTCCGGTCATCAAACTCTGATTAAATAAGGTGAGGTAAGAAAAGTGCTGTGTGTTTTTTAGTTTCGGGGGCATAAAATTTGTCCGGATCCGGGCTTAACTAATAACTCGTGATTATTGTTTATTACCTGCTTTCCTCTGATTACCACATTCCCTACTCTCCCTTTTACCTTCCATCCGTCAAAAGGCGACCAGCCGCATTTTGTTTTCAATTCTCCGTTATCTATCGTATACGTTTTATTCATATCGACTTCGATATATGTATTATTATCGGTCGGGATGTTGAAAATTTTCTTGGGATTAGCATAGCAAAGTTTTATTATTTCTTCCAGCGTTAACCTCTTTTTATTAACTTCTGTCAACAAAAGCGGCAAAGTTGTTTCAAGCCCGGGTAACCCAAAAGGCGGTTTATCCGATCGTTTTTCAGCTATTGTATGAGGCGCGTGATCCGACTCAATAACATCGACCGCGTCTAAATGTTTCCACAAAAACTCTCGGTCTTTGGACTTTTTCAAAAAAGGCTTTACCAAACCGAAGCTTCCTAATGATTTTGCATCTTCTTCCGTTAGAAACAAATGGTGAGGCGTTACTCCGCATGTTACCGGCAATCCGCCTTTTTTTGCACTTATAACAAGCTCAAGTTCCTCTGCACTGCTCACATGACACACATGCGTCCTTTTGCCGGTTTTTTTGATGATGTTCAATGCCTTTTCCAGCATTCCTCCTTCTTCAGCATGAAGTAAAATCGGCGTTTCCCCTGTCCATGAATTGTAGATTTTTTCCATCTCTTTTTCGCCGATCAAATAATTCCCTGTGGTAATGTTCAGATACAGTTTAAGACCGAAAACTTTGTTTTTAATTTTTATAAACTCGGAAAGATTATTTCCTAAAGATCCGAAATAAAATCCTACGTCGCAAAGAATTTTTTCTTTTGCGGCGTTAATTTTTTCATTGAGTTTCGCTAATGTAGTAATCGGCAGCTTGTTATTCGGCATATCAAGAATAGTGGTAAATCCCCCGCATAACGCAGCATACGTACCGGTAAAAAAATCTTCCTTTTCCGTCTGATCCGGATCACGCAGATGCACGTGCGGGTCTATTAGTCCGGGTAATTTAATTACTGGCATATTCTCTCCAGGATTTAATTTTTAAGTCTTCCATCCGGTAATGGTATAAGGCAAGAATAAAAAACTTCGCTTTGTTCAGGTCGGTAAACAGAGCAATATTGTTATCGATCGCCGCTCTTCTGATCTTGTACCCGTCGCTTAGCTGTTTGGTAAAACTTCTCCCCTCCCCTTCTTCAACCTCGCTAATATTTATTACCAGCGATACTTTTTTCGAACTGATAAGACAAGTAACCGTCGGCTCTTTTTTTTCATACTCTTTATATACGAATTCCGCATCTACCCCATTTTCATTCAGGAAGCCGCAGGTTTTTTTAGTCGCATAGACGGTAAAACCCATTGCTTTCAGAAGCTGTGCTGCGCCAAGGAACTTCTTCTTGTTTACGATGCCGCCGATCGAAAGCAGCGCAGCTTTGTTTTTAATCTCAATCCCTGTCGCATATATTGCTTTCAAAAATGCCTCCTCGAACGTATCCCCCAAACACGCCACTTCTCCGGTCGACGACATCTCAACCCGTAAAATCGGATCTGCCCCTTCCAATCTTGCGAAAGAAAACTGTGGCACCTTGACTAAAGCATAATCCGGGTATTCCAAATCGATTTTTCGTACCGGCTTAAACAAAGAATCTGTAAATACTTTGATGAAATTGACATGAGTGACTTTTGATATAAACGGCAGGGTTCTGGATGCTCGAACATTGATCTCGATTACATAGACGTCGTTTTCCCGGGCAAGATACTGAATGTTAAACGGCCCGCTAATATGCAATGATTGAGCTAATTTTTCAGCAATATCGATCACTTTCTTTTCCGTCAGGATATACATTTTCTGAGGCGGATAAACGATCGACGCGTCACCGGAATGGACTCCCGCATGTTCCAGATGTTCTGATATCGCATATACTTTTATTTTTCCTTTTTGAGCTACGGCATCCAGTTCTATTTCCTTTGCCTCGGTAAAAAATTTGGAAATAGTTATGGGGTATTGCTTACTGACCAGTGTTGCCTTATCAATATACCGGACAAGCTCTTCTTTGTTATAACAGACGCTCATTGCCTGTCCGGACAAAACATATGAAGGTCTTATCAATATGGGAAAACCGATTTTATCTGTGAACTTGATTGCGTCTTGCATGTCGGTAAACTTACTCCACCAAGGTTGCGGAATTTTCAGATCGTCCAGTAACTTTGAGAATTTGCTTCTATCCTCAGCTCTGTCTATATCCTCGGGGTTGGTACCCAGAATTGAAACATGTGCTTTATCAAGCATCTGCACTAAATTATTCGGCGTCTGACCTCCGACGGAAACAATGATTCCTTTAGGATTCTCATATTCGTAGATATCCGTCACCCGCTCAAAGCTCAACTCCTCGAAATACAACCTGTCCGAAATATCATAGTCGGTCGAAACTGTTTCGGGATTGCAATTAATCACTATCGATTTTTTTCCGTGTTTTTTCAGTGAAAGAATCGCATTGACGCTGGACCAGTCAAACTCCACCGATGACCCGATCCTGTAGGTTCCGGAACCCAACACGATAACGGATTTTTTACCCAATGGCTTGACATCATGATGGCTTGCGTGATATGTGGTGTATAAATAATTCGTTTTTGCCGGAACCTCACCGGCTAATGTGTCTATCTGAAATACGCAAGGCGCTATTCCCCATTTTTTTCTTAATTTCCTAACCCCTAACCCCTGATCTCTATCACCTATTAACTCGCCGATCTTTTTGTCGGAAAATCCCAGTTGCTTTAAATATAAAAGTTTATTCCTTTTAAGCGAAGATCTTTGATCTGATGAGGCAGTAGCGATTTTTACACTTCGAGAGTCCCGTTTCTTCGAGGGAGAGGTTCTCTGTGATAAAAATTGCGCTCTCGAATCATTATTCTTTATTAAAGAAACTTCTGCCGCAACAATTTCTTTTATTCGGTATAAATACCATGGGTCAATGCCGGTTATTTCGTAAATTTTTTCTATACTCAAACCTTTTCGTATCCCTTCCACCAAGGCAAAAATTCTTCTTGGCGTAGGAATTTCTATATACTTTTGCACGTCATCGCCGTTCATCAGGTGAGTATCCGTTATTCCCTGTACGCCGATATCAAGCATACGTATTGCTTTTTGGATTGCCTCTTCGAAACTTCTCCCAATCGCCATGACCTCGCCAACTGATTTCATACTGCTGCCGATCCGTTCTTCAACCGCGGTAAATTTCTCAAGATCCCATCGCGGCACTTTGACAACCAGATAATCAAGAGCGGGTTCAAAAAAGGATTGTGTTACCTGTGTCACCTGGTTTTTTATCTGCATGAGATTCTTTCCCAAAGCCAATTTTGCCGCAACATACGCTAGAGGATAACCAGTGGCCTTGGAAGCCAATGCGGATGATCGGGAAAGCCGTGCGTTCAACTCGATGACATAGAAATCGCAGCTATTGTGAGAAAACGAAGATATCTTTTTCGAGACAATCGCCTGGGTCCCTTTAGGGTGAGGCGGTCGAGAAAAACGGTATCGAGCTTTCTCAATTGATTCAATATCTGGTCGCGGATTCAGTGCAAACTGGACATTACATTCACCAACAATATTAAAGCTTCTAACGATATCAATGGCAACTTTGCGCAATGAGTGATATTCGTAGTTAGTCAGCGTCTGGCTGGGTGCCACCACAATAGATTCTCCCGTATGAATTCCCAACGGATCCATATTTTCCATATTGCATATCGCCACGCAATTATCCTCACCGTCCCTGACGATTTCATATTCTATTTCCTTGAAATGATGAAGATATTTTTCGACCAGTATCTGAGAAGAAAACGATAATGCGTCATTGACTATTTTTTCCAATTCACCTTCATTTCCGGCTACTCCTGATTTTTGCCCTCCCAACGCATAACCGACTCTGACCATTACCGGAAACTTGATCTTCTTGGCAATATGTAAAGCCTCTGTATATGATGTAGCCGCATGACTTATAGGCGTCGGTATATTGATTTTCTTGAGATGATCGGCGAATAACTGCCGGTCTTCACTCGTAATGACGGATTCTATCGGAGTACCGAGTATCCGTACATGATTTTTCTTCAGAACTCCTTTTTTATAAAGTTCCATTCCGCAGTTCAATGCCGTCTGACCTCCGAATGAAATGGTGATTGCGTCGGGCTTTTCTTTTTTTATAACCTTTTCCACAAAATACGGTGTTACCGGCAGAAAATATACCTCGTCAGCCAGAAAGTCCGAGGTCTGGACCGTGGCGATATTGGGGTTCACCAACACCGTCTTTATTCCTTCTTCTTTGAATGCCTTTATAGCCTGTGAGCCCGAATAGTCGAACTCACCTGCTTCTCCGATTTTAAGAGCGCCAGACCCGAGGATTAATATTTTTTTCATAGGGAATAGGGTTTAGAGACTAGGGATTAGTTAACGAACTTATAAGCCGATTTAACATCTTCATTACTTCTTCCAACAATAAATTGAGATTATTAAATTCTGTTTGTGTTAAATAATTTATATTTAAGGCAATTATTAATTGAGTTTCTAATTCCCCACCTGATCCAAAAGCAATCTTCAAAAATTGAACATACTCTTTATGACCTCGACAATGCCCTTCTGCAATATTTGATGGAATTGATATGACCGATCTTCTAATCTGGGAAGTCGATCCATATATTTCTGATTTTGGAAAATTACTAGTAATCTGATAGATTTTCGTACAAAGATTAACTGACTTTTGCCAAACTATTAGCTCTTTATAAGATTTCATATTTTTCCTTTATAATTTTCTAATCCCTAGCTTTTTATTCCATAACTATCTACTCTCTAACCCCTATTCCCTAGTCCCTAGTCCCTAGTCCCTAGTCCCTAGTCCCTAGTCCCTAGTCCCTAACCGCTAACTCCTCTAACCCCTATTCCCCAGTCCCTATACCCTATTTAAGAAATAATCAAATAACCATTCAGTATCCATGGGTCCGGGCGTCACCTCGGGATGGAACTGGACCGACATAAAAGGATATTTCGTATGAATAATACCCTCATTGGTGCTGTCATTTGCATTGTAAAACCACGGCTTGAATCCGTCAGGAATCTTATTGACCGCAAAACCGTGATTCTGCGTAGTCAAATAGCACTTATTGGTTCCTTGTAATACACACGGTTGATTCTGTCCACGGTGGCCAAACTTCAATTTATAGGTATCTCCTCCTGCCGCCAACGTCAAAATCTGATGACCCAAACATACACCAAACGTAGGGATCTTCTGATCTAATGATTTTCTAGTTGTAGCTATTGTCTTATCCGCAAACTTGGGATCACCCGGACCATTAGAGATAATAAGAGCATCAAATTTAATATTATGCTCGAAAGGGTCGTAATCCCACGGAACCGTTATCATCGTAACATTACGCTGTAATAGATTCCTGCTGAGATTTCGTTTACCGCCGCAATCGATCAGTACAATAGTTTTCTTGCCTTTACCCTCGACAATCACCTTTTTCGGAGATGCTTTGAGCACCAAATTTTCCTTATTTGGGTCATAAAATTCTCCATTTCGATCATTCGAATCATCGAAAATAATCTTTCCCAACATAGCCCCCTGCTGACGGATTTTTTTCACAAGGAAACGGGTATCCTTGATTTCCAGAGCCGGGATTTTTTCCTTTTTCAACCACGTTGAAAGCGTCATTTGGCTATGATAATGGGAAGGAGTATCTATGTAGTCCGAAACGATCAAGCCGGAAATTTTCAGGCTATCAGATTCCCAGTATTTCTTGTCGGGAACGCCGTAGTTACCGATCAAAGGATACGTCAAAACCAATATCTGCCCGATGTACGAAGGATCGGTCAGGCTTTCCGGATATCCGACCATTCCGGTGGAAAAAACCACCTCGCCCGATATGGATTTTTCATAGCCAAAAGATCGTCCAAGTATCTTTGTCCCATCTTGTAGAAAAAGTGTTCCCGTCATATGCGATGATTTCATTGTTTCATGGTTCGATTGTTATTTATCAATTGAATAATGATTATTTCAAAATTAGACTTAAGAGTGCCATGCGCACATACATGCCATTTCCCGCTTGAGTTGATAAATATACTGCCCGAGGATCATCATCAACGTCTGTTTTGATTTCTCCGACCCGTGGTAAAGGATGCATTAACAATGTACTTTTGCCTGCTTTCTCGTCAACCAATTTCTTATCAAGTATGAAACTGAGTTTCAATTTTTCGTATTCATGTTTGTCCTTGAACCGTTCTTTCTGGACCCTGGTCCAGTACCAGAAATCACAATCTTTGGGAATATCTTTGAAATTGTCAATTTCAATGAGTTTCACTCCGTTCTCCGTAAATTCGTCAAAATCTTTTTTTGATAACTTTAGCTGTTTCGGAGCAAGAAGATATACGGTATTGTTTTTGAATATGGACAGTCCTTTCAGTAACGAGTGAATAGTTCTGCCGTTCAAAAGATCACCGACCATAAGTCCTTTAATATTGTCCAGTTTTTTATGTTTTTCGAAAATCGTAAGCATGTCCAATAGTGCTTGTGTCGGATGCTCACCGATTCCGTCGCCCGCATTGATAATCGGGATATCTGCAACCCGAGCGCATTTTTCCGCCGTACCAATAATCGGATGACGGATAACAATCGCATCGCTATACTGTTGTATCATGCAAATCGTATCCTCGATCGTCTCCCCTTTTACCGCCGATGACGTTTGCATGGGATTCTGATGGTCTATTGTTCCCCCGCCTAATCGCTGCACTGCTGCTGAATGGGATGAAAACGTTCTGGTCGACGGTTCGAAAAACAGTAGTGCGACTATTTTTCCTGCCAATATTTTGAGTAATTTTTTTGGAGGCGTTTTCTTGATTTTTTTGACTCTTTCGAAAAGAAGAAGCACGGATTTTCTATCAAACTGTGAAAGTGAAACAATATCCTTATGGAAGAAATTTGATCTGATCGCAGAAAGTGTAGGTTTCGTGTTCATATGGGTATGGTTAAATTGTTAATGATTGATTGATTCTTGTTTTCGGGTTCACCCTTTAAAATGTTTCTTATTTTAAAAGGCAAAAAAAAAGGGGCTTATGCCCCTTGTCGGTCTTTAGTAATATCTTGTTTCATGATAATTCGCATTCTAAGAAAAATATCATACAGAAAATATTTTTTTTGTCAAGCACATCAAACCATAACAAAAACTATAAAATACCCTAATGGTTGTTTGATATAATAAGATAAGTGATAAGCAAACATTTCATGCCGTGGTGCTGGAATGGCAGACAGGCTAGTCTCAAAAACTAGTGGTGGCAACACCGTGAGAGTTCGACTCTCTCCCGCGGCACTTTAAAACATCGTTTTAAAGTGTAAACACAATAGCAAATAAGCAAATAATATATAATTGTAGATTGGGTTTTTTAGAAACCTTTGACACCGAATTTCTTAAATCTCATGAAGTACTATTCAAAGATTAATCTCTCACCGAAGATCTAAAGTTTCTCCCTTAAAAATAAGTTTTTTCGGCTGGATAATCATCTGTCGTTCCCCTTTTTCCACATACCCGGCGTCAATGCTTTCGAATCCGTTTTTCCTGATGATTTCCTGCGTTTTCTTCACGTCTTTTTCCGGAATGAATATCGCATAGTCCATTCCCATGTTGTATGTTTCGTACATATCATAGTCGGAAAGACCTGCATGATTCTTGATGAATAAAAACAACTCCTGCGGTTCAATGATTTTTTCAAGAACATAGGTAAACCGCTGCCTGGCTCTCATGATTTTCCTCAATCCGTGCCCGGTGATGTTCGAAATATAATGAATATCCATATTTTTCTTAAACAGCTCCTGAAGCAACTTCGCATAAATATTTGATTTCTGCAGAATAGCCTCCCCGTACATTGTGCCATCAGAAAGCTTTTCCGCATATCCCTTGGGAAGCTTATTGGCGACAGCTCTTGCCAGTGATAATCCATTCGCATTTATTCCGTTACTTTTCAATAGCAATATCCTGTCACCTTGCTTTAATTTCGTATCAGTGATCAAATTTTTTCTGTTATTGATTATTCCTATTGCAGATCCCCCCAGATCGACGGTTCCGGGTACCACTATTCCTTTCAACGTTGGCGTTTCCCCTCCACCCCACGAAACACCTGCTAAATCACATGCCAATTTCCAGCCGGAAATGAAATCTTTCAACCTTTTCTCGTCATGAAGCCAATTATTGTCTTCTATTGCCCAGTAGGCATGTATAACCAACGGTTTAGCGCCAACCGTTATTAAATCGTTGATTATGGTCGCAACCGTATCGTGCCCGATGATATCGTAGTAGGTTTTTCCGGTAATCTTTCTCATCGCATCTGCCACCAGATTTTTCGTCCCCAATCCTTCGACTACAGATGCCATCAGAACGTTTCCCTGCGACCACACGTATGCTGATTCACCGCGCGTATCAGATATTTCTTCAAATCCGTGTTTTTTAAGATTTCCACCTGTTGCCCTGGCTGCGGATTGAGCCAGTTTCTTGACCGGATCCTTGGTATCATAGTTGTCGCCGACTTGTGAATACGTGATTTTTTTCATATTATCCCAAACTTTTTCGTAATTTAGCTGCTTGATTGATGAAATCAACGGGTGTAATCGACGATTCCATATGCGTATATATTTGTTCGGTCAAACGGTGATGTTCTTTTTCTTCTTTTGTTTTCGGAACCAACTTTTCTCCTAAATATTCCTCGATAGCTTCTACATCCTCAACGACATCCTTCCATGCTTTATTCTCCTTTACCAAATGGTTTAGGATATTTTTGTTCAAATATCTTCCCGCTCTCAGGAGGTCGGACTTCATATTGATATACGTCGCCTCGATAAGTTTAAGGTTACCTTGTTTTTTAGCTTCCCTAAGGCCCCGGCCAGTACCGATAAGCTCGGGCGGTACGCCGACGGAGTACAATGCCGCGGTGAAACCGATGGCACGCGGCAACTTTACCTTCCCTACTCCCCGCGAATAGCCGAACAATCCTATATGCAAAACACGTTCCCTGCGTTTTGGCAGATACGCGGCAAGTTTATTGATGATTGGAGCTATGTTTTCAACGGTCTGTTTGTAAAATTTTTCGAAAGGACAGATTGCGTGGGCCAGTTCCTCTATTTGTTTTTGGGTAAAATGTAGCGCCTTTTGTCGCGGTAACGTATCGATCAACAACTTGACCGCTTTGATAACATCATCTTTGTCGTAGTCATACCTGAATGCGCTTTGCAACAAAACAGTCCGCACTCCTCTGTATTCATGGGCAAACTGCTTTGCCGTCAACGGCGTCAAACCTCCTCTGAACGGCAATGAGGCCGAGCCAATGATCGGGTATAGTTTAATATGCGTTTCCTTTTCAAAGTCCTGATAGCGGGAAAATGCTATTTTAATCGCAATTACCGTCGGCACGATACCGGAATTAAGCGCGGGATCAGAACGAGCTACGTATGGCCTGATGTATGAAGGTGTGAATCCGAATTTTTTCTTGTGCATTTTTACATACTCCTTCAGGATATGCACAGACCGGATAATGGTGGAAACCTGTTCAAACAAAGGAATCAATTCTATGTGTTTTAAGGTTCCGTTGTTCAAACGGTAAAGTTTGTGCTTTAATGAAGCCAATTCCCTGAATGCTTCCTGTATCTCGATCATTTCCGATGCGGTTTCGGTCATAGGCAAAATAACCTCGAAAATCGGCGGGCTGTGCAACCCTATCTCCTTCATTAAAGAAGCTGCGCTTGCAATTCCCATGAAAGCCCTGCCAATACGAAACTCTGTTTCAACTTTGGGATTCGGCAAACGGAATGTCAAAAAACGGCTTTTACCTAAAGGATTCTTCTTGAAGTACTCGAAGTTGTGAGAAACCAGGCGTTCGATAACCGACTCGTCAACGAACTTGCCTTCCCAATCCCATTTGTATTCCGGAATACCGAGCTCCGAAAACGCCAAAAAACACTCTTGAGTTTCATGATGAGCGCCAATAAATATCTCATTATGCCAGTAAGGCTTGCTTGCATGATCCGGATGCTGCGAAGCCATAACCGCCGAAATGATTCGTTTCTTGATTTTCAAAGTTTGGAAACCGCATTGATAATTCTCTGCTCTATCGGGTACGGGTATTCTTTAAATTTCTTTCCCGTTATTTTTTCATAAACGCCGATATACCGTTGCGCCAAATCCACGATAAGCTGCTTTGCCATTGCCGGCGGCTTGCCGTCACCCCTGTATCCGCGCTTTGCATACCATAATCGCAAAAATTCCTTGTCGAAGTTCTCAGGTTCCAATCCTTTTTTTAATCTGGATTCATAGGTATTAGCTATCCAAAATCGGGACGAATCCGGTGTATGGATTTCATCAATCAGCATGAGTTTACCGTTAAATATGCCGAACTCGTATTTGGTGTCAACTAATATCAACCCTCTTTGTTTACACAAACGGCTGCCAAACTTAAATAATTCATGTGCGGCTTCTTCCATCTGCAGAAAAATCTTTTTATCGATGATTTTTTTGCTCAAGATTTCATCCCTGGTCAACCGTTCATCATGCACCTTGGATCCTATTTCCGGATGGGTTGTCGGAGTCAATACGGGTTGCGGTAGTTTCTGGTTTTTTTTCAGACCGTCCGGAAACTTCAATCCGTAAATTGTCCGCTCGCCCTGTTGGTATGAATACCATATCGAAGTCTTGGTCACGCCGGTCATATATCCTCTCATAACCATCTCGACCGATGTGGGTTTGCAATTTTTCGTCACCATCACGTTGGGATCCGGAACTTCGATCATGTGGTTCGGTACGATTTTTTTTGTCTTCTCGAACCAGAATGCGGACAAGAGATTCAACACTGCTCCTTTGAAAGGAATATGACCAAGAATTACATCAAATGCCGACTGCCTGTCTGTCGTGATTAAAATCCGCTTATCATCCTTGATGTAGATATCGCGGACCTTGCCCTGTCGTTTTTTTCCCAATTTTGGGATATCGACAGTTTTTAATACATGAGGCAATGATTTGAGTATGGTACTTGATTGAATCATGGTATTATTTTTTTCCATCAACTTTTAAATATTCCTGGTATCCGATTTTTTCCAATGCTTCACTTTTTTGAAGAACTTTATCCCTTTGTTTTTTCTTAAATCCCAATAGTTTATTCTGTAATGCCCTATCGTTCAGCGCTAGTATTTCAAGCGCAAGGATACCTGCATTTTTTGCTGCATTTATTCCGACTGTCGCAACCGGCACGCCCGGCGGCATCTGGACAATCGAATATAGGGAATCAACGCCGTTAAGCGTCGGGGTTTTAATGGGAATACCTATGACGGGAATGATAACATGAGCCGCAATAACTCCGGCAAGATGAGCTGCCCCGCCTGCAGCCGCAATAATGATTTTTATTCCTTTTTTTGATGAGGCTTTTGCGTACTGAATAGTTTCCTCCGGAGTTCGATGTGCAGAAAAAACATGAACTTCGTAAGAAACATTAAATTCGTTCAATACCACTAAGGCGTCTTTCACGACTGATAAATCCGAATCACTCCCCATAATGATTCCTATTTGTGGATTTTTCATTGGTTTTAAGTGTATATGAATTTATAATAATTTCAAGGCCGAATTAACAACGTTATCCATAAGAAATGCGACGGTCAACGGACCCAAACCTCCGGGTGTCGTCGTATAATACGCTACTCTATCTTTAATTGTTTCTTCGTCAAAATCGCCTTTGATTTTATTTGCTTCATCGAAATGAATCCCAATATCGATCAAAATCTGTTTATTCGAAAATAACCCATAATCAACAGGATTGAGTTTGCCGACGGCCGAGATGATCACATCCGCTTTGCTTATCCATGCTTTTCTTTCCGATTCTTTTGTCTTGCTGTCAATAATCGCTATGTTTCTTTTGTCTACTTTATCATGCAACAGACCTGATATTATCGGCGCCCCGCCTGTTTTTCCTTTTCCTATTAAAACAATACGTAACGTGTGAAATTTTTCCTTAAATGTGGCGCTAAATATTTCCCGTAATATGAGTTTTACTCCCCGGTACGTCGGCGGTTCGTGGATTGAGGTTCCCAAAAATCCATCGACGTCTTTTATCGGGCCGATAATCTCTTCCATGTTTTTATTAATCCGTTCGTCGCCCGGCTTCTGGAAAATGACACCATGCACGGATTCCGATGTGTACAATTGATTAATCAATTGTACACATCGTGCCTGACTATTTAACAAATCGTTACTTGGTACGAAGACTTCAACGTTGATCCCTAATGCTCTCCCCTTTTCTACCTTCTGGCGGATATAGTTATTAACCGCATCAGTATGTATGGATTTGACAATTATCAGTTTGGGAGCGATGTCTTTTTTATTCAGTTCCAGTATGTTCCTACTGATATGCTCATATATTTTTCCAGCCAGTTGTTTTCCGGAAATTTTCATAACGTTCAGGTTACAATTTGAGCAAACTTATCTAATAGAATTGCTTGCTTGATCTCCTTCGCCACACGCCTCCCTACGGACAGGGACCGGCCATATAAATATCCGCTATACGGCGTAGATGAAATACCCGGGGACCCTGGCATTCGTGGCGACACGTCAACAACCACAATGTCTTTTTTCGGAGGGCCTGGAATGATTATTGACTGTAACGCAAACGGCCCAATGACACCGGGAGAATATAACTCCTGGGATGCTTTTACGAACCGCTCTCCGAGCTCGAATGCTTTTTCCAGCATTGATTCCAAAACCGTAACCGCGATGTGTCCGGCTTCTTCATACTGAATCTGCATTTTACCCATAAGGTCATTTTGGTAAGGAGCAGGAATGCGCGACAATCCTTCTATGTTCGTCTGTCTTCTGGTATCAGTACCCATGAGCTCGAGCCGCTTACTCAACGGGGAATGGAAAAAATTGAAGTTCACCTGTACGCCAAGAACAAACTCTTCTATAACCGCTTCATCGAGCTGCTTTTTGGTAAAACTACCTTTCTTTAATTTTTCGTCAACTTGTTTTTTATAGTCAACATAACTCTCCGCCAGAAAAAAAGCCCGTTCGAATCCCCGTTCCTTTTCCAGGACCTTCACCAAACACAACCGATCGATGTCTTTAGGGTTCTTGAACTGCTTCGGGTAACGGATACCGGCTTTTTTCAGCAAATCGTATTGGTTCGGCTTCACTCCCCGTTCCTCTATCTTCAATAGATAGCGGTTGCCGAATATCGGTATCAAGAATTTTTTCTCAATTGCCTGGTAATCGGAATGAAGATATACCTCAAACGATCTATGCGGAACGAAAATACAGTTACGGTCAAGCAATTGGTTTTGCACACTGGGTTTCAATATGTGATCGTACTTATCCAGAACAATACAATCGTCAACGCAACCCATCTGACCCCGACTCTGATAATACGTCTGGTAAGTTTTTTCCCTTCCTTTTTGACAGATAACGAGTGTGTGGAATCCTTCGTCTTTGGCCCCGCGACAAATATCAAGAGCTGAATGAGAACCTAACGTCGCTATAGTCAGACGCGAAAGATCGTAATTTTTTAATATTATCTGTATTGCCATATTAATCTAGAATCTGCTTTAAATTATTTTGTTCGACACCTAATTTTATCTCTCTCGCGATCCTTCTTCCCATACTCATGGGCTCGTCGTACAGGAGTACCGAATACGGGGAACCCTGCTGGAACAGTGACGTACCGGCAACTATTCTGCAGGAAATTTCAATGATATGGAATTTTTGGTCAGGTGTAATGACTGTTTCCAGACAAAACGGTCCGAATAAACCACGGCTATCGATTATTTTTTTTGACGCCGCAACTACCTGTTCACCCATTTCATACGCTTCGGGTAGCATGGATTCACGCAATATCAACGGGCTATTTCCCACTACCACATAGCTCGGATCTATATCCATATTCTTCTGGTACTCAAACGGAATTCTTCCCAATGCATCGGTGTTGGTTTCATACCGTCTATCCATACCGAGAATTTCCAGTTGTTTTGTGAGAGGAGAATAAAAATAGTGAATGTACAGAGGTACGCCGACAATGTATTGCTGGATAATGTACTTTTTGTCCTTCATCAGAGAGATTTTCTTTTGGAAATCGGTTTTATTTGCCGCGAAAATATATCCGCTTCCTCCGGCGGCGCCGAATGACTTGACGATAACCGGATATTCCGCTTCCTGCTCGTTTTCATAAACAGTCGGCTTGGGAATACGGGCTTTTTCCATCCATAAGGATTGCTTCAATCGGTTGGATTCCCAATCCAACACTTTTTTGTTTCCGAAATACGGAATCCTGATTTTTTTGTTTCCTTCCATACCAAGATATGCGACGAATGACCCGTGCGGAATCAAAACGATGTTTTTTTTCTCGAACTTCCTCTCTATATCGGGAAATTTTTTAAACGAATCAATCGAAATAACCTCGTCAATGAACGGAAACCGTCTGTAAAAACCGGTCCGCTCTTTCGTGACAAAAAGCAGGGTCCTGAATCCTTCGTCTTTCGCACCCTTTAAAATCTGCAGGGCCGAATGGCTCCCAAGAGTTGCTATGGCGTATTGTTTCATAAATTTACTCCCACTCCATGGTGGCAGGTGGTTTGGTGGTAATATCGTACACAACCCGTGAAACTTCCGGTACTTCGTTTACGACTCTTGTGGAAATTTTTTGCAAAACAGGGTATGGAATCTTTGCCCAATCAACCGTCATTCTGTCTTTTGTCGTATATGCCCTGACGGCAACGATTTCGCCATAAAAACGTCCGTCTCCTTTGATAGCTGTACTCTTTGCTCCGGTTAAGATGGCAAAATATTGGAAAATCTGGTCTTGTAATCCGGCTTTCTCTATTTCTTCCAACACGATGGTATCGGCCATTTTATACTTCTCCAGCCTTTCTGCGGATATTTTTCCTAAAATCCTGACGGCAAATCCAGGACCGGGAAATGGTTGTTGATGGATTATTCGTTCTGGCAAACCAATTTTTTTTCCGATGTATCTGACTTGGTCTGTATAAAAATAGCGAATCGGTTCCACCAGTTTAAGCTTCATGTGCTTGGGCAAACCTCCGACATTATGGTGGGATTTAATAAGAGCAGCATGTTTTGTACTTTTGCTGTGGATAAAATCCGCATATGTCGTACCTTGTCCCAGAAAAATAATGCTTTTCTGCTTAGTTGCTTCTTTTTCGAATAACCTTACGTACAATTTTCCGATCGTCTTTCTTTTCCTTTCCGGATCGGTAACGTTTTTGAGCTTCTCCAGGAAAATTTTTCTAGCATTTAATACTTTTGGTTTTATGCCTGTCACCTTAGGGAACAAAACATTCACGTTATAAAGAGCGGATTCTCTCATTAACCCTGAATCAACATAGACAGGGATCAAATTCTTTCCAATCGCTTTGGCGATCAATGTTCCGGCAACAAACGAATCCGTTCCTCCGGATAAAGCCATAATAACTTTTTTATCCTTAACTGTTTCTTTAATATTGACAATAATTCCTTCTATATCTATTGCCGTACTCTCTGCCTGTTCTCCGCAAATGTTAAGAAAGTTCTTTAGGATTTCCAGACCATGGGTCGTATGCTGAACTTCAGGATGAAATTGAACGCAATATATTTTTCTTTTTTCGTCTGCAATAGCCCCTGCTTTTATATTCTCGGAATGCCCTATATACTCGAAGCCTTTCGGCAATGCCAACACCTCATCACCGTGACTCATCCAAACTTGAAAATGATCTGCGGATATATTCTTAAACAAGGATGATTTGGTTGTATATAATTCTGCAGGTCCGTACTCCTTTATTTTTCCTGGTTTTACGTTTCCGTCCAGTAAATATGCGATCAATTGCTGACCATAACATATACCGAGCATCGGCAATCCGAATGAAAAGATTTTTTTATCAATAGTCGGAGCTCCTTTTTCATAGACGGACGAAGGTCCTCCGGAAAAAATAATACCTTTCGGCTTTAGTTTCCGGACCACATTAACCGCATCTTCAGGAATAGTTATTTCGTTTTTTACACCCATCTCTTTGATACGGCGAGAAATAAGATGGCATGTTTGCGAACCGAAATCTACGATGACAATCATGTTTTTTTGAATGAAAGAGCCTTACGGACTCCTTTAATTTTTAACCATGGATTGGGTTTCTGACCCATGTCTTCCGCTTTGATGATGCTGGTCATACCTATACCCAACTCTTTCCTTAACATCTTATATGAACCGGTATGGGTTCTTTCGAATAAGGCCATAAGCCTGATTATCTTGATGTTCAGGTGTAATTTTTTTGATGCGTTCTTTATTAATCCGTTGATTGCCTGAAACAACGTTCCGGTATCACAAATGTCATCAACCAACACAGCCCGAATGGTTTTTTTATCCAGATTCTTCAACCGAACGGACAAGATGGGATCTATGTACAAAACATTCTGTTCGCCTTTGGTATAGGAGTCTATCA
>CAZFQZ010000013.1:0-23325 GCA_964521305.1 uncultured Gammaproteobacteria bacterium
GAAACAGCTAATTTTGTCTTAGAAAAACAGTATCAGTATACCGGAGACCCCTCACTCGATCATAAGTCTTAGGTACTGTCTGTTGATTGTGTAAACACCTCCTTTCCCGACTGATAATATTTCTCCCAGAGAAGCTGTAAATCGGCATGATATGAAACAAATCCGTTTAGTCGTTGGGTATCCCACCTGCGAGGAAACCGTATGGAATTCGGCTAAAATACATATTGCCAATAGACAGTATCAATTCTTTTCCTTCACCAAACGATCATTTGTCCGTTTCATTAATTTAACCACTTTTGATTACACAATCTGACATTTCGTTTTGGGTTTGCTATAGGAACTATCTTTCGCATCTGATGGGAAAATAAGATTATAATCTTTCATGAGATAGAGCAATTTATATATGGGGAGGTGAATATTCATGGATGATAAACAAAAAGAACAACAAAAAATAAACAGGAATCTAAACCCTCAGGCTACGCCGATTTTATATACGGATGACGTATTCATGACCATTAGTAACCAGGGAGTAGTATTGGATGTCGGCCAGAGAATTGCGAATACCAATCAGATACAGGTGATTTCGCGAATAGGGATGAGTAGAGATCATGCTAAGGAACTCGTGAAACAATTAGGCAATCTTCTGGCAATGACCGAAGGTCAATTGCAAACTGGCGCAAACGGCAAAAATTGAGCGTGATGTATAATTACGACATGATACCGATAAAAAAACTGAAAAAAGACACTGTTTTTAGAACAGTTCTTAAAGGTAACAATTTTATATTTCACACGACCTGGGGATTATTCAGCCCCAAAGAAATAGATCAAGGTACGAGGTTGTTAATAGACACCTTAGAAGTTCCAACTAATGGATTATTTCTCGATATAGGATGCGGGTATGGTCCAATTGGATTGGTTTTAGCCAAGATGAACCCCCAGGCAAATGTGCATTTGATTGATCGAGATTTTGTCGCTGTCGAATATGCCGGAAAAAACGCCCGGAAAAATCATATCGAAAACTGCGAGATATATCTGAGCAATGGTTTCAGTAACATTACCGAAACAGGGTTTGATCTCATCGTTTCCAATATTCCCGCCAAGACCGGAAAAGAATTGTATTGGATACTGATAGCCGACAGTTATAAACATTTGAAGCAGAATGGAAAAATGTATTTAGTATTTATTTCCCATCTTTCGGAATTTTTCAAACGCAATATGAAAGAGATATTCGGCAATTATATGCATATCGGCCACGACCATACGTATTCGGTCGTCATGGCGGAAAAACCATGAAGTCTCTTTTGCCTACGAATCCGGCCTAAAGGCAAAAAAATCAGCGATTCATTACGTAGGATAGGAGGAAGACGAAAGGCGGCCGATGATATTTTTGCATATGTTCACAGATTAGAGCTATCTGCTCGACAAAATCTCAAAATGGGTTTCCGAACTAAGGACAAATGCTTTCTTAGGATAGATCGGCAGGTGGTAAGCTATGCGTGACGGCGGAATCAGCGCTTTCCCCACATAATCCGGAATCTCGCCATAACTTTTGCCGTAAATGTACACGCGGCCGATGCCAAAATAATATTCAGCGGTAAAGTAATCGAGTTCATTGGTGACATAGACTACGTCTTGATTTGATGCAACCGAATTGATGCGGAAAAAAGTAGTACGCGCATCGGATTTCGTCCGGGCAAGAGTCTGGTACGCGTTGTAGTGGATGACAAACACGAACATGAGAATGACGAGGATAGTGCGGATCTTTTTCGGCGTGTGTTCAAAGGCGAGTATGAGTAAAAGATTTAATCCAACGTCCGAAAAAATGAAATACCGCGGCAGATACACGGGTTTGAGATAGGATACCGCATAGAGGAAAAAAGGTATCCCCAGCGCCCAGAATACAAGGTAGATCATGGGAGTCCGGTGCACGGTTTTTTTTAACAGGAAGTAAAGCCCAATACCAAGCACGCCGGCCGTTATTAATGAAGCCGGTATAATGAATGGATTATAGTATGTTAATTCACGTTCATATCCGCTGAAGACAGTGGCAGGCATGGTAATCAATGTCTGGATATCGGGTGCCGTTATCCAAAACGAACCTGCCTGCATCCGTTTGACTGTCAAAACATACAACGCCCATGGGACAAAAGCCAGTATGGCCACCAGCATGTATTTAACAAACGTGATTTTAGACCGCAGTTTTCCGATATATATTTCGTAACAGAATTGGAGAATCACGACAAACACCATGAAATAGTGCGTATAGAGCCCAAGAACCGTAGCTGCCACATACGCTTTTTTCTTACGTCTCAGAAACGCATATGAAGACAAGGTAACGAAAAAAGCCAGCATCATGTACATCCGCGCTTCGAATGCATAGTATATAAGAAAAGGATTGATCGCCATAAACAAGAGATACCAGAACGCCCGTTTGGTTGTAATGCCGAAAATTTCGGTCATGAAGAGATAGGAAACATACAGCGTTGCCCAATACGTGACGAATGAAACCAGGCGCATCGCGATTTCCGAATGTCCGCCAACAAACATCCAGAAGTGCATGGTGAGATAGTAGAATGGCGGATTGAAATCCTTGGCAGTGGTTGACAGGATTTGAAAGATACCCTGCTTGGACATGGCATAGGTAAAGCCTTCGTCGCGCCAAAAACTTTGGACGAGAAAGACAAGCGGCGTCTTGGTAAATAGAAATTCAAGCATAATCAGACCTTTTCCGTCACCTTGTATTTAAGATTCTTGCCCAGCAATATACGTGTATGGGATTCCAATGCGGGAAGCGACGAAAACAAAAAGGAAACCAACGGGAGAAGGAACCATTGAACGATCAATAAAGGAAAAGACCGCAGTTTGGTTTTCATATTAAATTGATGCCTGATTTTTACATCCAGGTATACATAGAGGATGAGGAGCAGCGAAGTTATGGTTAGTATCAGTCCGGAAAGCTGGGGCAGGATGAATCCCATGACCGTACGTTTGAATATCGGATTGATCAGAGGCGGAATCGATGCGCTTAAGGTCAAGAGGAAAAACGACGAAGGCCAGAAAAGATGAGTTTCGCTGATAAACAAGATTTTTCTTAGCTTGCTGATAGGATCGATTTGTGGAGTGACGAAAAACTTCTTAAGCGCATATCCGATATCGCTGACTCCCCATGCCCATCGTTTTTCCTGTTCGTACCGGTTCACCAGGGTTTTTTTGTATTTTCCCGAATAGACCGCATCGCTATTGATGATCGTGAACAGGGGAAGCGTCTTGACCCTTGTTCCGAATGCAAAAAATGCCTGGAAATAGATGTGCCAGTCTTCAGGAATGATATCAACATCCCAGTACCCGACGTTATCGAGAAGCCAGAGATTGGTTGAATACGTTGAAACCTGAATCAGGTTGTTTTTTTCCGAAAGGAAAGCGAGCCGTATGATCGACGAGAGCGTTGACTGCATGCGTACGAAGAGCGGCAGTTGCCAGAAATTGTTGTACAGAAGTACCGGTGCCCAGTAAAAATGATAACGATTCTCTTTGTCTTTGAGGAATTCGTAGGTTAGATATGAAAAATAATTTTTTGACAGATGGCTATCCGCATCACAAATGGTAATCAGTGTTTTTTGAAACGGGATATTGCGGGATGTAACATATCGTGCGACGGTGCGTGCGGCAAAAGTTTGATTGCTGGCTTTTCCAGCCACCTCCTTTTCGGTCAGCGGATGCTTGACCGAAATGATGTCACGGAAATAGCCTTTGAATTTATTACTCAGGTATGTTGATTTTACGTCAGCTTCGCGTTCTCGTTCCTCGAATGCAAGAACCAGATATATATTTTTGTAAGGATAATCGGATTTTGCAAGCGCTTCGATTGTTGATTCGAGCTTATAAAGCGGTTCGCTGAAATTGGGAATGATAACGAAGTGCTGAATAGAAGTCGCCGTTTTCAATCGTTTCAGTCGAGAAGCGTAGGGTATTTTCATGTGGACGAGTATTTGCCTGTAGGATATGGTGGCCAGATATGTTGTTTTGACGGATTTATAAAAGAAGTAGAGATCGAATGCGATGATGAAGTATGCGACGAGCGCCGGATGAAACGGCGAAAGCCAGATGGGAAACGTGATCAACGCCCACGACAAAAGAGGAATGAAGATGTCGGAACCCCGTGAAAAAAAAATATTTCCTGCAATCTTTTCTGTCATACCGTATTATACTATACCCATCCTATGCTGATGCGTATTCATAGGCGAAAGGTATGTAAACGGTTCTTGATTCATATGAATTATGTTATAATCTGTCCTATACATGACCTTTATAAAGGATGCGCGCTGTCAAAAGTGTTTGAAGGTATTATCCGTCGATTCACGGATGAAAATATTTACATACCTTAAGAAATGTAAAGAGGGAGCCTCCATCACTTCGATAGTCAAGGCTGTTTATCTTAGGCAGCCAACCATCACGTTTCACATCAACCGGATGATCGAGGCCGGCATTGTAAAGAAAATCAAATCCGGAAGACAGAGCATAAATTCGGTAAACAAACTTTGCAGATCATGTCCTTTATTTGATTGATAGCCAGCTTCTTCTGCTCTATAATATATATAATAGTATATATAGTCCAAGTTCTATATCATTCGGAATCTGAATATGGCGAGAAATCTCATACGGTATGTGGAGGCGTGGAAACTGCGTAAAACCGGAAAGACGCTCAAAGAAGCGGGTGATATCATGCATATATCTCCCGAGCGGGTGCGTATCATGTGCAATTACGTTACATTCAGCCTTAGAAGTAGAAATAAAGATTATGCGATGTTGAAGCAACTCGTGGAATAATTATTGCCATGCTTCGCATATCATCTTGAAGGGGCAGAAATCGCACCAAAGTCCCACGCTTGGTTCGAAATCATTTTTGAATATGTCTGCGACCGCGTCCTTGATTCTTGTCTTTGCTGTCGCGATCTCATCCTTTGTCCGTGATGAGGTTATTTTCACGGATTCCTGTAGAAAATACAGAGTAACGGAGATATGTTCGGCTGGTTTTGGTAATAAACGTAGATCTGTTGCAGCCATGGAATAGATGGATAGCTGAAGGTTTTTTCGCAGTTCGTTCTCATCGGGTATTTTACCTGTTTTGTAGTCGATGATTTCGACCGCGTTTTCCGACAATTTGTCTATGCGGTCAATCTTGCCGGTAATATACAGCGTATTGGATAGTTTCAACTTGAATGGTTTTTCCAAAGCGAGGATCGACAGATTTTTTTTGTGGAGTCTTGTGAAATAATTCGAAAGCAATAGTGCCCCTTCCTCAAACATCCTATTTTCCTGTATTTTCGAACTATATCCTACTGGTATCCATGATTCTTTATAGAGTTCGAGCAACCGGTGTTTGCCGATATCTTTATTGGTACCGTACTCCTTATAGAAAGCGAGAAGCGCTTTATGTATTGAACTACCGTATGATGCTGAAGCGAAAGGCTCGGTCGGGATATTCAAGGCATATCGATATTTATACTGCAAATGGCACCGTTCATACGTTTCAAGCTGCGTGTACGAGAAATACAAAGGTTTATGGACGAGAGCGGCTTGAACGTAATCGACTTTAGGTTTTTCGAACGAAAACATGGCAAGTTGAGATTTGGTTTCTTCTTTTGTCGCATATATCCGGGTAACCGTTTTTTCACCGGTGGATTCGGTTACGAACGGAGACAGCTTTTGCTCGCGTTTTGCTTCACCGTACCATTTGGAGGCTGATAAATACAACAAATCCATGGCGCGGGTGCTTCCGACATAGAACAGTCTTCGTTCTTCTTCGAGGTGGTAATCACCCTGGGGAAGGATTTCCTTTATCAGTTCATCGGGTATGGGTATTGTTTCTTTTCTCTGATATGTCGGGAATCTTCCTTTCGTGCAGTTAACGATGAATACGACGGGAAACTCAAGTCCTTTTGCCGCATGCACAGTGAGAACATTGACCGCATTGGTCTCCACCAAATCCTCTTTGGATAGGAACGGAGATTCCCCGAGTTCCATACTCATATCTATATAGGCCGAAACAGCGTGAACAGAAGCGTCTTCGTGGGTTGTCTCGAATGATTTGAGTAATGAAAAAAACCTGGATATTGCGTTGGCTATTTTTTCTTCTTTCTCGGTCCTGTATGACGCCAATTTATGCAGATATTTCGTGTCTTCAAGGAAGTAATAGAGGATTTGTCCGGCAGTTTCCCTGGTTACCAGGGAGAGGTGTTTTATGAGCATGGAATAAAGAAAGTGGAGTTTGTCCTGGGTGTCTTTGCTCAAAAAGGGGATGTAGGACTTATACAGCTGTTTATTTTCTGCCGTGATATCCTCATGGAAATAGGATACATACAATTCCGCCGCGCGGAAAAGGGAAAGATTGGTTTTTCTTGAAAAAGAAAGAAGAAGCGCGATGTCGCGCCCCTCGATATCCAGTATATCCATCGCGAGCACCCTGTACAAAGAAACGGAGTCCTCCGGATTATCCAGAACTTTGAGATAGGCGATGAGATCTTTGACTTCGGATTGGCGGAATAACATACCGGGACCCAAAAATTGATAAGGAATCCCTGCGCGGGCGAGCGCACGGATAAAAGGGTCGGCATGATTATGTGCCCTGGTAAGGATGGCGATGCCGTTGAATTCATATTTGTTGCGCAAAGATACTATGGTTTTTGCAACGAAATCCGCTTCGTTCTCCGGCCGGTCGTGGATAGATACGGTTATGGCGTTGCGATTGTCGGTTTTCTGACTGGTGAGATATTTTGATATGCCCAGTTTTGCCTCAAGTGTGTCAGGGTCGTTATGCCTGATCAAAGAATACGCAGCATCCAGAATGGTTTGATTCGAACGGTAATTTTTTTGGAGTGAGATTTGTTTTGCTTCGGGATAATCCTGCATGAAGCGCAGGATGTTGGAAATCGATGCGCCGCGGAATTTATATATGGCTTGGGAATCGTCGCCCACCACGGTCAGATGCGGATTCATGGATGCCGGGCAGATCATTTTGATCAACTCGTACTGAACAATATTGGTATCCTGGAACTCATCCACCATGATATGCGTGAACGATTTCCGAAACTGCTGCAAAATTGTCCCCCTTTTTTTAAAAAGGCGGTATGTATAAAAGATGAGATCGGAAAAATCCAAATACCCCTGCTTTATTTTCATCGTCTGATAAGTGTTATAAGCGTGCGCCAATTCGGCGTATCTGTTTTTTTCCTCCTTAGTCAGACCTTTCTGAATCAACTTCTCTTTGACAAATGTGCCGTAATTCTGCGGTGATATTGCTTCGTCGCGCAATCTGGAAAAATGAGTGAGAAGTGCCCCGACGAATTTGTGCGGGTTGCCCAAAGGACGATAGTAATGAAGATCTAAAAGGAACAAATTTTGTTTGAGAAATAATAGAGCTTCAGGTTGGGTGAGCAGATGGTATGAAGGATTTAATCCTATTTCCATTCCGTACTCTTTGAGTACCGTATCGCAAAAGGCGTGAAACGTCGAGATCCACATCTGGAAATAACCATAGGGAATTGTTTGGTCAACACGCTCTTCCATTTCGGCCGCGGCTTTTTCGGTAAACGTCAAAGCGAGGATCTGTTCGGGCTTTGCGATCTGTTCGCGGATAAGGCAGGTGATTTTTTCCACCAACGTATGGGTTTTGCCCGTCCCTGCTCCTGCAATAATAAGGAGGGGGCCGTTGTTATACGCGATAGCTCTTTTTTGTTCGTCGTTAAGTATGACAGGGTGTTGTGTTTTCATACTGTCTCTGGTGGTGAAAACGGATGAGTCCTAGTATAGCAAATAATTAAGCCGCTTTATGGTAGTGTGGGTGTAAAGGAGTGCTGCGCATTGCATGTTTATCGTTGTGTGCTTCGTATACGCCTGCGGCGATGAAAATAGCGACCAAAAGAAAGAAAAGGACCGGGAACGGCGGCGGCGTAATCGCATACACGGACGCACTGCTGATTTCAAGACTTGGCCGGAAAATAATCAGGATATAATCGATACATAAAGGTAGTGTAACTGCGTGGAAGGATATCTGGATAATCCGTTTAAGCGTAAATCTTTTTTGGACGATAAAACGGTAAAAAAGAAAGATTACCAACGATGAAATCAAAAGATACATCATGGTTGTGATGAAAGATGCGGTTGGTAAGGCGATAAGTGCCGCTATTACGGCAACAAGATATAAGAGGGGCAGTAAGGTTTTTACGCGTTCAGCGAGGGTGACGATTTTTTCGATTGACGATTTGGTAATGGTTTGTACGGAACCCGAGGAGTACGGAATCGCGGTGACTTCTTGTGTCGTACTATCCTGAGTAACAATATCTTTTCTGGTGAAGAGAAGCAGTGAATGATACTCCTTGATTTTCGACGGTTCCGCATATTCGTCGATGACTGCCACGAGTTGATTCTGATTCGGCGTATTCATCCAGAAAAAAAACGGCTGATTAAGATTGGTCATAAGCGACCCCTTGCCGACGAAAATCGTCAGGTATTTGGGGTACGATCGCAATGAGGCTATACCCGCATCAATGGTTTTGTTGAGTTGTGAAGGATTGTATTTTGTTATCAAAGATCCGGTAAACACTATATTCAGAATAACGATAAGCAAGAGGAGATATTTAAGCGACGTTGCGAACGGGATTCTGAGAATATGCGAATAATATCTTACGTGGGGTATCAAACTATTATAAAACATGTGGAAAAAGGTCTTGACTTTTTTCATCGTTAGCTTTAATATAGTTAAGTAACGGAAAAAAGTCAACTGGTATTTACCCCTAAGAAAGGGGATTGCATTTTTTTGTATTTACGCTATAATAGCTTTTTTGTAAACTAATTCTTTATTATTTTTTATTAGTTTAAATAGGAAAAATATGGCACAAGGAGTATTTCAGAGGACGAAACCTCATCTTAACATTGGTACTATTGGTCACGTTGACCACGGTAAAACAACATTGACTTCAGCAATTCACTATGTATTATCAAAAAAAGGAAAAGCAAAATTCCTGCGATATGAAGAAATTGACAAGGCGCCTGAAGAGCGGGCCCGTGGAGTCACCATCAATCTTCACCATTCGGAATATGAAACAGACAAACGCCATTATGCGCACATCGACGCCCCTGGCCACGCGGATTACATAAAAAATATGATTACTGGAGCAGCGCAGATGGATGGCGCCATTTTGGTCGTATCCGCACCGGATGGTCCGATGCCCCAGACAAGAGAACACATCCTGCTTGCAAACCAGGTTAACGTACCGGCGATCGTCGTATTTTTGAATAAGGTCGATATGGTGCAAGATAAGGAAATACTTGACCTGGTCGAGATGGAAGTGCGTGATCTTTTGACAAAGTACGGATATCCGGGGGACAAGATTCCGGTTGTACGAGGATCCGCTTTGAAAGCACTCCAGGATGATCCGGAGTCAGTGGCTGCTATAGAAAAACTCATAGCAACGGTTGACGAATATGTTCCCGAACCGACGCGACCAATCGACAAGCCGTTTCTTATGGCAGTAGAGGATGTGTTTACTATTTCAGGACGGGGAACCGTTGTGACAGGAAGAGTCGACAGAGGAGTAATCAAGGTAAACGACGAAGTCGAAATCGTCGGTCTGAAGGAGACGAAGAAAACGGTAATCACGGGAGTGGAAATGTTTAGAAAATCTTTGGATGAAGCACGGGCAGGAGATAATGTTGGATTGCTTTTGCGGGGTGTCGAAAAGGACGATGTGCAAAGAGGCCAGGTTGTCGCCAAACCGGGAACAATCACCCCTCATACGGAATTCGAAGCTCAAATATACGTTCTGACAAAAGAAGAAGGAGGACGCCACACGCCGTTCTTCAAAGGTTACCGCCCCCAATTTTACATAAGAACGACCGATGTTACGGGCGAAGTTACATTACCGGCCGGCGTAGAGATGGTTATGCCCGGAGACAATGTAAAGATTACCGGCAAATTGATTTACCCTGTAGCTCTTGAAGAAGGTCAGAAATTTGCTATTCGCGAGGGAGGTCACACGGTAGGAGCAGGGACGGTCACAAAAATTATCAAATAAGATTTATTGAACTCATTTGGCCGATAAGTTTCATTAGAGCACTTTTATATTATGCCGAAAGGACGCATTCGAATCAGACTCAAAGCATACGATCATCGCTTAATAGATGAAACCTGCCAGAAGATCGTTGATACGGCAATCAGAACAGGAGCTTCTATTCTTGGTCCTATACCGTTGCCGACCAAAAGTGAAGTCTATGTGGTTAATAAATCTTCGTTTATAGATAAAGATTCGCGTGAGCATTTCGGCCTGAAAATACACAAACGTCTTATTGATATTGTTAATCCGACGAATCAGACGATAGACGCTCTCATGCATCTCGAACTACCTGCTGGAGTAGAGGTTGAGGTGAAAATGTGACGTAAAAATCTTCTTGACCTTCAGACAAGTGTAGTATATAATTGGTTCACATGATTTTTTTCTTTGTTCGGGTTCATCCGTTCAAATTTTGCTTAAAATTTGCTCGGGATAACAGGGAATAAAAGAGATTCCGGATTGGCATGTAGCCCCAATCTGGGGCTATTTTTTTTGCCCGAGAACCTGTACCAAATATGGTTCTGGTTTAAGGGTTGGGTGGAATTGTTTTTTATTGAACAGCAACGGTAATTTATGACAGCATTTATTCTCGGCGAAAAATCAGATCAGTCACAAACCTTCAATGAAAAAGGAAATAGGATTCCTACTACGCTGATAAAAACAACTTCGTGCTATCTGATCGACATTAAAGAACCATCAAAACATGGCTATTTTTCAGTTACCCTTGGATTCGGCTCTATAAAAAATATTCAAAAGCCGGTACTAGGAAAATTAACGAAAGCGGGGGTGAAAACCCCGCTTCGTTTTTTGCGCGAAATCCGCCTTGAGGATTATGGGAATAATGTGCATCTGACCGGCGAAGCAGGAAATAAAGTTCTTGCGATCGGAGACGTAAAGCTGAAAATCGGTGATGAAATAAAACAGGCTCTTTTATTCAAAAAAGGAGAATATGTTGATGTTTCGGGAACCTCAAAAGGAAAAGGATTCCAGGGTGTGGTAAAACGACACCATTTTAAAGGAGGACCGCGGACCCATGGTCAATCCGACCGTGAACGGGCGCCGGGCTCCATCGGACAAACTACGACGCCGGGACGGGTATACAAAGGTAAACGAATGGCTGGACATATGGGATTGAACAGAGTTACCGTAAAAAATCTTCTGATTACAGATATTACAGACCAAGGACTTATCGTACAAGGGCTTGTGCCGGGTCCGAAAACAGGTCTGTTGGAAATTAGAACAGTAGCATAACTATGCCAAAAACTAAAAAAGAACAGACACCTGAGACTTTTCCAGAAAAAAAAACCGCAACGGAAAAACCGTTAAGCGGATTGCAGTATTCCGTCTATGCTAAAAACGGCGATCAACGTACAGGGCAGCTCCCGAAAACTGTTTTTGCGGTGACTGCGCAGCCGAAGTTGTTAGCACAATATATCCGTTATTATCGGGCGAATCAGCGGCAAGGTAACGCGGCGGCGAAGACGAGAGGCCAGGTTACCGGATCAACAAGAAAAATTTATCGTCAAAAAGGGACAGGGCGCGCCAGACATGGAAGCATCAAAGCACCGATATTCGTCGGCGGGGGTATTGTTGGTGGTCCGGCACCGCGGGATTTCTCATTGGATATGAACAAGAAACAAAGGAAAAAAGCGCTTTTGTTCACACTGCATCTTAAACAAAAAGAGCACGCCGTATATGGTTTGGATAAGGAATTTGTTGATATTGAGCCAAAGACAAAATTATTTGCTTTATTCTTGAAGAAGCATCATTTAGCGGATAAAAAAACGTTGTTGGTAGTTCCCAAAGTGGAAAAGAACAATCTGTTGCTGGCGGTCAGGAATATCCCTAACATCCGCACGATTGAAGCGGCATCGCTCAACGCATATGCGATAGCGGTTTCCCAGACCATTTTGTTTCTGGAAGGATCATTGGAAATTATGGAGAAACAAATATGAGAATCAATTCGGTCCTTATACGACCCGTACTGACTGAAAAAGCGACAAACCTCGCCAAATCGAAAACATATATGTTTGAAGTAGCATTATCGGCGAATAAATACCAGATACGGCAAACGCTGAAAAAACTGTACGCGGTCAAGATCGGAACGATCAGAATAATGGTCAGAAAAGGCAAAAGTAAACGAATAGGAAGAAAAATGGCTGTCAGAAAGCAACCCGACAGCAAATTTGCATTGGTTACGGTCACGGAAGGAAAAATTGACTTGTTCCCCCAAACTTAATTATGAAAACACAGCTCGTCACAAAAAACGTGCAACCTGAAAAATCACTCGTGCATATTTTGAAGAAACATGCAGGCAGGGATTCCTCAGGTACCGTTTCCGTCAGGCACAGGGGAAGCAGACAAAAAAGATACTATCGGGAAATTGATTTTAGAAGGGATAAGCGCAATGTGGAAGGGAAGGTTGTGAGGATAGAAAAGGATCCCAACAGAAATAGTCACATAGCATTGATTGAATATAAGGACGATGAACGGCGCTATATCATCCATCCGAAGGACTTAAACGTGGGTATGACGGTAGTGGCGGGAACTGACGTTGAAATAAAGACGGGAAACGCTCTGCCATTGAAAAATATTCCTCTCGGTGTCCAGGTACACAACGTAGAGTTATATCCGGGCAAGGGCGGACAGATGATGAGAAGCGCTGGTTCATTCGCGGTAGTCATTGCAAAAGAAGGACCGTATGTGCATTTGAAACTTCCATCAGGAGAAGTGAAGAAATTTCTGGCAGATTGTTTTGCGACCGTCGGTCAGATAGGCAACATCGAACACAAAGAGGAAATCATCGGTAAAGCTGGAAGGAAAATCCTTATGGGAATCCGGCCGACAGTCCGTGGAACAGCGCAGAATCCGCGCAGTCACCCGCACGGTGGAGGAGAAGGACGATCTGGCGAAGGCATGCATCCGAAAACGCCGTGGGGCAAGCCGGCCCGCGGTAAAAAAACCAGGAATCCGAAAAAATGGACCAAAATATTAATTGTTTCGTCAAGAAGAAGGTCATAATATGGAGTCGACAACCTATCTGAAAAACATACGCGTATCGCCGAAAAAATTGAGATTTTTTTTGACTGCGGTCAAAAGCAAATCGCCGGCACTGGTATTGGATTATCTGTTTTATGCCCGACAAAAACCGGCGAAAATACTGTATCAGGCCGTGAAATCAGCAATTACAAATGCTAAGAATACTTTAAAAGTGAGCGAAGATTTGTTAGAATGGAAGCTTTTCACGGTTGAAGAGGGGCAAAAACTGAAACGGTATAGACCTGGTGGACGAGGGACAGTAAAACCTTTGCGAATCCGGTTTTCGCATATCAAGATCAAATTGGGAGTGAAAAAAGCCGAGGAGCATCAGGAATCAGTTGAAGACAAATTGCCGGCAGAACAACACAAGGAAATAAAAGAAACGGTGAAAAACATGAAATCAAAAATTGGCAACGAAAAAAAAACACTTAAATCAAAATAAATATGGGACAAAAAGTTCATCCGAGAGGATTAAGAATAGGAATCATTTATAACTGGAGCTCCAGATGGTTTTTTTCAAATAAAAAAGATTACCGGAAGGCGCTTATTGCAGATGTGCTTATAAGGAAGACGCTCATGCAGAAATTGGAATTTGCGTCGGTGACGCAGGTGGAGATAGAACGTGCGATTAACAAGATAACCCTGATTATTTACTCGGTTAAACCAGGCATGATCATTGGTAGGGGGGGTAAAGGATTGGAGGACGTGAAGCGATATGTGGTCGCTCATCTGAAATCCGGCAAAAAAGCCAAGGAAACGAAGCTGGATCTCAAAATAGAACCCGTAAAAAAACCATATGTTAACGCTTATTTTGTCGCTCAATCTATAGCCCAGAAATTGGTTAAAGGTTTTCCGCATCGTTCAGTGGTTCACCATACCATGGACCGAGTTACCGAGTCGGGCGCAAAAGGTATAAAAGTGCAGCTCGGAGGAAGAATCGCAGGAGCAGAGATATCGAGAAGAGAAAAATATTTCCAGGGTACGATTCCCGCGTCAACGATTCGGGAAGACGTGGATTTCGCACGATTCCCCGCCCTGACCAAGTCGGGATATGTGGGAGTCAAAGTTTGGATTTGCAGATAATATATGTTAGCACCGAAAAGACAAAAATATCGAAAACAGTTCAGGGGAATCTGGAGAAAAATAGCAATCAAAGGAGAACGGTTGAACTTTGGAAGCAGCGGGTTGAAAACGCTGGTGGCAGGATGGATAAAAGACCGTGAGATTGAAGCGGCGAGAGTCGTTTTCGCGCGGGCGACAAAAAAAACCGGCAAATTCTGGATCCGCATATTTCCGGATAAACCGTTTACTAAAAAACCGCCTGAGGTTACCATGGGTGCGGGAAAAGGGGATGTGTCTCATTTCGTTGCGTCGGTAACTCCGGGAAAGATTCTGTTTGAACTCGATGGCTTAAGTCACACGGAAAGTTTGGACGTGTTGAAAGTCGTTGCGTCGAAATTATCGGTCAAAACAAAAGTTGTAACAAAATTATCATGAAAAAATTAACAAAAGATTATATATCGAAATCTATTAAAGAATTGGAAAAGATGATCCAGACCTTGCGGGAAGAGATAGCCCGAGCACAATTAAACGAAAAAGCTAATCCGGCAAAGGATACGAATCTGATAGATAAGAAAAAAAAGCAATTAGCAGTTGCGCTTACGGTTCTCAACCAAAAACAAGAGGAAGAGAGCCTGCGAAAAACAGAGAAATAACACCATATGAAAAAAACCCTTATTGGTACGGTAATCTCAACAAAGATGCAAAAAACCGTCGTGGTCATGGTGGAACGCAAGTTCAAGCACGAATTTTACAAAAAAATCATCAGACGGCACAAAAAATATAAAGCCCATAACGAAAAATTGGAATTAGCGCCAGGTGACAGGGTAAAAATCCAAGAAACACGGCCAATATCCAAGGATAAACATTTTAAGGTAGTTGAAAAAGTTGCGGAAAAAAAATCAGTATGATTCAACTGAGGACAATGCTCAAGGTTGCCGATAACACGGGTGCTAAAAAGGTATCAATGATCGGTATGACCAAAAAGGGTAACAGACGCTTTGCGTATGTTGGTGAAATCATTAACATCACCGTAAAAGAAGCGATTCCTTACGCACAAGTCAAAGAGGGTGAAGTGCTGCCGGCGGTGATCGTACGAACAAGGAAGGAGAAAAGGCGTATGGACGGAAGTTATATACGTTTTGATGACAATGCGTGCGTTATTTTAGCCGGAAAAGATGTTAAGGACCCGAAAGGAACGAGAATTTTCGGACCGATAGCAAAAGAGGTGAAAGATAATGGATTCGCAAAAATTGCCAGTTTAGCTGAAGAGATATATTAGTCAATGAGTCTAATCTGATCTTATGAAAATTAAAAAAGGAGACAAAGTACAGATAATGGCGGGGAAAGACAATGGCCGTGATGCTATAGTTGATCGCGTGTATCTCAAAAGCGGTAAAGTATTGCTTCCAAAATTGAACATTTATAAGAAACACATAAAAAAAAGCGAAAAAATGCCGCAGGGAGGTGTAGTTGAAGTTCCGAGACCGATTGACGCGTCAAAAATAATGTTAGTTTGCCCGAAATGCGGAAAGCCGACGAAAGTAGGGTTTGTTGTCGAAAAAAATAAAAAATACAGAATATGCAAAAGATGTAAAAGCAAATTTAGCTAACACGTATTATGACATTTCAAGATTATTACAACCAGGAAATCAAAAAAAGGATTATTGCCGAATTGAAACTCAAAAATCCCATGGAAGCACCGAAAGTGGTAAAAATAGTAATTAACGTAGGAGCCGGTGAAGCGGCGACAACGAAGAATGTTCTAGAGAAAATACAGGAGCAGATGGCTATAATATCCGGTCAGAAGGCTGTCATCACTAGGGCGCATAAGTCTATATCTGCATTTAAGATACGAAAAGGATTACCCATAGGCGTTAAGGTTACTTTGAGAGGAAAAAGGATGTATAATTTCCTAGAGAAATTGGTGAAAATCGTCATACCGCGTCTTCGTGATTTTCGAGGACTGCAAGAATCTAATATCGATCAGCACGGCAATCTGAATATCGGTTTATCCGAACAGACGATATTTCCGGAGATCGAATTCGACAAGATAGATAAGATTCGCGGATTGCAGGTGACAATGATAACTAATGCAAAAAAGCATGAATACGGCAGAACATTATTTACGTTGATAGGTATTCCGTTCAAGAAATAACTATGGCAAAAACATCCGATGAGGTAAAGTTTCAGAAAAAACAGAAGTTTAGCGTACGGTATAGAAACCGATGTCCTCTTTGCGGAAGAGCGCGCGGTTATATCAGAAGATTCGACATGTGCAGGATCTGTTTCAGGGAGAAGGCGTTACAAGGGGAAATTCCCGGAGTTAGAAAAGTTTCTTGGTAAAAATAAAATTAGTCTTATAAGTCTTATTAGGCTCATATGTCAAGATCAACAAAAAAAGGACCATATATCGACGAAAATCTGATGAAAAAAGTCATGAAACAAAAGCAATCGAAAGACCGTGATGCGATTAAAACGTGGGCGCGCGGTTCACAAATCGCACCGGAATATGTCGGACACAAAGTAGCCATTCACAACGGACGCAAATTCATAGAAGTTCTGGTTTCCGAAGCGATGGTAGGTCATTATCTTGGTGAGTTTTCGCCGACCCGTACATTCAGGAGTCATGGAAAAGTTACAAAGAAAGTTGTCGAGGCAACCTAATACATAATATTATGCATAGCTCAATTATCGATCTTATTATCAGAATAAAGAATGGCTATATGGCGCGCAACGAGAGAGTGGAATCACCGTATTCCCGTTTCAGGGAAGAAGTATTGAAAAAACTTGAGGTATTGAAATTCATACAGGGATACTCGGTGACCGGTGACAAAATAAAACATATTACCATAGACTTGTCGTATATCGATGGAATACCTGCACTGACAGATGTTAAGGTTGTTTCTAAACCGGGTCAACGCATCTATAGTTCAGGTAGGAATCTGAAGCCGGTAGTGAGCGGTTTTGGATATTCCATCTTGACGACTTCAAAGGGAATTATGACAAACAATGAAGCGAGGAAACAGAAAATAGGTGGAGAGTTATTATTTATGATTTGGTAATTCCGACGATACGTCAGGACACGATATGTCAAAAATAGGAGAAAAGCCAGTTGAGGTTCCGCAGACAGTTCAGATCACGATCGACGGCAAGACGGTTGTGGTAAGAGGCACGAACGGTTCACTGACCGTTCGCCTTCCGAGCGAGTTGGAGGCGAAAATGGAAAATAACCAATTGACTGTCATCAGAAAAAACGAGACTAAGAGAACACGATCGTTGCACGGTCTGTATCGCCAACTGATTGATAATGCGGTGGTTGGTGTTGAGAAGCCATGGGAAAAAAGGCTTGAGGTTTCAGGTACAGGGTATAACGTCAAACTGCAGGGAGAAGACCTTTTGTTTAAGTTGGGATACTCCCACCCTGTTATTTACAAAAAAATCCAGGGATTGGTATATAAGATTGAAGGGAATATGAAATTCATTATTCAGGGAATCGATAAGCAACTGGTAGGTCAGGCGGCATACCAAATTAAAACATTGAAACAACCCGATGCTTATAAAGGAAAAGGTATTCGATACGAAGGTGAAAAATTGCGCCTAAAGCCGGGAAAGAAAGTCAAAACGGCTGCTGGGGCGGCGGCATGACAGTACTATGAAACACATCAATACCAACAGAAAATACAAAAGGAAGATGCGCATAAGCGCCAATCTTAAGGGTACGGAACAAAGACCGCGCATATCCGTGTATCGTTCGAATAGGTATATATCCGTACAGGCGATAGATGATACAAAACGGGTTACCATTGTGTCCGCAAGCAATTGGACAAAACAGGCAAGCGTGCAGGAAAAAAAACAAAAGAAAAGAGATATCGCGAAAAACGTGGGTATCGCATTCGCAAAAGCGCTCATAGCAAAAAAAATCACCGCCGGCGTTTTCGACCGAGGATCATACGCTTATTTGGGTCGAGTTAAATCATTAGCAGAAGGTCTGCGTGAAGGCGGATTACGAATATAGCGATATAGCATTTATAAAAATTATAACGATTATTATGGTAGAGCAAATCAAATCAACAGAGCAGAAAATAATCGAACACGTATTGTTGATACGACGGGTGTCAAAGAAAGTCGTTGGGGGCAATTATGTTACTTTTTCCGCTTTGGTGGTCGTCGGTGACAAAAAAGGCAAGGTAGGCTTTGGTTTGGGCAGGGGATTGGAGGTTCCTCCCGCGATACAGAAAGCGATCGCTTACGCCAAAAAACATATGGTGGATGTGCCGATGAAAAAAAATACCATAGCCCACGAAATCCGCCTGAAATATAAAGCAGCACTCATTTTACTAAAGCCGGCCCCTGAAGGTACCGGGCTCAAAGTGGGAAGTGTTGCCCGTGTGATTCTCGATACGGCGGGGATCTATAACGCATCTGGAAAAATAATCGGATCGCGCAACCAGGTGGTAAATGCATATGCGGTTATGAAAGCATTACAAATGTTGAGAAAAAAAAGGATAGCATGAAAAATCTGTTGTCATCACTGCCAGGATTGGTTACCCATAAGAAAAAGAGATTAGGGAGAGGATTGGGCAGCGGTAAAGGCGCAAAGTCAACGCGTGGAACCACCAGGCACCAAAAAGCCCGTGAGAGCATCCCTCTTCATTTTGAAGGTGGTCAAAATAGGCTCGTCAAGCGGTTTCCTCTTCTTCGAGGCAAAGGCAAAAATACATCCAAACGTCAGGCGCCGATTATTTTGACCGCATCCAGACTGAATATTTTTTCAGACGGCGATGTCGTAAACGCGGAGTCGTTGATAAAGAAAAAAATCATTGAACCAACGATGAAAAAGAGAAAAAAGAAAATTATAGCAGGAGGAAAACTTTTAAGAAAACTCGAAATCAATATACCGGTTTCGGAGTCCGTGAAAAAGGAAACGGAAAAACTGGGAGGTTCAGTTACAACAGCGTGATTCTCAATTATGAACGAAATCAAAGAAAAACTGCAAATGCTTGTCCGTGATCCTGAACTAAAGCGGAAGCTTATTTTTTCATTATTCATATTTTTTGCATTCAGAGTCTTTGCGTTCCTTCCCGTACCTGCGATTAACCTGGATAGACTACGTATCCTTTTTTCGCAAAACCAATTCCTATCCCTTCTTGATATTTTTTCAGGAGGAACACTTCTGAACTTCTCGGTTATGGCTTTGGGGCTAAACCCGTATATCAACGCATCCATCGTTATTCAACTCTTAACCGTCATTTTTCCCAAACTTGAGGAACTGTCGAAGGAAGGCGAATATGGCCGTTTCAAGATCAATCAGTATACTCGATTCCTTACCGTTCCCTTGACTCTTGTCCAGGCTGTAGGCATATTCGTTCTGCTGAAGAATCAACACATTATCGGAGCGCTCAGTCCGCTCGAATTCATTTCCTTGATGTTCACCATGGTGGCCGGTTCATTCATATTGATATGGTTCGGCGAATTGATTTCCGAGTTCGGGCTTGGCAACGGCATATCGCTTTTGATCTTTGTCGGCATCGTCGATCGCATACCGGTTATGTTTCAAAGGACGGTTTCCGTCATAAACAGCCAATTGATTTTTAACATTGCTATATTTCTGATCGTAGCGCTTACTGTCATTGCGGCCATTGTATTTATCAATGAAGCGACAAGAAAAATTCCCGTATATTATGCCAAACGTATCAAAGGAAACAGGATGTATCAGGGAGCCACTAATTATTTACCGCTCAAACTGAACCAGGCGGGAGTCATTCCCATTATTTTTGCCGTTTCATTCGTTCTTATGCCGCAATTGGTTGGCAATTTCCTCAGTTATGCGAAAAATCCGGCTGTAGCCGGTTTTGCCAGGTTTCTTGCGCAAGCCTTCAATCCGTCGGGATTTTTCTATAATTTCTTCTATTTCGTTCTTGTCATCGGCTTTACGTATTTTTATACGATTGTAGTTTTCAATCCGCAGAAAATTTCGGAGGAAATACAGAAGCACGGAGGTTTTATTCCGGGCATTAGACCGGGAAGCGCAACGAAAGAATATCTGAATAAAATTTTATACCGCCTCACGACCGTAGGCGCCATTTTCCTTGGCTTGGTCGCCATACTTCCGGCACTCGTATCCACCTTCACCGGCGTTACGAACCTGGTCATCGGCGGCACGGGAATCCTGATCGTCGTTTCTGTTATTCTGGAGACATTTAAAATGGTGGAATCCCAGCTGGTGATGAGAAGTTATGATAAGTTTTTACAATAACTCAAACAAATCTGATTTGTTTCATTAGTCTTATAAGTCTTATAAATTAATATGGCAAAAAAAGGTTCACGGGTTATGATAGGACTGGTATGTGAGGTCTGCAACAAGCAGAATTATGTGGTAGAGAAGAACAAAGTGAATACGCCAGGAGCTATGAAGCTGAAGAAATATTGTAACCACTGTAAGAAACATACCGCACACAAGGAAAAGAAGAAGTTGGATTAATTGGATTTATTAGTCATATGAGTCTCACAAGGCTCATATATGTTATATTATATGAAACTAGTTCTTATCGGTATCCAGGGTTCAGGTAAGTCGACTCAGGGAAATATCTTGTCACGCCAGTTGAAAATTCCCTATCTGTCAACCGGCCATATATTCAGGGAGTTGGCAAAGGAGCCTACGACGTTAGGTCGGTATGTCAAAGAAACAATGAATGCAGGATTGTTGATTCCCGACGATAAGACCATAGAAATAGTTAACAGCTACATTTCGCGTTCCGAGTACAAAAAAGGATATATTCTCGACGGGTTTCCCCGTACGGTACCACAGGCTGAAAAATTCCGAAACAACGTAGATAAGGTTGTTTTCCTGCGCATTCCTGAAAAAGAAGCGCTTTGGAGATTGCTACACCGCAATGACACCTCAAGATCGGACGATACATTGCCGGCGCTCAAAAAACGTATCGATTCGTTCAATAAGTTCACCAAACCCGTACTTGAATATTATGAAAAAGAGGATAAGCTGGTGACGATCGACGGCACGCAGAGTATAGAGGCGGTCAACGAGGAAATTCTGAAAAGTGTAGGCAAGCAGGTAGTTAAAAACCAAGTGGAGACATGGAAGCGGAAACATAAGACAATTATAGCTATTGTAGGTCTCCCGGGATCAGGGAAAACCGTTGCCGCCGATTTTTTCAAAAGCAAGGATATACCCGTCATCACGTTCGGCAAAATCATCAATGATATGGTAGAAAGAAAGAAGCTTGCGCACACGGAAGAAGTGCATAAAGAGTTAAGGCAGAATATTCGAAAAGAATACGGTATAGCCGCGCTTGCCATCCTGAACGAAACCAAAATCAAGGATGCCTTGAATAAAAATGCCGTAGTCGTCATCGACGGCATGCGATCATGGGAAGAATATATGTATTTGAAAAATAAATTTCCCGGTCTCAGGATTACCATCATTGCTTTATACGTCGACAAACAGTTACGATACCAACGGTTATCCAAAAGGAGCGTACGCCCTCGTCTGTTTGGCGAAGATCGCGATATAAATGAATTGATCGGAATTAACATGGGGCCTACCATAGCTTTCGCAGACTATCTGATCAAAAACAATTTCTCTAAAGAAGATTTGCATGACAAATTGGAAGTTGTGTACAGGGCAATATACTTTTCGTAATGATTCACTATAAGACACCGGAAGAAATAGAAACAATGACAGAAGGTGGCAAGAGGTTGCACGCAGTAGTAGGTGAATTGATTCCATGGATCAAAATCGGCATGAGCACCTTGGAAATTGACCGAAAAGCGACTTCGTTAATTAAAAAAAACGGCGGCGAGATCTCATTTAACAAAGTAAAAGGGTATGATTGGGCGACATGCTTGACCATTAACGAACAGGTGGTTCATACTCCGCCATCAAAACGGATCATTAAGGACCAAGATGTATTGACGATTGATATAGGCCTATATTACGAGGGATACCATACGGATTATGCCGATACCATAGTATGCGGAAACCCAAAAAATAATGAAGTCGTACACTTTCTCAACGTAGGGAAACGAGCACTTTATAAAGCCATAGATCAAGCAAAAAAAGGAAACAGGCTCGGCGATATTTCACGAGCGATTGAAAACGAGATCTACGGAAACGGATATAAAATCGTCAAACAGTTGACCGGTCATGGCATTGGCACGGAGCTTCATGAAGATCCGAACGTATTTGGTTTTCTCGACAGACCGATCCAGAAAACGCTGACGATCAAGTCCGGATTAGTAATAGCGATCGAAGTGATTTATTCGGAAAGTTCTGAAGAGTTTGCGTACGAAGACGAGACGGGGTGGTCGCTGATTACTAAGGATAGGAGTTTATCCGCGTGTTTTGAACACACGGTAGCGATTACCGATACAGAAACGCGCGTTTTAACATAAAAATGTGTTCATATTTGTTAAATTTTATGGTACAATAATACCTTTGAGAGTATGAAAGATAACGTAGTAGTTGTTGAGGGTGAGGTCACTGAAAATCTGCCCAATACACTGTTTCGCGTAAAGCTTTTCAATTCGGAAAAAGTGTTATTGTGTTATCTTTCGGGCAAAATGAGAAAGAATTACATAAAGATTTTGCCCGGCGATAAGGTTCGTATAGAAGTGACGCCTTATGATTTGAACAGGGGAAGGATTACCTATCGGATGTAAAAATATATGAGAGTGCAGGCATCGATTAAAAAAATTTGCCCGAAATGCAAACTAGTCAAAAGAAAAGGAAGATTGTATATTACTTGTTCCAATCCGAAGCATAAACAGAGGCAAGGATGACAAAAACGTATGGCGAGGTTACTCGGAATTACATTACCGGATGACAAACGCGTTGAGTATGCGTTGACGTTGTTATACGGTATTGGCTGGGCGCGATCAGCGGATATACTGAAACAACTTGGCATTAATGAACGCAAGCGCGTCAATGAGCTTACCGAAGACGAAATCAAAAAGATTACGGCTATAATTGACAAGAACTATAAGGTAGAAGGTGATCTCAAGGAGCAACTCAACGACAATATGAAGCGTTTGAAGGAAATCGGTACGTATCGGGGAACGAGACACGCCAGAGGTTTGCCTGTCCGCGGCCAACGGA
>CAZFQZ010000014.1:0-21837 GCA_964521305.1 uncultured Gammaproteobacteria bacterium
GCGAGTAAAAAACGGCGATTGCCGACGATAGAACGCGCTATGGCAACCCGTTGCAGTTCTCCTGCGGAAAGCTGCGCAGGAAAAACCTGTTCTTTTTTGGAAAGGTTAACCAGTACCAACGCTTCTTTCACGCTTTTTTTGATGGTGGATCTGTCGGTTCCGATCACCTTCATGCTAAGCGCGATGTTCTCGAATACGTTTTTGTCAAACAGCACCTTGAAATCCTGGAATACCACGCCGATCGACCGTCTGAGTTTCAGAATATCCTTGAATTTTTGAGAGGAAATATCCTCCTCAGCCAAGACGATGGAACCTGACGTGGGAACGTATTCTCTCAATAATAGCCGCAGGATCGTCGTTTTTCCCGCGCCTGAAGGACCCACCAAAAAAACAAACTCATCGTCGCCGATTTCGAATGAGACTTTATCCAGAGCGATATTCCCCAGGGGGAATTTCTTGGTGACATCCTCAAATGTGATCATAATGGCAATTATTGAAGCACTTCGACCAAACCGACATCCATAAGCCAACCGGCTTTTTGTGCCTGGAACGTTTCACCCCATACCCTGACTTTCTTGCCTATGTATTTGGTCAGATCCACAGTCGTGGATGTCAGATAGACATTTTGGGAAGGACCGCCCGGCCGATCGAGATGAAAGTTTCCTTCGCCGTCGATGCCGCCGTTCCTCAATATACCTTCGGCTTTGTCTTTGAATGTTTTTTTATCCGCGATACCGGCGGTTTGCGCTACAGGAGCGTTAGTGGTATTTGACGTTGTCGAAGCAGATTGTTTTGCGGTAAAGCGGGAGACCAGTAGACCGGCGCCGAGTCCTGCAACAAGAAAAACGACCAGAATGATCGCAAACTGAACATATGACAGATCCTTGCCAGATCTCTGTACGCCGCTGCCTCCCGGAGCGTTAAAATCGTGAATAAGGTTTGAAGAAGATGGTTGTGTGTTCATAATACCTTCAAGAATAACACCAAATTTTGAAAAAAACAACCATTTAATTCCCGGTGTGTTTCAAGTATGCCTCGATAAAGTTATCTATTTCGCCGTTCAACACATTTTCCACATTGCTTTCTTCATAATTCGTGCGGAGATCCTTGATGAGTTTGTACGGATGAAGGACATATGAGCGGATCTGTCTGCCCCATGACGCCATTTTTTCTTTTTTGAATGATGCGATGGTATGTTCACGTTTTTCCTGTTCTATTTGCCACAGTTTTGCGCGGAGAATTTTCAGCGCATTTTCGCGATTCTGCAACTGGTAACGTTCGGTTTGACATGACACAATAATGCCGGTTGGTTTATGGATGAGTCTGACGGCGGTAGCAACTTTGTTGACGTTCTGTCCGCCGTGCCCGCCGCTCCTATAGAATTGCCATTCGATTTCATCTTCCTTAATTTCGATCTCTTTGTCCTGAACAATGGGAAGAACTTCCACCAGCGCGAACGATGTCTGCCGAAGTTTATCGGCGTTGAACGGCGATTGGCGGACAAGCCTGTGCACGCCGGCTTCAGCCTTCAGATAGCCGTACGAAAACTGGCCGTGAATATTCAGGGTTGAACTTTTGATTCCTGCTTCATCTCCGGGTACGCGATCTACTTCCTCAAACGGCCAACCCCTTTTTTCGAAGTATCTCGTATACATGCGAAAAAGCATCTCGGACCAGTCCATTGCTTCCGTACCGCCCTGACCGGCATGGATGGAAAAAATAGTATCGCCTTTGTCGTACGGCCCGGAAAGGAACATGAGAATTTCATATCTTTTTATCAATTTTTCCGCTTCGTGAAGATCTCCTTCATCAAACAGAAATTGCATCATTTCGATGTCGTCAACTTCCTTTTTCAGCTGCGTGATTTTTTTCATGACCTCTTTTGCCTGGTAAGTATCCTGCCAAAACGTAGTTTCGTACGTCTTTTTTTCCAGATCGGTTATCTCCTGTTTTTTTGCCGGCAGCTGGGCTTTTGCCAAAATGCTGTCCAATTTTTTTTTCAAATCATTGCGGATATCTTCCATACATAGGGTATTATAAAGGAGAATAGGCTTTATTGAAAGTCTGATCCGACGATCAGGATGACGTCGGCGGTATTGTTTTCCTCAAGATTGCTGACTTTGAATGACGAAACATAATCTTTCAGGTCAGCTTCCAAAAGTGAAGTTGCGTCGCTTTTGGATTTTTTCACTTCTATGACCGATTGTTTGTAGTCGAAACTGTCGGCGTTGCCGGTCAATACGTTTTGATAGCCGTCTTTGACCAGGATGTTTTTCATCTCACCCGCTTTGCCTGCGGTGCCCGATCCGTTCAGAATCTTTATTTTCAGATCGGCGCGATTCAAGGACGGTGTCGGTTGAGACGAAGGAGCCGGAGTTGCCGTGGGTTCTTTCATCGTTACCGCCGGTTTGTTTATGTGCGGATGCTTGAAATTGTTTTTGGAAACCACGATGAAAAATCCGAAGGATATGACGAACGAAACGACGAAAATAGTAATTTCCTTGAATGGAAGGGATATCTTGGGAAGAGAAAATGAGCGGCCGCCGGAAACGGGCTTGAACCCGTTTCGTAACAGCACGAATGATTTGTTTTCCTGCTGAAAAATGAACGCGCCGAAACACACGTCAAAACTTAGGATGGGGAACTGCTTGTTCTGATTCATGAGTAAAACTTTGAGATAATCGTTGTAGAATGTGGAGATGATTTTTTTCAGTGGATTCGTCCAGACCCCCACTGCTTTGGTAAACGTGTCCTGGCGAACGGTCTCCGACAAGCTTCCTGATAAGACGAGCCGATTGAGCTTGCAATTTTTTTCTTCCAACTCCTTGGCTTTTTCTTTAAGCGCGGTTTCCAGCTTGGTGTCGCCGTCCAGTTGTACCTGCCATTTGTTGCTTTCGAGCAGTCCGTACGAATCAAATACGTATCCATATATCCGGTCTTTTTCGTAGAATGCGTAAAAAATGTTTTCTTTCTTTTCCTTGCGGAGTGTTTTGTCGAATAATTTGAAGTATGCAAGCGTATCGGGAAGAATATTGGTTATTTTCAGGTCGATGAGCGTAAAAACCTGGCGGTAATCTTCGGCGGTTTCGCGGTCCAAGGCATAAAATGTCACGTATTTTTGCGTACTCGACTCCATGATGAACAGATCACTCATGCATGAATCGACATCGATATTCAGGGAAGACCGTGCTTTATCCCTGATGAATGAGACAATTGCCGACGGTGCTATATCGCTCGGGATGTCGGAACGGAGGAACTGGAAAGCCGACTGCGGTAAAATAAGATATATGTCTTTGTCCGTAATCGGTTTGGATGATGACATGGTGAGCGCTTCTTTTACTGCCGACGCCAGAAGGTCGGTATTGGTCACTTTGCCGTTTTCGAGCAGTTTGGTTTCGTGATGCTTTTCGAAGAAAACCGTTTCAAATTGACCGAGAATTGTTTTTTTGAGGTATAGGAGCTTGATGTAATTCTCATCTATATAGATATATATCATAGTTATAATATAAAATATCAAATTGCAAATAGCAAATAGAAAATGAAGTGGTAGAATAAGTCAGAATGGAAAATCCTGCGGATGAAATAAAGAAGAAAATAGACATAGTGACGTTCATCGGTTCTTTCATCACGCTCAAGAAAACCGGCAGGAACTTCAAAGCAGTCTGCCCGTTCCATCAGGAAAAAACTCCTTCGTTTGTCGTATCCCCCGAGCGGCAGATCTGGCACTGTTTCGGCGCGTGCCAGGACGGCGGAGACGCCATAAAGTTTTTGATGAAATGGGAGAATATAACGTTTTTCGAGGCGCTGCGCGAACTCGCCGACAAAGTCGGCGTAAAGCTGCGAAATACACAATATGAAGACAGTTCATGGAAGAAAAAAGAGCGGCTGACGGCGATCAACACGCTGGTTGCGGATTATTTCGAGTACATTCTGCATAAATCCGCATATGCGGACAAGGCGCAGGAATATCTTAAATCGCGGGGTGTCAATATGCAGCTTGCCAGGAAATTCCAGCTTGGTTATGCGCCAAATTCGTGGGATTCGCTATTCCAGTTTTTGAAAAAGAAAAAGTACGACCCCAGCGAGATATTTGAAACGGGTCTTTTGGTAAAAAGCGAACGCGGCGCGCTGTATGACCGTTTCCGAGGCAGGCTCATGTTTCCGATCAAAGATCCCCGCGGAAATATCATCGCGTTTTCCGGAAGGAACTTGCTTTCGGGCGGCAGTTCCGCCAAATATATTAATACTCCCGAAACGCTTTTGTACCATAAACGCGAAACACTGTTCGGTATAGATGTGGCAAAAGAAACAATAAAGAAGGAAAAAAATGCGTATATAGTAGAGGGGGAATTCGATATGATTACGCCATATCGGTTTGGATATACTAACTTTATCGCGATAAAAGGATCGGCGTTAACCAGAGAGCAGTTGATGATGTTGAAACGGTATACCGATCGTATTACCCTGGCCCTGGATACTGACGCCGCCGGCGAGGAAGCGATGAAGAGAGGAATCGAAGAAGCCGAACAGTTTGATTTCGAAATAGAGGTTGTCACGTTTAACTATGCTAAAGATCCAGACGAGGCACTCCAAAAAGATCCGGAACTGTTCAAGAAAGCGCTCGGAAAACCAGTGCCTATCTATGATTTTTTGATTCATCTGGTGCAGAAGAAATATCCCGAACCGACACCATTCAACACGAAAAAAATCGGCGACGAAGTCATTCCGTATATAGAACGGATCCAGAATCCCATCCTCCAATCCTTTTATGTGAAAAAAATAGCGGCCATGCTGGGGGTGAGCGAATCGAGTATTACCGCATTCATAAGGAAACTCAGGCTGAAAAAAAGGCAATCACAGGTATTTTCAGCCGCAACGGAAAAACCGAAGGAAATGACCCGCGAATTATTGCTGCAACAATACATTTTAAGTCTTATGTTCCAGCATGAAGATCCTTACCGGTTAGCCGACGAGATCTTCGGATTGCTGACAAAGGATGATTTTTCACCGGGATCGTATCAGAAAATATGCGACCAGTTTATGGAATTCAAGACAAAATTTCCCGACAAATTCGTGCTTGACCTTTTCACGAAAGACATGCCGAACGAACTGCATCCGGCATTCGATCAGATATATCTATTCGCGTCGAGCGACCTCGGCATCGAGCACGAAAATATCATGCAATTGGCGTATGAAATAAAACGGTTTGCGTTGAAGCGGGAAATAAACAGCATACTTTCGGCGGAATCTTCCGATACCGACGAGTCGAAAAACAGATTGAAATCATTAACCAGTCAGTTAAAAGAGGTAGAAAAAAAGACTACGACGTTATAAAATGAATATATGACCAAACAACGATTGCCGAAAACGCTCAAGGATTTGCTGAAACAAGGAATTGACGACGGATTCCTCGTGCAGGATGATATTCTGTTTATTTATATCGATCCGGAAAAACATATCGAAGAAATCGACGATTTTTTCAATGAGGCGCTGAAAAAGGGCATCGACATTTTTGAAACGGTCTCCACCAGGGAGGAAAGCGATGCGAAAAAGTCAGCGGAAGAAATCGAAAAAGAACTTGAACAACTGGTGGTTTTGAAACACGGGGAATCCTTGGATCCGATCAAGATGTATCTGAAAGAAATAGGAAAAACACCTCTCTTGACCTTCGAAAAGGAAATTGACTTGGCCAAGAAATACGAGAAGGGAAATCAGAAAGCAAAGGATGCATTAATTAAAGCAAATCTTCGATTGGTTGTTTCCATAGCGAAAAAATATCTCGGTCGAAGGCTTTCGTTCCTCGATTTGATCCAGGAAGGAAACAAAGGTTTGATCCGGGGAGTTGAAAAATTTGATTGGAGAAGAGGATACAAATTTTCGACATATGCCACATGGTGGATCCGTCAGGCGATTACGCGGGCAATCGCTGACCAATCGAGGACGATCCGCATTCCGGTACACATGGTTGATCATATCAACCGGTATTACAAAACCCAGAGGAGATTGATCCAAAAGCTTGGCCGTGAGCCTTCGGTAAAAGAAATAGCAAAAGAAATGCAGATGACGACCGATGAGATCGAAAATCTCATGAAAATATCCCAGCAGCCGAAATCGTTGTCTACACCGGTTGGCGACGACAAGGAAGCGACGCTTGAACAGTTTGTCGCGGACGCGAATCAACCGACCTTATACGACAAAGTTTCAAGGGAATTGTTGAAAGATGCTCTGGGTAAAGTTTTGGATACGTTGTCTCCGCGGGAAAAGAAAGTATTGATGATGCGTTTTGGTTTGGAAGACGGCAAGCCGAAAACGCTGGAAGAAGTGGGCCGCGAATTCCGCGTAACCAGGGAACGCATCCGCCAGATAGAAGCAAAAGCAATCCGCAAACTGAAGCATCCTACGCGCGCACGGAAACTCAAGGATTTCCTGGAGTAACATTTCCTTCGCTTATAAGCTACATGGTATATCGTTAAAAATGAATCTTCATGATAATCTAAAGTACTAATTCAATGGATTATAGTCCATCGACGCGACAGTATTCATATACTATGCTTTTTGCAATATGCGGGGTAACTTCTTTTATCAGCGGCTCGGAGAGCGCATTGTCATCGAACGGGATAAAAGAGATTTGTCGCAGGAGCAGCTGGCGCTATTATCAGACATCGACAGGACATACCTTGCGCGCATTGAAGAAGGTAAAGCAAATCCGAGCGTGCGCGTCCTGAACAAAATTGCTCGGATACTCAAAATCCGCTTAAACAGCCTGCTGAAAGGGGTCTAGAATCCAAACTTCATATTGATTTACGGATTGAAATAGAGTACATTGAGTAGATAATGAAAGAAAAAACAACAAGCAAGATATCGCCGACGCAGCGGGCGTTAAACGTTTGGGCAGTAATTCTTATAATCTGGAGTATCTATAGGGCAAATCTCCATATGCCGGATTGGTTCGATGAGTTCATTGCGAAACCGATCGTATTTATTATTCCGATATATTATTATCTTTCCCATGTGGACAAAAAGAATTTTTTTCAGGCAATCTGGTTCAAGCCCAAACAGCTGGTTCAGGATATTTTATATGGTATCGGTGTCGGCGCGATCTTTTTTGTCACCGCGGTAGCAGCAAATTATTTCAAATTCCACTCGTTATTCCATGTGAGCGGATCACTGACGCTGAAGAGCATTGGCTACGTCAGCATTCTTGCGCTGGCAACAGGTATCTCGGAAGAAATTTTGTCCCGCGGATTTGTACTGAAAAAACTGTATGAAGAATCCAGAAACATCTATACCTCGTCATTTTTCGCGAGCGTCCTTTTCTTTTTCCTGCACGTCCCCATACTTTTTACCACGACAAAGCTCTCAGGAAATATGCTGCTTCTATTTATGGCAACGGATCTTATTTTGAGTCTGGTGAACTGTTTTATCTATCTCGACAGGAAGAGTTTGGTCGTTCCCATTCTTATACACGCGATGTATAATATCGCACTTGCGTTCTTCGTCTGATTTCGGATACGAACTATTCTACAAAGTTTTGCAACACTTCCTTATCCGACATGAGAGCCGTTCTCCTTTTTATCCGCGGTAAAAAAGAAAGCGCCAGATAAAATCCTTTGACGAAAGCGAACTCGCCTTTTATTGCATAGTACATAAGATTTACGGGAAGCATAAGTATATGGGAAAGAATGAGTTTCGTATCCGTGATATTTTTCCAGATAAACAGGAATTGGTTGCGATAAGCTATAGATCTGACATACTCTTTCTTGAACTGGGTTCCGATGGTGGACTCGTGATGGTGAATGACCGTTACCGAAGGGTCGAACAGGACAACATATCCGGATTTCCAGGCACGGTACGAGAGATCGATATCCTCCCAGTAAAAAGGCGAGTAATCAGGATCCATGCCGTTGAACTTATTGAATAAATCGTGTCTGATGAGACATGAGCCGCCTTCTGCCCAAGCGTTATTGCCCGCTTTAGAGGTATCAGGAACAGCGCTGTGGTGAATGAAGTCCCGCTTCCAGAAAAGCCTGTTTTTGCCGACGATTCTGCCGTTTTTTTCCTTCTGCGAAAAGCTGATGCTAAATAGATTTTTGTGCGAATTGAACAAACGCGCGGCATGCTCGTATCCATTATCTTTGAGAAGAACGTCGTCGTTCAACAGCATAAGAATATCGTTTGATGCCAGTTTTGCAGCGTCATTTATCGAGCGAGCAAAGCCTTCGTTTTTTTTGTGCTCGATGAGTTTGACGTTTTTCCATTGTTTCAGTTCATTGTTAAGTGAGCGATCGGGATTGTCGTTGACGACGATGATTTCTTCATCCGCAAGATAGCGGATGTTATGTCGGAGATTTGCCAGGAGTTGATCATGATTCGTATAGGTCGGAATGATGATTGATATCATAAAAAGAGTTCTTTTATGCGATTTTTAAACTGGGAATATGAAAGTTTCGTACGGATGTATGACTGGGCTTTTTTGGGCAGAATACCTTTTTTATCCATCAACGCATTTTCCATCTTTTTAAATAATTCCTCCTTTGTCAAAAACAGGAAACCGGTTGCCCCGTCCTCGATCAACTCTTTCGGTCCGCCAGCACTATAGCAAAACACGATGCAGCCCGATGCCATTGCTTCGAGTGGCGTGATACCCAGATGCTCAACATTTTCAGGATGTTCGTTTTCATCATATCCTAAGCCGGTAAAATGCCAAAAAAACCTTGCTTCCTGGTACAATCGGGACAGTTCGGCGTATGAAACGTTCGACTTTAATTCTATCGAGGGATCACGGCCGATTTTCTTTTTGAGCGAGTTGAAAAATTCCTGATCGTCTTCGGTTTTGAGACCGCCGGCCAAGACAAGTTTATATTCTTTGAAATCCACGTTTGCATCGCGCAGTTCTCTGTACCATTCAATAATCCGTTCCTGCTGTTTGCTGTGCAGATGTCCAAAAAATCTGCCGACCGAGAGGATGACGGGTTGCTTCTTCGGATTTCGCCCAAGAGAGGAGGGGATAGTAATGTACGGATACAGGGTTTCTGACCGGGTACCCCACCGTTTCATCATCCTCTGATTGAACAACGAATGGGTGATAAATATAGTGTTATTCAGTTTCAGTTTGTCCATAACGGAAAGGTTGTAAAGAGATTTCTGCGGAATCATGGCATAAACGAAGTTTTTTTTCGCAGAGCTGAATGTATAGCTGCCGTCGGTTATGTAAAAAAAAAGATCGAGCGATTTAAGGATATTTATTCTTTGCAGGATGTTGAGCCGTGTAATATCCGGAAGATAGGATACAGAAGGCAAGTTGAGATGAAATCTGTTCTCTATATCATTATTGAGGTCGGCGTCCCAAAAAACAAACGGTTGATATCCGTATTCGCCCAAAGCCTTGGCTATCGAAAGCAGGTAACGCTCGCCGCCGCCGAGTACATCCAAATAGGGGTCATAAAACCCCGCTTTTTTTGTCGTGTGACGCATGGTTTTTTTCGTACAAATACAAATAAGTGATTGTTTTGGAAAACGCTTGATAGACTCCTTCTATTATACCAATCGGGCCGTCAAGAAAGCCGAGATCCCTTAACAGTCTCCGGTATGATTCGGCAACGAATTTTCGGAAAAAAGTGAAGATTGACACCTGTTTTTTTACGCGGTAAAGCAGATCCGACTCAAGATCCTCAAACGTGAGCGTTTTATCGACCATGGCGGCGATATCCCTGTGAAAATAATGGATAAATGCACTGTTCAAATAACCCTGTTTGCCTTTAATATGCGGGGTCGAGTGAATTTCCTTTGGCCATGAAACAAAATACTTCTTATTGATCAGCCGGATTTGATAGTCCGGCCACCACCCGCCGTGTTTAAGCCATTTTACCCGGGAAAAAATATTCTTGCGGGGAACTTTGAATGAGGAGTATTCCGTAGATTGAATTGTATGCCTTATTTCTTCTGAAAGTTCCGGAGTCATGCGTTCGTCGGTGTCCAAAATAAATACCCAGTCGCCGGGAGATTTTTCCATGCCAAAGTTACGCGATGGTTCGACATAACGGGTATATCGATAAGAATATACGACACCGCCATGTTTTTTCGCCAGAAGTGCCGTGTTATCGTTGCTCTCCATGTCAATAACCGTAATGGTTTTGCTTAGGATTTTTGCCGATTCGATACAGTCTCCAATATCCTGTCCGGAATTATGAGAGTGTATGACGACGCCTATGCTATAATTCATATAAGCTAATTGTACATCATATGTTGACAAGGCGTCTTCATCTAACAACCACTGCCGTTATCCTTTCTCTTTTTGTCATCGTCGGCTTGATCCTCAGATCGGTATATATTGACAAGATTACTTTTTTTTATGACCAGGCCCGCGATGCGTTTGAGTCGATAAATATGATCACCCGACATCATCCGAAACTGCTCGGTCCGTCGACGGACATACCCGGATTGTTTCACGGTCCTTTATATTGGTATATTTTATCACCGTTTTATTACTTCTCACGCGGCAATGTTATTGTTGCCCGTTTCGTGCTTATCATCCTCAGCCTGTTTAATATTCCGCTCATATATTATTTCGCGAGGCAGTTGTTTAGGGAAAAAAGCATTGCGTTATTGAGCGCTTTTTTTATCGCGATATCGTTCGAAACTGTCCAGTATAGTCGTTGGTTGTCGAACCCTTCGCCAGCGGTATTGAGTTTAGGATTATTTTTCCTCGGATTGTGGGCATTTATGACAAAAAAGAGTTGGGGGTTGCCATTGTTTTTATTGGGTTGGGGATTGTCAATCCAGTTCCAGTTTTTTCTGGTTTATGAACTGGTGATCATAGCAATCGCAGTTATCGTTGTCGTTTTGCAAAAAAAGAAAAAGCCGCTTGTCGTGCCGAATAAAGTGAACACGACTCTTTTCGTCCTGTTTTTGTTATCCGTTTCAACGTTCGCGATCGCCGAGGTGAAATTCAGGCTCCAGGGCATCCGAGCCCTGGTGAATTTCCTTTTGGAAAAAAAAGAAACAACTCCGGATTATGTGGCGATTTTGCAGAAGTTTGCGGACAGTCTCGTATCGAACATCAAATTCAATTTCTTCAACAATCAGATAATTGCCTGGATTGTATTACTGGGAATATGTGCCTATGTGGGATGGGTGCTTTACAGGAAGACGCGATATCGATATCAGATTTTATTCCTGTTTTTGTGGTTCATATCGCCGGTAATCCTGTATGTTATCGAAGGAACCAATGCTTACTTTCTCAATATCGGCAACGCGTACCCGCTGATTCTTCTGGCAAGCCTCATATTATACGAGTTTCTCATCAAAGATAAAACCGTTTTGTTGAAATCGATATTCCTTCTCATCCTTGCCGCTATAATTATCAATAATGTGTATTTGGTGGCAGCGAATGATAAGCATGGCGAAACATTATTTGCTATCCAGCAGGATATGCTCTATCCGTATCAACACGAGGCACTTGACTGGATTTATATGGAAAGCAAGGGTCAACCGTTCGCCATAGATACGGTTACCAATCCATTATTCATCAATACGACCTGGGCGTTCCAGTTTAATTACTATGGAAAGCGAAAATATGGGTATATGCCGATGTGGCTCGGATATCCGCAGCAGGATTATCCCGGCGGAAATGTGCAGTATGGAAATATTCCCGACAGGCATAATCAGTTATTCTTTGTCATATATGAACCGATTGAAGGCATCCCGTTATCATATTATAAAGGATACAGAACATACGAAAACCTGCGATCATACGTAATCAAAACAAAGAAAATCCGCAGTTTTGTTATTGAAAAACGGAAGCTGACGTCGAATGCACCATTTTCCCGTGATGATTTATATAAAATCGCGACGCATCAAAATTAATACGTATGAAAAAAATCAAAGAGACCGTAAAACAGATCAGGCAAAAAAAACATATGCTTTCATATGTTATTCTTTTCGCAAGTTTTGTATTAGCGGTCTATATATGTTTTTACAAACTAGGATCTGCGCTTGAAAACTGGGATGAAGCATGGTATGCGGATGTGGTACGTCATATGATCCGGTCGAGAGAGTATTTTGTGATGTACTGGAACAGGGAAATATTTTTGGACAAACCACCGTTATATATGTGGTTGACCGTTCCATTTGTCAAGATACTCGGCATGAAGGAAATCGCGTTCCGTCTGGTTTCAGCTGTTTCAGGATTTTTAACCATCGTGCTCATCGTTATTTCGGCTTACCGCATGTACGGATTGGTTCCCGCTCTTGTTGCATTCAGTACACTGGCTTTTAACAATATTTATATCTGGCGCGTACGAAGCGGAAATCTCGATTCACTCTTAACATTCCTTTTTGTATTGGCGTATTTTTTTATGATAAAAAAAACCAGGTACAGATATCCGATTCTCGGCATCATTTTCGGTTTGATATATCTTGAAAAATTGACAATAGTATTTCTGCCGCTTGCAGTTTTTATCATACTTGAACTGATTTACGAAAACCGGAGAGTAATTTTGCGCATTCCGTATTACCTTATACTTGCTCTTTTAATGGTCGCTCTGGGAGGATTTTGGTTGCATATAGGCACGCAGAAAGCAGGAGGCCAGTTTTCAGATTATTTCCTGAATCGTGCGGACCAGGGTGTTTCAAATGTCAGCATTGCTAATTTCAAGACTGATTACATAAGGTACATGTACTATTCCCTGCAGCGCAGATTTTTCTGGTTGGTACTCATTGGAGGCGCAATTGCTTTATTTAAACTCAGGGACAAAAAATATCTTGCCCAGATTTTATTCGCATTTGCATTGGTGGCGCAGCTGAGTTTTACGACGAGAACCAATAATTGGTATATATTACCGTCGGTTCCGTTCTGGTCTCTTTTGGCCGCACTGGCAACATATTATATTTTTAATCTGTTCAGGAATAATATTGCGGTTGTTTTATTGTTCTGTCTGTTCGCAGGATATTTCTCCTATAAAACATTTGTCGTAAATGTTCAGTCGATTATTTATACTTCGGGCCCTGAGAACCTTAAACAGAGCAGTTTGATAATTAACAAACGTTCGAATTATAATGATATTGTTGTGCGTCTTGACCAGCTGTATCCCAGCTCGATTTTTTATACGGATAGGAAAGTGTTGTCATCGCCGGATTGGGTCAGTACGGGCGGTTTGTTTATCAGCAGGGATGATGTTGCAAAAGAAGCACAATCTAAACAAATTAAATGGATCTTTGGAACAAATGACGAAGTAGAACAATTTCTGAAGGGACGGGATACGAAATTGTATAAGAAGATACAGGCAAATAACGAAGAAACAATTTTACAGGTATTGTAACATGAAAAAAAAATCAGCTGAAACCAAAACAGGATTCCGGAAATTGCCCCCTTTCATATTTTTGATAGCGGTTTTAGTTCCTTTATTTCTTACTCTTCGCACAGTCATCTTCGGTTTTTTCCCTTTCTGGTATGACCCGGCAAGAGATATGCTGCTTGCTGCGGCAAACCTTAAGAAAATAAGCCTTATTGGACCTCCTTCCGGAATTCCCGGCATTTTTTATGGACCATACTGGATTTGGTTTTTGAGTTTGGCCGAATTATTAGGTAAAGATCCTCGTATCGTTACCTTTATCATTCAGACGATTCCTTATTATGTCGTATTGCCGATACTGTTGTATATCATCGGGAAAAAAATGTTCAACAGATACAGCATCGTTATCGTGTGGACGTTGTTCATGTTTTCGTTCATCAGGTATACGAACCAGTTATGGAATCCGCACCTCGCACCGTTGATTTTTTTTGGCATCGTGATGGTTATTCTGCATATGTCTTTCCGGAAAATCGATACATCCTTACTTTTCTTATCCGGTTTGCTGGGAGTGTTGCAGGGACTGTTGATCAATTTCCATATCTCGTTCGGTACAGCCATATTCGTTTCCCTGACGTTCTATTACTTGATGCGACTGATCATTGTTGTGAAGGAGAGAAAACAATTGATCTGGCGTCTTTTGACGATTATCATTTCGGCGGTTTGCCTCGGTATCGGGTTTATGTTTACCATGATTCCCACAATGGTATTTGAGATGCGCCATGGATTCAATCAGATAAAAACATTGATAATGACTCTGAATAAGTCATACATCCATGGTACTGCGGCCGTCGGACAAGTTGGTATGAGTAGCAGACAAATATTGGCATCATTACTCGAACGAGCCACTCTGTTATTACAGTTGCCATCGGTGTTGAATGTTGTCATTGCGCTTATCATTGCGATTCTGCTCATCGGCGTCGTTGTGACGAAAAAAAACGAGATTAACATGTATCAAAAAAGATTCCTGCTGTTTTTTTGTGCGGCGATAGCGGGTATTCTCGTCGTATACCTCAGTTCGAAAAACCCCGTTTGGTCATATCACTTTGTCGGCGTTGAAGTACTGTTTGTTTATGTGTTTCTGGTTATTCTCGATCATGTGCCGTTTTTGAGAAAAGTATTATTCCTTTGGGCCACGATTCTTGTCGTTACCAATTATGTATCGGCGCTAAGACCGGTTGCCGCATCAGCAGATATTACCGATCTTTCGAGGATGGAAAAAAATGTGCAATTTATTTTTTACAATGCACAAAAGATGCCATTCGCTTATGTTGCAAAAAATCCTGCGATCTATACGTATGATTATGACTATTTGTTTTACTGGCTTGGCACAGATCTATATCATTTTGTTCCGAAAAATACGGTAACGGATTCATCAGAGATCGTATATGTGATTATTCCGAAGGCACAATTGTCCGATAAGAAAGGTTTCGTCGAAAACAGAACACCGGAAAAAGAATATATGACGGTGAATGAATGGTATGGAATTGATGGAACGTTGATAATCCGAAGACAATTGAAAAATATTCAAACTAAATAGATTCTGCCGATCGGGATTATCCCGTCAGTACTCGCAACCAGCGAAAGGATGGAAAAATTGCTGCGTGCTGACAGGAGACCCTTCCCTCGCATCACCTATTTAGTTTTATATTAAAATATTTTAAGAAAACTATTTTATATGATAATTCTTTACTCAATTATCCTTTTCGGACTATCGTGGTATTCGTATGCATTGATCGACCCCAATATCACGTTTTTTAACAGCCCTGTCTGGTCCAGGTTTCTGGAACAGATGCTGCAGCTGGGGTATTACCACAGGGATATCAGCGTTTCTATATACATAACCTTTGTCGTTTTATTGTTTATCGTTCACTATGTATTCAAAAAAAACTACAAAAAATATAATCCTCTATATATCGCTATCGCGGTTGGTGTTATCCTTTTGATTTCCTACTCGTTTCTGTCGCATGACCTATTGAACTATTTGTTCGACGCAAAAATACTGACGTTCTATCATCAGAATCCATATCTGCATAGAGCGGCGGATTTTCCCTATGATCCGTGGTTGCGGTTTACCCAGTGGATAGGACGTTCGTATCCTTATGGACCCGTTTTTTTGGCAATAAGCATCATCCCATCATTTCTCTCGCTGGGCAAATTCATACTCAGTTTTTTATTCTACAAATTGATGTTGACCGCGTTTTACATATGGGGCGTATATATGCTTCAGAAGCAAAACAAAAAGTGGGCGATGGTATTTGCTACCCACCCTTTGATCATTGTTGAAGGGATAGTAAACGGTCATAATGATATGTTCGCATTAAGTCTCGGCATCATAGGTTTATATTATTTGATGAAAAAAAGAAACGGCATAGCCGCGCGGATTATATTTGTATTGTCGGCAGGGATAAAGTATATTACGTTACCGATCATTTTTTTATCAAAAAAGGGAAGGAAACAGAATATTGTGGTTTTGGTTCTCCAGTTATCACTGATAATATATCTGTGTTTGACGAGCGAAGTCCAACCGTGGTATTTTCTCGCGTTATTCGTATTCCTGCCGTTTTTCGAAGATTTTATCGCAAAACTGGATATTTTGTTTACCGGTTTATTATTGTCATATTACCCGTATATATATCTCGGTGGATGGGACACCAGGGAAAAGACCGGTTTGAAGCACAACATAGTTTTTGCATTTCTCGTGATCAACGTAATATACCTTCTGGTGTATTATTTGAAAACGCTGAAGAAAAAGTTTTTGATCAAATGAATCTTCGTTTTTAACGGTGCATATTTCAGGCCGAACTTCAGTCTGTTTTTTTCCTGGTACTTCAGGTGTATCAGTGAGCCTGAACCGCCGGTGGATTGCGCATTTTTATGCCATAAGATGATGGAGGGATCGAAATACAGCGGTATACTTTTTTTCTTTGCCCGTTCGCAGAAATCGGCGTCTTCGTAATACAGAAAATATGACTCGTCCCAAAATCCGACTGTATCCAATACGGTTTTATCAAAACACATGCAACACCCGTTGACGAAACGCGTTTCGCCGAATTTGTCATGTCGGGGGGAGCCGACTTCGTCGACGCCGATGTGTTTTGCCAAAGCGTGGTTCCAATCGATTATTCCACCCGCATACCATAGGACTTTTCCCAGTTCGTTTGGCGCATATCGTGATTTGTGATACTCATAGCCGGCTGCATAGTATATTTTGCCGCCGATAATCGACGCAGGGTGTTTGATGTTGGAAAACAGGACGGAGTCCGTAAATTTTGAGTCCACAAAGATGTCGCTGTTTACTATGCAGAAATGATAGTATCCGTCAGCCAATGCGTTTTTTAACCCTTCGTTTACCCCGTGCGCATACCCGAGATTTGAATCCGGAATTACCGTGACTGGAAAACGCTGTTTCTCGATATGTTTTTTTTCGTCGGACAGGTCGGCTATGTAGATATGAAACTCGGATTTTGTGTTTTGTTTGTCAAATGAAGCAAAAAAATCTCCCAATACCTTATAATTGTTATATATAACCGTTATAATAGCAAGGCGATGAGGCATGTACTCAATTATATCAAAACGAACAAACTGCTTTCCGCTACAATCTTGTTGGGTTTTTTTTTCCACATGCTTATCATTATCCCCAGTGGAACATATATGTGTTTCGGAAAGGCATGCGGCATACAGTTTTGGGGTGTGCACGGCCATGACACCATCTGGCATCTTGCATTGGCCAATGCGGCATTCAGGCATATCCCGTTTGTTTCACCCATATACAGCGGTGCATTGCTTTCGGGATACAACTTTTTGTTGGATCTGATCGCATTTTTAATCTCCAAACAGGGAGTTTCATTGCTGTTTGTATACTTTAAGCTGTTTCCGCTCCTGTGGTTTGTTTTGTTTACCTTTGTATTGATCAAGATGGGTAAGAAATTGCATAACTCATCCTTGTTTCTTTCGATTCTTCTATTTTTTGCGTATTTCGGAGGATCTTTCGCTTTTTTGTTTACGCTGTATCATAAAGGAGGCCTGCAGGGCGCTTCCGGAATGCTGGCAATGCAGTCTTTACTCACTCTGACAAACCTCCAGTATGCGTTTTCGCTCATATGCGTTCTTGTTGTTATATATCTGTTCAATATGGAAAAACCGTCGTTTAAAAGAGAACTTGCGATCGGCTTGATGATTTTTATCGCATTCGGCCTGAAATTTTACGCGGGCATAATCGTGTTGTTTTATGCGGGTATTTACGCATTATGCGACATGATAAAGCATAAAAACGGATTTGTTAAATACATACGTTCACAAATCATTTTCTATGTCATTATTCTGATATCGGTCACCAGTTCCGTCCTGTTTTTCTATAATCCCTTTTCCTCTTTGAAATCAGGTTTTCCGCTGATTTTTTCGCCATTCGCAATCGTGCATTCGATGATCGAAGACCCCAGCCTGTTTTACCTGCGGGATATGACAAATGCCCGGTATTTTCTATATTCCAAGGGATTCGGGCCCAGGCTGATGGGAATAGAGCTGTTCAGTACGTTTTTGTTCATATTTTTTAATCTCGGCAGCAGGGTTTTCGGTATTTTATATGTTTTGTGGAAGCTGGTCAAAAAGAAGATGAACATGTTTGTATTGACGACATTGCTGACCATTATGTTTTCCTTTTGTTTGAGTATTCTGTTTATTCAGAAAGGCGAATGGTGGAATACGATCCAGTTTTCCTACTTCGGCATTTTTCTTGCAAACATATTTATAGCGGAGCTTATCTATGCTCTATTACGCAAGAAAAATTTTATATTGATGTTTCTGGCATTAATGCTTATCCTGCTCAATATTCCCGAGAACATCGACGTGGTAAAAGGATTTTATCCGCTGCTGCCAAGCACCTACGTGTCTGTACAGGAACTTAAAGCATTAAATGTTCTTGAAAGACAGCCTGAAGGAACAGTATACGTTCCCATATTCGGCTACACGGCAAATCCGGCAAATAACACGCAAAATTCTTCTCCCGGTTCGCTTTACACAGTACTGGACAGCGCGTATGTCACAGCATTTACCGGCAAGCAGTCATTTCTTACCGATATCCATGTGCTCAATATTACCGGTGTCGCGTATGGAAAAAGACTGAAAAGGATTGCGGCGAATAATTGTAATCTGCTGAAACAGGCTGCGTATATTTATTACCCCCAAACAGTTCCCGATGCATATCTGAATGCATGCAGCAAATATATCCAAACGCATTTCAGAACAATATACGACCAGGACGGATTTCAAATAGAGGCATCGCAAAAAAAATAGCAGATATCTATGTCCGGCGTGATTTGAGAAAATACACAGATACAATAAAAAGAAGAGTGGTTACGGCTAGATATGCCCCGAAAAATATCCGATGTCTTTTTGTCCGGAGATTGAATTTAAACGCATTCATAATATCGTTGGTTCCATAAATTCCTCTGAACGCTACTGCAAAGTTTTGGTTCGGGTATGTAAGCATGAGCATTTCGTCAGGGTTTGGCGTGTCATATCCTTTATACAAACCGTTATGGGGAACATTTACATCATTGAGTATCTTTGATTCAAATACGGAAACACTGTTAATATTATTTTTCTTATAGATTTTGACCTCAAATGATTGTGCATTGACAGCATGATGAAGAAAGAGCTGATAAGGATTATCGCTATTTGTCGGCAGGGTATAGTCGCTTACATTTTCCTCATCAACAACGGAATTGCCGGATTTAAAGACAAACGTTGTCGTATCGGGTTGCAATGATCCTTTTGTCATAATCGGAATTTCTAAAGCCGTAATCGTTGTTTTTTGAGGATTGTTAACAATGACGGATATGGGTTTTTGCGATAACGCTATTTGATTTCCGGTTTGTTGGTAATTGTATTGGGGCAATAATATATAGCGGCTTTTTATACAGAAATCCGCAGCAACGAAAATAAAGTAAAAAACAAAACAAAGTATTACGAGTTTCGTAAAACTAATATGAATATGTTGGCTAAACCATTCTGTCAGGCTGCTTTTACGTTCCAATAAATGCGATATCGAAGCCAATCCGATTACTATATAAATGAATACGTTTACACTATACAACACAAGATTGTAAAAATCGGTGTTGATGATATTTTTCAAAAATTCACTGTTAGTAAGATAATCGCTATACATTGAGCCGATGGCCGGAGAGAGTAAGATAGAGAAATAATCACTTGAGGCAATTGCCTTTATAAATACTCCAACAAAGCTTAATGCCATAATCCAGATGGTTGACGGATCAATAAGCGCGAGAAGTGCGGCAAAAGGCAATATCCAGATAAGGAACTGGATAAAAAAGAGCGTATCACAGACATAAACTATACAGAAGGTGGAGATAATCAAAACAAGAATTTTAACATGCGAGGAAAACACTTTACTTTTATGAGATAATGCATAGAGTAATAGAAGGCCGTATAGTAAGATAAATACGGGAAGTCCATTAAGCGTAAATTTGAAAATGGAAAGCGACTCATTGGAGAACAGGGAAAACTGTTTGATAAATGAAGCGTCCGCTGCCCATGGTTGACTAAAAAGAATATACGACAACCCTGCACATAAAGAATAGATAATGAGTGAAAGTGCAGATTCACTGCAGGAAATAAGAACAAACGGAATAAACAAAATCGGCACCTGTTTAATCACCGCGCCTAACGCAAAGAATCCTAAAGATACGAGAACATTGAAGTCAAAAAAAGTACGGGTTTTTTTTCTTAATGCGCGTATCCAAAAAAGCGTACCTCCGAGCGTACACATCATCATGGCGATTTCCGGCATAAAAACAGCATATGTTATAAGTAGGAAAAACGGATTGAGTGCCCAGAACAATATCACATAATGTAATTTTTTTACGCCGACTTCTTTTGCAAACTGATACAAAAAAAATAAAAATAAAAAATCCCAAAAGAATTGAATGAGTTTGACGGATACCAATTGATATAATGGAGGACTCCATTGTCCTAAGCCGACAAGATACGATGAGAGACCGGTGTACGGTTTGGTATCAAACAGGAACTGTATCTGTAAAATTTTCAATTTTTCCAGAAAAAAAAGCCAAAGGGCCGCGACTTGATAATAGATTTTTCCATACAGCTGGGGGCTGTGCATAAGTTTGCTTACCGCAAGTATGCCGCCGGTCACATTACCCGTTTCTGCGACGGATTTACTGACGGCAAGAATATTCATAAAATCAATCATGTGGTTAAAAAAGAAGATAAAGATAAGTCGAACGACAACACCTAGAAGAATAAGACCTGTTATTAATTTATGCTGCTGAAGGAATGAAACAATTTTTTTCATACATGAATAATGGTGAAGTCCAGCCAATTTTTATTCTCTGTTAATTTTTTGTCCTTTTCCTTATAATCGAAAAAACCTACTGCGCGCTGCATATCTTCGTTTGATGCGATGAAGGTAATGATAATAGAACTGCCGTTTTTGTATATCGTAAAGTTTTTTCCCTTGGCGAGAATGTTTTTTTGACTCACTTCGATTAATTGCAGTGTACTACTTGTGGTTAGATAATCTTTGCTGTTGAACCATTTGCACGAATAGGTAAGGAACGGTTCTTTTGTTTTGTCGAATTTGAATGCGCCCGGGCAGTAAAATTCCCTCATCTCCCAAAATTTCCGTACGTCGATCGAACCGGTCTGCTTGGTTGTTTGAATGAATGAGTCTAATAGACTCTGATTTCTTATGCCGAATAAAACCGGGAGAACTTTCGGCTGGAGGATGAAAAACGTGATGATTATGATTACGCCTGTTATAATATAGAAAACAACACTATTATTTTTATCCTTCATGAATATAAAAAAATACTTTAAAGACATTGTTTCTTCGGTTATTTTTTTCATTATATCATGCTTTTTCGTTTTTGACCTCTTTATCAACAAAGGTCAGCCGGTGACATTTGACGGACCAACCCACATCATGAACATCGCGATGTTTTTCAAAAGTATGAGTCAGGGATTGTGGCATGTTACTTGGACAGACGGATTCGCAAACTACGGCATGCCGATCGGTTTGATCGCGCAGCAGGTTACATCATATTTGGGCGGCGTGTTGACGTTTTTGACACATAATCCCGTGGTTTCATATAACCTTGTCGTGTTTATCGGTACGTTTCTGTCCACGTTGTTTTTTTATTTCTTTCTCAGGTTGTATTTCAAACCCGAAAGTTCGTTTGTCGGCGCTTTGTTTTTCCATTTTGCCCCGTACAGGATAATCAACGTATATATCAGAGGGTCTGTGCCAGAATATTTTGCCGGCGTATTTTTGCCGTTGATTCTCATAGGTCTGTACTATATTGCGCACAACAGGCAGTTTGTGGGATTTCTTCTGGTAACGCTGTCTTCCGCTCTGCTTATTCTGACGCACCCCATGATGGTCGTCGTTTATTTGTTTATCATCGGCTTTTATTTCCTCATGCTTTGCTACAAAAACAAAAATCTTTTG
>CAZFQZ010000015.1:0-21773 GCA_964521305.1 uncultured Gammaproteobacteria bacterium
CAAGCAATATCAGGCTTATTTAGAGCTTACGGTCGCTTGGTGTCCAATCTTGCTGGGGAGCAAGGATTCGAACCTTGAGTCGCGCAGATCCAAAGTCTGGCGTGTTACCGTTACACCACTCCCCACATGTCAAAGTAGATATATTTTATCAAAAATCCAATTTAAAAGGATTTGCTGTAATAAAATTGGGAATATTCTTAAAGTCTTTTTCGTTGTTTGTCAATAATTGATTAATTTCATTATCCAGATAAGTAAAGGCAAGATAAGTGTCAAAAATATTTTTTGGATTAAATTGCCTTTCCTTTTCTATATATGAATGGAATTGATGTATGGTAATGGGTAATGGCGTAATAACAGCAATATCAAAATCGTTGATAAAATCCATTACCGCTGATATTGCTTTGGACAATTTTAGTCCGTATAGCAAGGTAAATATTTTTTCTGCTTCAAGGATATTCTGATTTGTAGTGACTAATTGGATCTCACTCCTTTTATAAACCTTCATAAATTCGGTCATCTTCAAATAAAAAGGAGACGTGTTGGTAAGGGAATATACAATGAGATTTGAATCAAATCCCCATTTTCCTTTTAAGGTGATCTTCATACAGTTTGTCTCTGCTTGGCAGCCGCTTAACATGTAAAGAAAAAACTCCCATGCTTTTGAATGGATCTTTTAGAATTTTATTTTTTTTCTTATTGAGTATTTTTACTTCCAACATATTAACTATATACGCGCTAAAACTTTCATTACAATAACCGGCATTGATTTTTGCCTGTTTATATATTTCTTCCGGAATGGTAATGGTCTTACGGACAAGTTTTTTCATATAGTATGATTATATGATAATCATACTATCCTGTCAAGAAACATAACCTACGACTGAAATTCACTACAATTAATTGTAGTGAACGGAACTCTTTACTGGATTACGCCGTTTTGATCAACGATTAGCGCGAAGTCATCGCGGTTGTTTATGTCTGTTGTCCCGTTTGAATCATCCGCGCGATTCATCTCTATAAAATACAGGGATTGGCCCTGTTTCACGACATATTGTTGAAACGTGTATCCAGACTCTGTCGGTGTAAGGCTAACCTGCGTTGATCCGTCCGGCGTTGCTTTTGTTGTCAAATTAAACCCAACTAATACCGCTTTTGCATCACTGGACAGCGTACCGGGGAACACCAATACCGCATTGGAAGCAAACTGGGTACTGGAAAGTTTTTGGCCTTGCAATGAAGGTCTCTGTCCTCCCTGACCCGGTCCCCGCCGGAGCATCTCGGAAGGTGAAATTTTTTGCCGGTCAGCCATTCTTTCATTATTCTCCTCCGGAGAATTGCCTTTTTTACCCGCTAAATAAAATATGCCGCCGGCAACCACCATGCCGATCACCAATCCGATCACCAGACTTTTATTCATATGAACTTATACTAAAATTGTAAAGATACATTTCCCTGAGTATTTGTTTCGCATGTTCCGCCGGATCGACTTTGTCGTATTTTTTTACGATCTTACCCTTAGGATCGATCAGATACGTGATGCGCAGCGTGCCTTTGAATTCCTTTCCCAAGAATTTCTTTTTTCCCCAAGCGCCATACGCTTTAATGGTTGATGTGTCAGTGTCACTCAACAAAGTAAAGTTCAGATGATACTTATCTTTGAATTTCCTGTGCGAGGCAATCGAGTCTTTTGAAACACCAAGAATAACCGCTCCCTGTTTTTTAAGTTCATCCAGTGAGTCTCTGAACCCACACGCTTCTGTAGTGCAACCAGGCGTATCGTCTTTCGGATAAAAATACATTACTACCCATTTACCCCTATAGTCTGATAAGGAATGCATTTCACCGTTTTCGTCCCGAAGAGAAAAATCATGCGCTTTCATATATATGAATATGCAATATTTATGAGATAGTTTTCGAGAGAAATGAAAAGACTCGTTTTTTAAACTCTTCGGGATTTTCGTCAAATATATCATGCTGCGTATCGGCTGACCAGAAGAGCTTCGGCTTGTTCGCTTTTGCATATACCAGCTTCTCATCCGCATAGGCTATATCCTTATCCTGTTTGGCGCCGAAAATCAATATTGGTTTATGCACCTGTTTTATCATGTTTGCCGGATCATATAGAGAATAGTTGCCGAATTCAAGGAAAGCGATCAATTTTATAACAGGGTAAAAAAACCACAGAGGCAGTTTGGAATGTTGTATTTCCAGCTTGAACTGATTGTCGTATGAAGCGAACGGAACCGATGCAATGATAAAATCACCCTTACCTGTTTTTGCCGCGGCAATGATTGCGGTTGACGCTCCCATGGAAATGCCGAAAAACCCGATCTTTTTCCCTTTGTTTTCCTTCAATGCTTTTACATAATCATGTGCCGCTTCCACTTCCTGCCACTCTTTTATTCCCAGACAAATCTTATCACCTCCGCTTTCTCCGACAGAACGGAGATCGGGAATGATGACCGAATAATTATTTTTTACCAGATAATCCGCGTGCGGCAGCATCAACGATTTCCCTCCCTGTTTCAAAGTGAATCCGTGAATAAGAATCAAAACAGCCTTGGGATTTTTGACTTTAAAATACCACGTGTGGATAGAAATATTATCTTTAGTTTTCAATCGGATCGTTTCGTATTTCAGCGGATATTTCTTGATCAAACCCTGGTGCAAAGGCACGTGAAAATATATCATTTTCCTGTACCGATACCACGAGAATGTAAAAACGGCGAGAAGCAACAAACATACTGTCAGAAAAATAAGAATCATAATAATAGTATACAGTACCGGTATTTTATTCTTGCTTATTATTGTGATCTATGTTACATTTATTTCAGGAAGCGGGGTGATATTTATGAAGCAAACATCAAAAATAGTTATTACTATTGTCATCATTCTGGTTGTTCTTTACGGTGGATACCGTGTCGTAAAGCATTTCCAGCGATTGAACAATCCGGCAATGCAGCCAACCTCTACCATGAACACGACACCCCCGCCTTCGGGGACTATGACGGAAACCACGACGCCCGGAGCAATGACGGAGAATTCCGTGTATAAAACCATGACCAATGCGACTGTAGGTACATATCTTGCCGATCCGAAAGGCATGACGTTATACACCTACACGAAAGACGCAGATAACACAAGCAATTGCACCGGACAATGCCTGGTAATCTGGCCTGCATATACGGCTTCCTCAAAAACCGGAAGTTACCCTGCCGGAGTCGGTGTAATTACGCGCAGTGACGGAAGTTTGCAGTATACGTACAAAGGAATGCCTTTATATTACTATGAAAAGGATACGGCGCCGGGAGACGTTAACGGTCAAAACGTAGGCGGAGTCTGGTTTGTCGCAAAGTAATTTGCATGAAACCCGATCTTATTTAAGCCACTCTCTGTAAGGACTACCGGGATCTGTTACCGGGATCTGTTACCGGGATCTGTTACGGTGCCGGCGTCACCGTAGGCGTCGGTGATATGACCGGTACGCTAAAGTCTTTTATCTCTGTTATGCCCGTTATGGTTTTGTTTACTTCATCCCATGTTCCTTTCACGCGGATTCTCTCTCCGGTTTTGATGTCGCTGCAGTCCATGGTCTGCTCATTTCTCTGAACGCATTTGGTGTTTGAGTCAAATGTCGCGCTTTCGGTTCCCCAGCGCACCGTATCCAGAGTCAGGGTCAATCCGTTGACTGCGGTTACTTTTCCGAAAAATACGCCGAAGCGCTTCAGAATGGAAAGATCCCTGATCATATGCGCCTGAATGGTTGTTTTCGTATCGTCGGTATATTTGCCCCACACATTAACATGGTCATTCACCGAAATATCCGAAATCGATGACTTTCCCCAGAAATGCCTGCGGAATATAGTAGACGAATCGGTCAGAATAGTATATGTTTTACCGTTGTCGGATACGGTCAACGAGGTCCCGCTTATGCCGGTTACTGTCGCATTAAATAATCTGCCGAACATCAACCGCAGGTTCTTAAGTTGTTGAAACAATCCTTTATTTTCTTCCTTGTTGTTTTGATTATTCTGCCTTATTTCGTTCCGAATATGTTGTTTGCCATTGCGTATGTCGTTCCAAAAAACCCCCAACCCCCCTTTTGAAGCTTCATTATCCGCAAAAACCGGGATCACAACAATTCCGACTGCAAAAATAGTCAGAAAAATTGCAATCAGCTTTGTGCTCATAGCTTGTCCTGACAATTAATAACCTCTAAACTATTACATGGTATGCATTTCCGGCGGAAAAGTTTCATATTCGGTTTTACTGATATATTTGCCCTGTATTATATGTAACGACTATATCCTTCTCCAAGGAATTACCCATCGCGTCGTTCGTCACGATAATAATCGTATTATCTCCTTCATCAAGATGTATCGAGGTTGAAAACTTCCCTTGTGTATCTGCTTTCAACTGCTGATCGTTTACAAATACGTCGGCGTTCGATGCCGTAGTTCCGGAAACCGTCACTGTCGGTACCGTCACAACTTGGTTGTTCGTCGGTTCCGAAACAACCAGCGGAATCTGATTGGTGCTGTCGAAATTCCGGGCATCGGAACCGGTGATGTTGCCTTGCGGTTTCGGCTGCATAACGGTCGGTCGCGACGAAACCGTATCCGTTGATTGCGATTGATTCGACTCCGTATTGCGCTGAACTTTGTTAAGCAATATGCCGCCAGTTATAAGAACCAGTATGACCAACAGCATGACTGGTATGTATTTCATAGTGATTTATAAGCTCAGCGATCAAGCCAATAATTTTTAAGCGCCGACACCTTGTTCTTTATTTTTTTATAATGCTTGACAAATAGCAACACGCACGAAATAACCAAAACAAAGATAATGACTGTTACCGCTATCTCCACCTTCGGCATTTCTATATATAACGTACTCATAACTTCTCCGAAATACTTCTGTATTACTTCACGTTTTTCCTGGAACAATTGAAGAATATCCAATGTCTGTTGTTCGACAAGAATGGTGATAATGTCGGATACGAGGAAAACGGACAACAACGCCAATACGATAATCATTGCCGTACGTATGACTATCTCCGTCAACGTCCGTTTCGTCTCCATGACAAATATTTTCTTCACTATCCTGTCCTCAAGTTTTTTCATAATATTGTTTTTTTATCTGCAGCCTGCTTCTTCTGATTATAGTCCGTACCGTATTCAACGGCCGTTCGACCCTGTCCGCGATCTCTTTGTACGAATATCCTTCTTCCAGCAGCTGCAGTATTTCCTGCTGCTCTTCGGACAGGTGCCGGAATACCATATCATAATCTTCCTTGTAAAATCCGTCTTCCTCCTTATCCATGGTAATTGCTTCATCCAGGACCATTGTTTCCTTATGGCTGCGGAAATACATTTTCAGTTCGTTTTTCGCAATCTGGTACAGATACGGTAGCACCGGCCGCTGTTCGTCAAACCGGCCTATGGCTTTATAAAAGCTGACAAAGGTGTTTTGTACGAGATCATCCGTTTCGTTCTTGTCAAACAGTTTTGCCTTGATATACCGGTGAATGTTTGTTGTATATTTTCCCACGATTTCGGAAAAGCAATTGATCTCGCCGTTTTTTATTTTTTTGATTACTTCGCCGTCTGTAGCTGTCATACCCGTATATTATATTCCCCGTTAACGTCAATCGCATGACAAGCATACTATGGTACAATTATGCAATGAGAGAAGGAAAAGTTTTACTGATAGGAAGACCCAACGTAGGTAAATCGACATTTGTCAACAACCTGATCGGCCAGAAGGTCGCCATTACCTCACCCAAGCCGCAGACTACCCGCTTTCCCATCAAGGCGGTATATTCCGATGAGCGCGGTACCATTATCTTCGTTGATACGCCGGGCATCATGGGCAAGACCGAAGATAATCTTTCAAAAAAAATCAACATGCAAACCCTGCAGATCCTGCATGATGAGGTTGACGCCGTTATCTACATGGTGGACCATACCAGAAAACGCGATTTCGAGGAAGCGCGCGTACTGGGACTGGTACGGAAAATCAATAAACCGAAGATCCTCGTTATCAACAAGGTCGATAAAACAGAAGGATCATATCTCCCCCAATACAAATTCCTTGAGGAGGAATTCCCGATGAAATTCGAAATATCGGCCTTGAACCAGACACATGTAAAGCCATTGCTTGAGACACTGTTCCGATTTATTCCGGACAAAAAGGAAAGCGAGATACCGAAAGATCTCATCTATCCGGTGTTAAATATTGACAGCAAAATTTTCATTTCCGAACTCATCCGCGAAAAAGTGTTTCTGATGATGGGTGAGGAAATTCCGTATACTGCCACCGTCATCGTCGATGAAATAACCGAAAGAAACAAAAACCTAACGTACATCAAGTCGCGAATTCTTACAACCAATGACAGGTACAAAAAGATGCTTATCGGCAGCGCAGGAAGAAAAATAAAGGAAATCGGCAGCTATGCGCGGAAAGAGATCGCTTTGGCGACCGGCAAAAAAATCTATCTTGATCTGACGGTTGAAACCGATCCCCACTGGCAGGAAACATATTATTAGAGTATTTCGCTGTCGCGCTCGATCATCAAATCCTCAAGAACATAAACGTCATGATTGTACTCGTCCATGCCGACGAATTCCGCGTCCCCTCTCAGCACTTTCTCATACGGTTTGCAGTGCTGGCAACCTGTTTGCTGCGGGCATTTGAACACGTTAAGCTGCCGTGCTAATTTTATTTTCTTCGCGATTCCGTAGATTTTATCGCGGGCTTCTTGCGCGTCCGGCAAGTTCCGTTCGGTCGGTTCGTCTTTCCGTTCAAGATACCAGTAACTTGCTTTTTCGACGTTGCGCTTCTGACAGTTCTTTGCGAGCAGATAGTATATCGGCAGCTGCAGAGATCCGTCATCTTCGTCCTTCCTGTTAGTTTTGAAATCGATGATATGTACGGCGTCAAAATCGGGCAGATATTCCAGCCAGTCTATTTTTCCGCACAAAATAATATTGTCTTTTTCCGAAAACCAATAGTAAATCAGGTCACGATCCGATTTTATTTTTACCGCCTTGTTCAATAACGGACCCGGATGTTTCATAACCCGGTTCAACATTTCCTCCCCCCGTTTTTTGTATGTTTGCTCAGTATGCTCGTCGGTAAATCCGCCTTTTTTCCCGTTGACTTTACCCCATACGGAATCGAATCTAATGACCAGTGATTCCTTGAACCGTTCATCAACCGGCAACTTCGACAAACCATCTAATACCTCATGCACTGCCTGACCCAGAGAGAGAGGTGGACTAACCAGTTTGATTTTATGGTTTGTTTTCGGATCGCGGTACATGTGCTTCAGGTAATACACGCGTGGACACGCGAGAAAATCGCTGATCGACGTATGGGAAATCCAGAGTGCACTATACGGATCACCGGTCATATGTGTAACCCTATTGTAGCATAAGTTTATTTGTAGTATTTTTCTACATCCTTGTACCACTTACAATACGAACATGTATCAGAAGATTCAGGTATATTTCCTCTTAAAATATCAATGGCTTTTTGGATGCGTTGCGACACATGTTCCGGGTGTCCTTCAACTTTCACTACTGTTATATTCATGGGAAATCCGTTATCCGAACTGTCTTTCAGTTCCGGATAGAAAAAAATCAGATAGCCGAATCCCGCGGTTTTCTTATGATTGGCCTCAAGCAAGAAAATATACTCGTCTATCTGGTGCCTGTACGCATCCATGATTTCCTTTTCTTTCGGATCGCTTGAGGTTGTCTTGAAATCGACCGGGATATACGCCTCATTCTCCACAATGCATTCATCAAGTTTTCCGTAAAAACCGTACCGGTCGTCGATCTTATGGAAATACCGTTCCTGAAAGGGATTCTGCAGCCGTCCTTCTATTTTTCCCTGAATCATCGGCGGCAGATAATCCTTGTCGCGGTACGTATCGAAATACCGTTTGATCACGATATCATACCGATTCGACAGTCGGGAAACAATCCCCTGCGGCTGATAGATTTTTTTATTATATTTCAGCCAGAAACATTTTGGGCAGACATTGATCATTTCGATTCCGGTGTGCGAAAGCCAAGTGAGTTTTTTCTTATCAGTATCGCCGAGAGGAAATGCAAGTTGTGAATCTTGTTTCATGTCAGTATACAAGTTTGTTAACTCTTTTAATACAATCGTCTTTACCAAGGATCTCCATGGATTCGTTTAAAGGAGGCGATATTTTTTTTCCGGTAATCGCTATCCGCAATATCATAAAGTACTCGCTGTTTTTCACGCCGAGCTTTTTCGCACATTCCATCATCGATTCACCGATTTTTTCAGCTTTCCAGTCGGTGATTTTTTCGAGCGATTCCTTTATTATTTCCAGCATTTCTTTTTTAGGACCCAAGTCAATCTCATATGTTTCCGGTCTGCCGAAAAAGAAATCGCACAAAGGCATGTAGTCGGAAAATTTTTTTATTCTTTCCCTAATCAACGGAATGGATTTCTCGACAATATCTTCAGGCAGTTTTTTGTCTTTGTAAAATGCAAGAATCTTTGTCTTTGATTCCGCCAGATCCATCTTCCTTATATACTCTCCGTTCATCCATTCCAGTTTTTTCAAGTCAAATACCGGTCCTGCAGGACTGATATCTTTGAAATCAAATACTTTGATAAACTCATCCAGGCTAAATAGCTCCTTGCCTCCTGGATAACTCCAACCCATTAAAGCCATATAATTTAGTATGGCTTCAGGTAAAAATCCCTGTTCCTGATACCAGGATACATTCGTATGGCCCTGTCTTTTGGAGAATTTTGATTTATCCGGGTTGCGGATGATTGGCGTATGAACAAAAACCGGTTTTTCCCATCCGAAATAGTCATAAAGCAGAATAATTTTCCCCGCCGATGCCAGCCATTCTTCACCGCGCACCATATGGCTGATTTCCATCAAATGGTCATCAACAACAACGGCGAGAAAATAAGTGGGATATCCGTCTGATTTCAGCAGTACCTGGTCATCTATACCGTTCGAATCAAACTCGATCGCTCCCCGTAGCTCATCATGCATTATTATTTTCGTATTCCCGGGAACCTTAAGCCGGATCACATAAGATAAACCTTTCTCTAATTTTTTTTTAACTTCTGCGGGTGATATATTGCGGCAATGTTTATCATACATCGGGACTTTTCCATCCGCCTGCATTTTTTTCCGCACCTCGTCCAATCGTTCTTTCGAACAAAAACAGTAGTATGCCTTACCTTGCTCGATCAACATGCGGGCGTGTTTCGTGTATATATCCAAACGGTCTGACTGGCGATATGGCGCATACGGTCCCTTTTTCCTAACGCTCTCATCCTCGCAGATACCGAACCAGTCCAAAGCGGCAAATACTTTTTTCTCCGCGTCCGCGACCGTGCGTTCCTTATCGGTATCTTCGATGCGTACGACAAACTTTCCTGCGAATCTTTTGGCATACGCGTAATCAAACAGAATCTGATATATCGTTCCCATGTGGGGATATCCTGTAGGCGAAATAGCTGCGCGAGTTCTTATCATGCTGTAATTATATACTATTCAAACGCATTCCTTTCGCCGCAGTAAAAAAAGGGCGGGAGGAATATTTGAAGAAATGGTCTCATTTTCTCCGGATCAACCGGTACGCGCCGAACAACGCCAGAAGCACCGGCAGAAGCAATATGTTTCCGTATTTGAAAACGTTTTTCATGTTTTCCGAAATATTCGGCACCGGATAATACGCGACTGCGTGCTGGCTTATGCCTGCCAATGCACCACCTGATGCATAATCGTTGACTGCATTCAAGACAAACTCAAGATTGTCGGATGTCCGGGTGAGAAACCGTTCGAGCACGAATCTCGACGCGGGAATAACAAGTATGGTTCCACCGTTTTTCCGCTGAGCCTGAGCGGCTATGATAAACTGTTTCAGCTCGGACGCGGACGGTTGGGGAATACTCTGAGGATTCAGTTCGAACGTTCCCAATTGAGACCACGACTGTTTTGATGTTCGCACCAACTCCGCTGCGCTGATGTTGCTTTTCTTTACTATGGTCAGAGAGGAAACCCACGGAAAGGTCAGCTGATTGATGTTCGAAAAAAAAATCGATTGGGGGTTGAAATCGTTCGTACGCACCCAGAACGGATACGGTGAAAGGAACGACATTTGGCTATTGCCGAAATTGACCAACTCCGCGTTTGCCGAAAGAACAAGATCTTTATTCAGAGTAATGCCATATTGCTCGAGCAGCGAAAAAAGATTGTGATCCGCCGGAACCGTCGTCAGGCTATTCTGTACCCATACGCCGTCGAGGAAAAAAATTGCCTTCCCTTTATCATTCAGGTATTTTTTTAAAGCTGCTATTTCCTGTTCGTCGAATCCGTGGCTGTTGTCGTCGAATACAAAAACCGTCTTATATGAGGGATCTATTGTTTTTGTGGCCGATTCCGTGGACACGTTGATATAGCTCAGGTCAAACTGTTTTTGCATCGCCTGGTCAAACGACAGCAGGTCGTCATTGTTCGGGTCAAACGATTGCGTCTTTCCCATGACCGCAACTTTAACCGGCTGTTTATTCGTCATTTTATAAATGGATGCCGTCAGGTTATACTCAAGGCTTCCTATATCCGTTACCTGCGGGATTATTTCCTTCTTGTTTAAATAACTCATACCTATGCCGAAATATGAAGCGCTCACCGCGTATTTGTCCTGTTCCAACTGCGAGAATTGGATCTGCGGGATACCGAAATCCTTCACATCGTTGAGCGCATTCTGGTCGGTTTTCGGATCAAGTACCTTAATCGCTACCCTACGCGGATTATCCCGCTGATATTCATTCAACAGGTCCACAATCTGGTTCTTCAACGGCAGCAGCTTTGTCGGAATGTCAGAAGATGCAAAAAATTTGATGGTTACGATATCATCCAAATTGTTGAGTATTTTTTTTGTCGAATCGGAAAGTGTATAGGTTTTGCCGTAGGAAAAATCGAAACGGACCGGAAGGTTCGAAACCACCAGGTTGACCACGACGAATACCATAAACAAAAGAAGATACAGAACAGGGTTTTGCAGTTTCGATAGATTGAACAGCCTGACGAAATTAAGATTTTTGACTGATACAAAAAATTTTTTCATGGCTATGCGCGTTTTTCAAGCCGAATAATCGTAATGAATAAAAAGACCGCGATTATCGAAATGAAGTATACGGCCGACCGCAGGTCAAACACGCCGTTGATGAAGTTCTGCAGATGGTACATGGGCGTATAATATGTCATCACATTGAGTAGCGACCGGGGTAATACGTTTGCCATGAAATCGCTTCCCAGAACCAGAAGTACAAAAAGCGCGATAACCGAAGACAGCAAAGCGACGACTTGATTCTTGGTCACCGAAGAAAAAAACATGGAAACGCTGATAAAAGCCGATGCAATAAACAGGGCGCCTATGTACCCTATGATTACTTCGGGAAGATATAATCTGGCGAGGAAAAAAAGCGATACGGGCAAACCGATGGTCAGCAACAACGCTGCCACCATCAAGGTAACGAGTGCGAAAAACTTTGCCAGAACAATCTGGGTTTCGGAAACGGGCAAGGTCAGCAACACTTCTATGGTATTCGTCCTTGTCTCTTCCGACAAAATCCTCATGGCAAGCGCAGGAACAAATATGATAAGCAACCACGGCAATGTGGAAAAAAACGGTTGCATGGACGCCGAACCGACGACGAAAATATCTTTTACGAACATGAAATTAGCGAAGACCGCGAATAAAATCACTATGATATACCCGATCGGATTGTTGAGATAATACCTTAATTCTTTTTTGAACAGCGTTTTCATTCTTTTACCAGTTTTTTGAATAACTTCTCAACTGCGCCTTTGCCTTTCGGCTTCGTTCCCTGATATACCAACGAACCTTTATTGATAATGATTAGTTTCGTCGCGGCATCCTCAACTTCGGAAAGAATGTGCGTGGAAAACAGGATTGTTTTTTCCTTGGAGATCACTTTGATGAATGTTTTTATTTTTTCCTGCTCCAGCGGATCGAGGCCTGATGTCGGTTCATCAAGAATGAGGATTTCCGGATCGCCGATAAGCGCCGCAGCCAATCCAACCCGTTGTCTATACCCTCGCGACAATTCATCAATCTTCACTCCCATCACATCCGCCAGACCGATTTTTGAGATAATATCAGCTATTTCTTTTTCCCTTTTTACTTCGGCAATAAAACGTAAATATTCCACAACCTTCATTTCGCCATACAGCGGGTTATTCTCAGGCAGATACCCTATTTTGTGCAGCACTGCTATCCGTTGGTCTACCGGATCGAGTGAATCGATATTGACCGTGCCGCTCGTCGGACGAAGATAACCGAGAATAAGCCTCATGGTTGTCGTTTTCCCCGCGCCGTTCGGTCCCAAAAATCCGATAATTTCTCCTTTTTTTGCCTGGAAACCGACGTCGCGGACCGCGGTCTTTGCACCGAACTGCTTGGTCACTGATCGAAGTAAAATCATAGTCTAATGGTATATCACAAAAAAATGAGTATTTCAATAAAATAAACGCATAGGCTCTCCCCCCAGATGCAAAGGATCCTTGAATACGGTTTCCTTGTTTGCCGTCAAATCGTATCCGTGCATCTGTAAACCATTTTTTGCCGCGACACTGTATAAAAGCATATCGCCGTCATAATTGACCGTAAAATACGACGATGCTTGAATAGGCCGGAAATATAAACCTGTGTTCGCTATCCACAGATTACTGATTATTTTGTTGTTCCGCAGCCAAATAATCTTGTTTATACCGGCTATGGTTGATCCGCGCCAAAACAGGCTGCTCGAATCGGCATTGATATCATAATCGTATATCGTCTGATCTTTTACATACAACACATTATTGCCGTCGGGAGAAACCGCGTATATGCTGCTCCCTGCAGGAACTGCGATGACCTTATCCTCTGACCCCCTATAGTTGTCGTCGAAATATGTCCTAACCACCTCAGACGAAACAGGCTGATTATTCTGGATTTTTGACACGATGTTGAATACAAACGTGTTGTTCGCATCCCATATCAGTGGTCCGGTAATTGCCGTCGAATCCGCCGCATTGTTCATATTATGCGACGAAAGACCGTAATCCTGCCGCGACTGAAGATTGTAAATGCTAACGCCATGATTGACGAATGCGAGAAACGACCCGTTCGGTGAGAACGCAAAATTTTCATTAAAATTGACCGACTGTATAATTGCCGTTCTTTGGCAAGCGCCGGTTATGAAATCATAGAAGACGATCTCACCGCTCGAAAAAACGTTCTTCTTGGCAAGGATTTCCGATCTCCAGTTCGGATCGTTTCTCATCTGATCGTCGGTCGGCATAAGGAACGCGAGCGTTTTTCCGTCCGGCGACCGGGCAAAATAATCATGATCGTATCTGATGGGAATGATATTGACACCGTCGCACACAAATTGATGCGTCAGTACATTGCCGCCGTCGGGATCCATAGTTTTGAATACGCCATTCTCAAAAAACAATATGCGCTTGTTCCATTGGAGTGTTGCCGGGTTTATAGCGGCGGATGGCGTCGGACTCAACCGCGCGATCAGATCCTGCAGTTGGATGACATAAACAGCTGTATTCTTCGGGTTCAGCAAATCGAGCTCTCCGTTTTTTTCTGCGATTTTTGCATATGTATCGTTTATTGGCGGCAGCGCCACTTCGATTCTTTTCTTATCTATATCCGTAAATGTATTAAGCACCTGGTAATAGTTCGCCGGATAACCCTGGAACAGAAGAGGAATAAAATAATACGCAAGAATTTGCGGTCCATCTATACTCTCTTTGTCAAGAAGAACCGATAAATTGTCGTTCTGGTCAAAATGGTAATCCATGATTTTCTGGCTTATGACGCGCAGTTGTGCATAGATGTTATTCTGGAGCGAATAAACATCCAGCAGCGTCGCGCTTGCGCTTGAAATTAAATACGACATGTATTTCTTTGAGGGAGAGATTTGATATTTGAGCGAAGAATCGCAACCGTTGAGTCTCTGTATATATAATTTCCTTATATTAGTGGTAATGACCAGCTGACAATCGATGCTGTATCCTGCGCTTTGGATGACTTCTTCAGGTGGATTCGTCGGGATAATCGTAGGAACTGCCGTGTTTATTCCCGAAGAACTGTTGGTATCCGCGGTTGTTTTTGGAGACTTTAATACCAGGAAAAAAAACATCACGAGAATGAATAGGATGACCAAAGTACCAATGGTTCCCAACGCGAATATCCTCCTATTTTTCTTTTCTATAAGGAACAACCTGACCGCATTCAATAAATACCGTACTTTTGGCTGCTGATCCATTATATCTAACTATACATTCTTTTCTCTACTCGATCAAATAGTCATTTTTCAATATGGGAAAAGGTCTTGCCGACAATCTCCCAATCCATATTATTGAAAAAAGCGTCTATATATCCTGCCCGCACCGCTCCGTAATCTATGAAGTATGCATGTTCATACGTGTCCATTGCGACGACCGGGACCGCCTCCCAGACAGGGTAACTGTTCTGTGCGTCACCGAGATAATTGAACAGTCTTTTTTCACGGGTATTCCATGCTGTCCATACCCAACCGCGCGCAGCCAAACCCGTTGCTTTCATATCTTTCTTATACGTATCGAAAGATCCGAAATCTTTTTTGACCTGAGCCATAAAATCGCCTGTCGGCTCTCCTCCTTTTCCGCCAAGATGGAAAAAGTATATCTCATGATTGACGACTCCTCCCCACGCAAAAGTCGCGTCGACTTTCAAAGACCTGATCAAGGAATACGTCTGGTTCGCCTTGGCATAATCATCATCATTCAGCTGGGCCAGTTTTTCCATGACTTCATTGTATTTATTGACGTATCCGTTATACAACTTAAGATGTTCCTCAACCGTCTTTTTTGAAATACCGTTCATCGCGTATATTGATTCCGCAAAAGTTTTTGCATTCAGTTTTGTAAAATTCATAGGATTGAATACTATCCTTCGTAGGATAATTTTTAACTATTACTTAACAAGTAATAATTAATTATAAAAGTATTTTTCCTTTCTGTCAAATGGATTATCGTCTTTCAAATCATTTACAGATCGATGTTACATTTGTTTACTACTTTTGTACGATCGTATAAAATCATTAAACTAGAAGATCTTTTCTATTTTTGAGCGTTTGTATATATGCTTGTTGTAATCTCCATTTTTCTATTTCCTTATGATTACCGGACAGCAGAATTTCAGGGATTTTTTTTTCTTTAAATTCGGTAGGCCGCGTATACTGCGGGTATTCAAGAAGTTTTACTTTTTTTACTCCTTTTTTCTGCAAATCAATCAATACTTTTTTCTTTCCCGCCACTTCGATTAATTGAAGTGGGGAAACTTCAAAAAAACTCTCCAGCTTTGTAGCGGATTCTTTTTTCAGAACTCCCGGTATAAGCCGCGCCACTGAATCCGTAATGGCTGACGCTGTGATTTCCCCGCCGGTCATGACAAAATCACCAAGCGAAACTTCCTCATTCACATATTCCCTGATCCGTTCATCCACTCCCTCATAATGTCCTGTAATTATTATCAGGTGATCAAGTTTGGAATATTGAATCGCTTTTTTTTGGGTAAATAGTTTACCTTTTGGAGATGTCAATACTACTTTTTGTATTGTTTTTTTGTATTTTATATTTGATATTGATTTGTTATTTGTGATTTGTGATTTATTATTCTTTGCGTATTGCAAAGCTTCATATATCGGTTCAATCCGCAGCACCATTCCAGCCCCTCCTCCATACGGCCTGTCATCCACTGAACCGTAATCATTTATCGCATATTTTCTTAAATCGATAAGCTCTATGTCGACGAGATCTTTTTCCCTTGCCCGTTTCACGATACTTTCATTGATAAATCCTTCTATCATTTTCGGGAACAGCGTTATGATTGAGATTTTCATATCAATATTTTATACTAAAAAAGCTTAAATCTACACATTTTCAGTATAAACACTATCCGTGTTGAAAAAAATCATACTTGCATTCATCCGTTTTTACCAGAAAACCTCATTCTTCCACGCATATTTTTTCCGCGTATTTTTCATGTCCGACAAAATCTGCAGATTTACGCCGACCTGTTCCCAATATACGTATCAGGCGGTGGAAAAATACGGCGCACTGAAAGGATCCTGGATGGGATTGAAACGCATCGTCCGCTGCCATCCGTGGAATAAGGGAGGATATGATCCTGTCATTTAACACTCTTTTAATCACGCTAAGCGGGATTAATAATGTTTTCTACTTGAATTTTCGGAAATCGTGTATTACAATATTTTTAGCACTCTAGTTAGTTGTTTGCTAATAACATCATGCAAATGAATTATCAGCCACCTGAGGATCAGGGAGATTCTTTGGAAAAATACACGGTCAACCTGACCAAACGCGCGAAAGACGCCAAACTCGATCCTGTGATCGGCCGCGACAATGAAATCAGGCGCCTTATACAAATCCTTTCCAGAAGAACAAAAAACAATCCTGTCCTTCTCGGTGATCCCGGAGTGGGAAAAACCGCTATTGTGGAAGGACTTGCACAACGCATCATCACCGGCGATATACCCGATACGTTAAAAAACAAACAAATCCTCATGCTGGATCTGGCAGGCATACTGGCAGGTGCTGCGTACCGCGGCGAGTTCGAAAACAGATTGAAAACTGTTCTGGAAAAAATCGAAAAAAGCGAAGGCAAATACATCATGTTCGTCGACGAACTGCATACTATTGTAGGCGCCGGCGCTGCGGAAGGAGCTGTGGATGCGTCCAATATGCTTAAACCGGCGCTCGCCCGCGGCGTACTCCATGCGATCGGCGCGACAACCGTGCGCGAATATCGGCAATATATCGAAAAAGATCCTGCGCTTGAGAGACGATTCCAACCGATCTATGTGGACGAACCGAGTATCGAAGACACAGTCGCGATCCTGCGCGGCATCAAGGAAAAATATGAACTGCACCATGGCATCAAGATTTCGGATGACGCGGTTCTCGCCGCAGTCAATCTCTCGGTACGGTATATTACCGACCGGTATCTGCCCGATAAGGCAATCGACCTGATCGATGAAGCAGCCGCATCAGCCAAAATCGAGATCGATTCCATGCCGACGGAACTGGATGAAATAAAAAGGAAAATTACGCAGTTGGATATCGAACTCGCCGCTTTGAAACGGGAAAAAGGAATCGAGACACGGAAAAAAACATTATCCGATGAACGCGATACGCTCAAAAAAACATTCGATTATCTCAATGCAAAATGGCAGGAGCAGAAGAAAATCATAGCAGAACTGCAAAAATACCGGTTGGAAATAGATAGCTTGAAAGCTGCACTCGACCAGGCTGAACGCGACGTATTGCTCGATAAGGCAGCCGAATTGAAATACGGAAGAATTCCCGAAATCGAAAAAAAACTAAAGGAAGTCGAAAAAAAATGGAAAACAATCCCCCCGGAAACCAGATTATTGAAAGAGGAAGTTACCGATGAAGATATTGCCAGGATCGTTTCGCGATGGACCAGGATTCCGATAACCAGATTGTTATCCACCGAATCCGAACGGCTCGCCCACCTTGAAGACGAGTTGAAACAGCGGGTTGTCGGACAGGATCATGCGTTAGTCAAGATCGCCAATGCCATCCGCAGATCACGTTCAGGCTTGGGAGAGGAAAATAAACCAATCGGATCATTCTTGTTTTTAGGTCCGACCGGCGTAGGCAAAACGGAAACGGCAAAAACACTTGCTTATTCTCTCTTTAACGACGAAAAGGCGATGATCCGCATAGACATGAGTGAATATCAGGAATCCCATACGGTCGCACGTTTGATCGGCGCCCCTCCGGGATATGTGGGCTATGAAGAAGGCGGACAACTTACAGAAGCGGTCCGTAGAAAACCTTATTCCGTAGTTCTCTTCGACGAAATAGAAAAAGCCCATCCGCAGGTATTCAACGTATTTCTCCAGATTCTCGACGAAGGAAGATTGACCGACGGAAGAGGTAGGACGGTAAATTTCAAGAATACCATTATTATCCTCACATCAAATCTCGGTAGCGAACTGTTCAAGGACAAAATGCCGGAAGACCGGCGGGAAAAGAAAATTCTCGATATGGTAAAACGATTTTTTAAACCCGAGTTTATCAACCGGCTGGATTCAATCGTTATTTATCATCCGCTTAGTGTGGAAATGGTAAAAAAAATCGTGGAAATCCAGTTGGATGACGTCAAGAAACGTTTGCAGAAACAAGATCTTCATTTTGAAGTGACGGAAGCAGTCAAAAAATATTTGAGCGTGGCCGGCTTCGACGAAGTGTTTGGCGCACGGCCATTGAAACGAGTTATCAACGAAAGCATTGTTGACGAAATCGCATTGCAGATTATAGAAAAAAAAATCCAGCCTGCGGATACCGTAATCGTGGATTATAAACAAGGCAGAACCCAGATCTTGGTCAAAAAATCCAACTGAGCTATAATAAATGCGTGATAAAGAAAATTATTCTTATTTTATTTCTTCTTTCGATATTCTGTTTGGCATTGTCCCAGGTAAAGGATCCTGATTTCGGATGGCATTACCGCTGCGGCAACCAGTTCCTGCAGACCGGAAAACTCTGCCTGACAAATGAATTCTCGTACTTTCTTCCGCATTACCAATCGTATGAAACAGGACACCTCTATGATATTTTTCTTGCATTCATATATAACCATGCGGGATTTTTAGGAGTTAGCATGACTGCTGCGTCATTATTGGCCGGCATCGCATATTTTTTTGTAAAACTGTTCCGCAACCATGTCTTGGGTTTTCTTTCCTTCTTCCTTATGTTTATTCTGTCATATAATGTTTTTTACCTGGGACTCAGATCACAGATTTTTTCCGTTTTCTTTTTGGTCATCACTCTATGTATTCTGGAAAAGTACAAATCAAAATTATTGTATCTTTTTCCTTTTATATTTTTTTTGTGGACAAATACTCATATCGGCTTTTTCATCGGACTGATGGTTTTGTTTTTTTACGGTTTGGGAAAGAAATTGTTGTTTACCCGCCGTTTCCTTGCCGTCGGTATATTGAGTTTTTTTGCAACGCTTATAAATCCATACGGAATCTATGCATATGTAGAAATATATCGTCATGCGTTGAGCCCTCTCGGAACAATGATAGCTGAGTGGGTTGCTCCCTCTTTTGCCATGCAGGTTTTCATATCTCTTCTGGTTGTCGCGGGAATATTCTGGAAATTGAGGCAAAAGTCGTTTAATCTGTATCACACGCTTCTTGTTGTCGTATTCGGCATATTTGCTTTAAAAGCCCAGCGCAATCTTCCGCTGTTTTTTATTTCGTATTTTTACATACTGCTTTCTGATGTTAAAATTAAAATCGGGCAATTTGAACAGGTTTTACTGCCTTTAAGTATTGCGTTATCGGTATTTGCATTCGTCATCAAGGTGCCGGCTGCTTTCTCCCAACTTTATTCCTGGACTGACTATTGTGAAGGCATAACGGTCTCATATCCGTGCAAAGCAATCGGGAATTTTCCTCAGTTGCACGGGAACGTATACGCACTCTACGAATGGGGAGGATTTCTCGATTGGCAAAAACCCGGTATAAAAGTATTCGCTGACGGCCGCATGCCTGCCTGGCATGACGAAAACGGAAAAAGTCCGTACCAGGTATACCTCGATATAATCCAGACAAAACCCGGATGGAACGAAAAACTTCGTTCCCTGAAAACAAATTATATCTTCATAACTGACGGTACGTTCCTCGATCTCCTGTTGCAAAAGTCAGCATCCCGATACGGGTGGAAACAGGTCTACCGCGATAATCTCGCGGTTATTTATAAAAACACTATATAATACAAAGTAGTTACACGTTTCCCGTTTTAATACCCATATGAAGCTCAAAACAGTGGCGATCAAAAAACCCGAAACGATTAATTTCATTCTAGCCCAGTCCCATTTCATAAAAACAGTAGAAGATGTGCATGAAACACTCGTTGAGGCAGTACCGGGAATCCAGTTCGGCATTGCGTTTTGCGAAGCATCGGGTCCAAGGAAAATACGGATATCGGGCACCGATGACGAGATGGTCAAGCTTGCAGTATCAAACGCAAAGGCAGTCGGTTCGGGACACTCTCTTTTTATCTTTTTGAAAAATGCTTTTCCCATCAATATTCTGAACAGAATAAAAAATATTTCTGAGATTGTAACGATTTTCTGCGCAACCGCCAATCCGGTGGAAGTTGTGGTTGCCGAAACCAAAACCGGCAGAGGTATTTTAGGGGTTGTCGACGGCGGTTCACCTCTTGATGTTGAAGAGGAAAAGGACATTCAGGGACGAAAAGATCTGCTGAGAAAATTTGGCTACAAATTGTAGCATCAAATCAATCCATCGGTGACCTACGGGGTTATATACAGAGCTTTGGATACGTCGACTTTTATGCCTTTGAAAAGAACATTTTCGCTAATGAGTTTTTCTTTTTGAGCCTGCTCTCCTCCGAATGCATAATTCTTCGACAATGTGCCATCTGAAAATACAATCCTGTGGCATGGAATATGCTCGGGATCCGCATTTTCATGAAGTATCCTGCCGACCAATCTCGCGGATTTCAAATGTAGTATTTTGGCAATCCGACCGTACGTCATTATTTTACCTCGAGGAATTGTTGCAATCAGACCGTATACCCGGCTATAATTTTTGTTTGTTGATTGTCGCATATAATGGTATATGATGAAATTATATGCTATGACATTGACAAGAAAAATTCAATACACTATAGTGTATGATAGTGTATGACACTTATAAGTTATTCTTTTACCATGCTATGAAAAACTCTGATATTCCCGCCGACGTTCCGGCAGAATTTAAAGACGAGTATATTAAAAACTATTCTTTAGCGACACATGATAGCGGCAGGCTTATGCTGTTTGCAGGCGACCAGAAAATAGAGCATCTGAACAAGGATTTTTACGGTGAAGGGATTGCGGAAGATGACGCAGACCCGATACATCTTTTTAACATCGCGGGCAAAGCGAAAATTGGTGTGTTTGCAACCCAGTTGGGGCTGGTGGCAAAATACGGGAAAGATTATCCGGATATTCCCTACCTGATCAAACTCAACTCCAAAACAAATCTGGTGAAAAAGGACCAACAGGATCCGAGAAGCCCTTTGTTGTACCCGGTGGAATCGGCTGTCGTGGAGTTTAAGAAAAACAGCGGCCTGAATATCGTCGGAGTCGGATTTACCATTTATCTTGGCAGCGAATTCGAAGGTGAAATGATGCAGGATGCCGTCCGGTCAGTATATCTTGCCCATAAGCACGGATTTATCAGCGTCTTATGGATCTATCCGAGAGGTAAAGCCGTGGAAGACGAAAAAAATCCCGATCTCATTGCCGGAGCAGCGGGAGTAGCGGCATGCCTTGGATCGGATTTCGTCAAAGTGAATCCCCCAAAAAAAGAAGGCACAGACTCGGCGGAGCTTTTGAAACAGGCGGTGAAGGCAGCGGGAAGAACAAAATTGGTTTGCGCCGGCGGTTCTTCGACCGACGTCGAAAAATTCCTTACCGGACTATATAAACAAATCCATGTAGGCGGCGCGTCAGGCAATGCAACCGGAAGAAATATCCACCAAAAACCGCTTAAGGAAGCAATACGGTTCTGTAATGCGATATACGCCATCACCGTTGAAAACAAATCCGTAGCTGACGCAATGAAAATATATA
>CAZFQZ010000016.1:0-20111 GCA_964521305.1 uncultured Gammaproteobacteria bacterium
GATATCCCGTTCCGGCAGGCGGATATTGATATTTTTTGTTTTTTGCAGGGTATTTTTCGCCGCTTCCCGAGCTCTTTTCACCTCTTCTTCCAGATTGTCTACCGAAACAAATTTGCCTTTATCATAATCCCTTAAAATTTGTTGTTCTTCCTGATCGAGCTTATATGTTTTCATAATAATTTTTAGAAATTATAATTAGGGTATATATTTTTTGTTGCTTTTCGACTGGGAATTATTGTTTTTAAAAAAATTTCATTCTCCTTTTTTACAAAGGGAACCAAATAACAGTAATTACTAATATTGATTATATACATTTGTTGATTGGGATGCTTTTTGCTGGGATTCTTCTCAATTTTTATTAGATTTCCGTATGTAACGGCATAGACTGCTTCTTCAAAACTGACATTTCTTTCTTTTTTAAGCTTACTGTTTTTATCTTCATTCCACTCAAAATATTCCACACTAATATTGTATGACAAATCATATTAAATGCCAATATCCGCATCTCACTCTTTTTTTGTTTCTAAAATATCCAAGAAGTTTTGGAGATTTGGGAAGCAAAATTATTTTGGTACTAATCGAAACGCATATTTACGATGACAAATTTTGCATTTAGGTGCTGCATCAGCGGCATTTTTTTCAGCTTTTGATTTTTGCGCACTTATAGTCGATGGAGATTGATATACGTCAAATTTATTGACGCAATCGGGATCGTCCGGATGATAATAGAGAACACCCCATTCAGGGTTTGCAGGATTAGCAATTCCACCTTATATTCGTCCAGACTTAACTAAGGATTGGGACAGATATCAGTTAGGGCAACAAATGAGTATTGCACAAGGCCCTGTCTATAACCGGCAACATAGGAACGAACATGTTAATAGCCAAATCATGCAAAAGCTTCAGTCTTACTTTATAGCTTATAGATAGTTCATTGACTATTTTTCTTATAAAGAAAAATAGTCGAAGTTCTAAAGCAGGGGCGTCCTGACTCGAACAGGAAACAAATGTTTTGGAGACATTTATGATACCATTTCACCACGCCCCCAATATTTTTTGAGCTAACATATTATAGATAAACGCCATCTCCAAAGCAACTTTTGAATCGTGATAATATGTATTTATTGTCCCTTTATACCCTTCTTTTATTCTTTTTTTGTGTGGTTTTTATAACGACGGTTAAACTGCTTTAATGGTATTTTTGTAATCTCTGACCGATATTTTTTAATTTCGTCATTATTATGGTATTCATGGATATGAATGCGGAAATGCACGGGAAAATAATTCCGAATTCATCGAGAAAACTGCGGGATTCAGTTTGTCATCCTTTTGTATATGCATCTCGTTCCCGCTGTCTTTATCCGTATCTTCCCTGTCAATTATTTCATTACATACGAACACGCTGATCGATAATCACAAGACGATTATGCACCGCACCAAAAGCAGTCAACTTTTTATATGAAGATACAAACCGGCAGCAATTATGATTCCCAGTACGACATAATGGTCAGGCAGACGCAACAGGCGGATATATTTCATTTCTTGGTGCTCCCGGGCAGAATCGGACTGCCATCAGAGGTTCCGCAAACCTCCATTCTATCCGTTGAACTACAGGAGCTGAATTACGATATATTGTATCATAACTACCAACTTCCGCCTCCTCCTCCACCTCCCCCGCCGCCTGAAAATCCTGAGGAAAATCCGGAGCTGGAACGCGTCGGCGTTGCCGCCGAAGAAAAACTGCGAAGAGAAGAATTCAAGCTGCCTGTCAGCAATATGGCATTCATCTGCGTAATTCCATATCCTTGATACCACGTTGGACTTATGGAGATATCTGCAAATCGCTTTGCCCAGATTTTTTCCACTCCAAACGCAATGGCGTAAGGAAGTAGCTTTTCAAACATCATTTGGTTCTTTGCTTGAAATTCCAGTTGGCGCTCCTGGGAACTCAAAAAATTCTTCAATGATTTTCCAACATGAAATGCATTGACACCGTCGACTGTTTTATGCGGCATATTCCTGCCGAAAATAAACGCCACTATTGCCAGAAAAAAATTACCGGTAAATAATGCAATGCCGGCGATAACAGAATAAAAAGTTCGTATTGACTGCGGGTTCTCGGCGAACAATCCGTCATCAACCGTTAATTGATACAGGTTTTTCTTTGCCTCTTCAACGGTCCTATAAAGATCTTCATCTTTAATATGAATTGTTTTTTTTGCGCCAAACATGCCTTTTAATAATTTTTGTTCATAAACCAGAAGACGCGCATCATTCTCAAATTCGGCTGTTTTCACAAAATAAAAATCTCCTTTTTTCCGTTCTTCTATTCTGAAGTAACCTCTGCGTGCAAGATCTACTATGGTCGCAGAAATATCTTTCATATCAACGGTTTCATCACCTAATGTACCAACTTCTCCGGGAGTCATACACCGTTCACCTTTATGAGTTTTGGGCGGATCAAACCATGCGGCAACTTCCCCTATGGTTCCTTTTGGATCACGTCCGTGAAGCATCCATTTTAGGATTATTTTAATAGGATATATTATGTACCAAAACAGAGCTAAAAGAGCTATTCCCAAGCTCACCAGCTTCCCCAGAATTGTCTGCCAGAATGGAACTACTTCTTTGGGTTCCAAAACTGCAACAAGTTTTTTTGGAAACCCAACGATTATAGTCAAACCTTCACTGGCCAAAAGTGGTTTATTAGCACTGAAGATTGTTTTGTAACCAAGAATATTCGATGAACAATTTTTTTCAGAGCTGCCTTTTATTCCCGTAAAACAAGTTGTGGTTATTTTTGATTCCATAACGTCAGGAGGCAGTTGAACAGACACTTCCGCGTGGGCTAGAGGAATATTCCAGTCATTACCCGTAGCATTCCAGTAAAGTTCGTCGTGATCGGAAAAATAACTTAAAGCTCCGCTCACTCGATATGAAATAATATACGTATGGGAACCTGTTATGGTTTTATCAGGATTTCCTATTTTTAAAGATATGCTGTTTCCGTTATCTGTATTGGTGTACTGATACGGGACTTCATTCTCATCAGTCACCCCAAGAACCTTTATATCCATCTGAAAGTTTTTTCCTTGATCATTAGTCTTTATATACGGAATGACTCTGTATATACCATGCTTAGAAAGTAACCCAAAATCATATATTATCTCCTCTTTTACATTTATTGTTCCGTTTTTATTGACTATAATATCGCTCTTGAAACTACGAATATGCTCATGGCCTTCAAATACAGTGGCAAAACTGTGGCCTGCATTATTAGTACCGGATTCACTAACTGCCTGGGCCTTTATTAAACCTATAGAGAAAAAGGGGGTAAAAAAAAGAAATGAAAGCAGAATGACAATTTTTTTCATTACCAACATGATATCATATACGAATGAATAAACTCAAATTCAGAAAAGTATCGTGGAACGAATATGTAAAAGATTGTCAGATCCTCGCAAAAAGACTTCATGACCTTAAAATCGACAAAATAGTCGCCATATCAAGAGGAGGATTGGTCGCGGCAAGAATTCTATCAGATCTCACTACGGTTTCAATCTCGCATATCACCATTTCCTCATACAAAGAACTCAAGCATAAAAAAGAAATCGTTATTGAGGAAACGCCGTCGCGGTCATTCAGAAATGAGACAATCCTTTTGGTTGACGAAATCTGTGATACGGGAAAAACATTTAAACGGGCCAGGTCGTATTTTAAAAACGTCAATGTCAAAAATATATTTACTTTAACGCTTTACCTTAAACCGCATTCAACATTCACGCCCGATTTTTGGCTGAAAAAAACAGACGTCTGGGTGGTTTTCCCGTATGAACTTATGGAAACATATCTGTCCTTTAAAAAAATATTTAAAAATGATGTCAGGGCAAAAAAACAGCTTTTAACCATCGGCTTCAGCAAATCCGAAATCGCCTATATCTGATATGAACTACTCTCTTGCGCCGGAAATCGAACGGACCGTAAAACAACTGGTTACGAAATTAGATTTTAATCATATGGACTCATCACGTATCCATTGCATCAGGAGTTTTGACGCTAAAACACGCGCGTATGCCAGAATCTGGGGTATGTCCCGATTGTTCAAGGAAGTCGCCGGTCTTGAACCGCATTATATCATTGAGGTCAATGCACGCCTGTTTGATAAACTGAACAAACGTGAACAAATCAAAACATTGATCCATGAATTACTACATATACCAAAAACATTCTCTGGAGCCTTATTATCTCACAGAGGTCATCATAGAGAAATAAGTGATCGGCAGATAGAAAAAGTGTTTAAAGAGTTCTTAAAGGAAGTGTAATTATGTCTAGCGAAGCTAGATCCTGCTCCGCAGGACATTTTCCGGCGCTCCGCTTCCCCATCGCGGCCGGTATCACCGTATCAACGATTGGGAAGTAGAGAAAATTCTCAAGAATTTGAGCTATAATTAGTTTCAATATGAAAAAAAATCTCATTCTTCTTGCAGGTATTGCACTGGCGGTTTTGGTTTTTTTTATCATCAAAACCGTGGTTTTTTATAATAAAATATATACGCCCTCTATACTGAAACCTGCTCAAAAAGAAAAAACCTCATATAACATTCTGCTGTTCGGCTATGGTGGCGGAAAACACGAAGGAGCCTATCTCACCGATACCATCATGGTTCTGCATGTGAATATGAAAATCAGACGCGCCGTACTGCTTTCCATTCCCCGGGATCTTTGGGTTAAGCTACCCACCAAATCCGGAGCTCCGTTTCACGCCAAAATCAATACCGTATATCAGTTCGAAATCGGCGATTCTGTCGGCATACCCATTTCGTCATATTATCCAGATCTTGACCAGTCTCATTTCGGTTCCCAATCAGATGCAGAGTACACTAAGTTCATCATGTCACAGGTTCTCGGAGTCCAACTTGACAACTACGTAGCTATTGATTTTGCCGGTTTTACCAAAGCGATCGATGATCTCGGCGGTGTCGACATCAACGTATTAAAAGCATTCACCGATCCCCAGTATCCGCTGACCGGAAAGGAAACCGATCTGTGCAACAGCGATATTGAAGCAAAATTCAATTTGGTCAAAGATTATATCAACAATCCCAATGCCGACCAGACACAACTTAAACAGCTGTTTGACCAGCATAAAAGCTCCGATCCAAACCAGGATCTCAAAACATTCTATGAAAATATCACGAATGCGCCGGAGCTCGCATTCCCATGCAGGTATGAAACATTGCATTTTGACAAAGGTATGCAGCACATGGACGGAACAATCGCTTTAAAATACGTCCGTTCGCGCCACGCATTGGAAGACGGTGGCGATTTCGGGCGAGCCGCCCGTCAACAACAATTATTAAAAGCGATTAAGGACAAGATTTTAAATATCGGCTTTATACCAAAAATTTTGCCTTTATTGAATACGTTGGGTTCGCATGTCAAAACGGATTTTTCTCTGTCGGACATCCAAAAATTCATCGGACTTTCAAATACCGCTAAAGACTACACGCTTACTACCTATGTCATCAGTGACCAGAATCTGCTTAAGGACAGCTGGTCGAGCGACGGCCAGTTCATCCTGATTCCCAAGGGAGGAATGGACCAATGGAGGGTATTGCAACAATCGATCGAAAACATATTCAACGGTATCATACCAACACCCTTACCTACGGCTACACCTTCCGCCGCCTTGTCAACCCCGTAAGTCTCATTGAGATGAGGATGCGCTTCGTTTTTTTGATCCGTTCAAGAATGAGCGGTGACTGAAAATATCGCCTGTACAGGTCGGGCAGTTTTCCCATAAGATCCCGCCTTCCTTCCACGCCACCAGTGCTTTTGAGAATGGCAGAATAGAAAGATAGATTTTCAGGTCCAATATTCTCCGTATCCACCATCCTATACGTCCGGAGAAATTGAATCCTGCGAAAGAAACCGCAACCCAATTTTTTCCTACAGGGATTACCGAAATACCGGTTTCAGGAATATAATCGACGAGTTTTGAGTTATATATACTGCGCGCAATATTTTCAGCCGCACAATGGCCATGATCGATTGCCGGACTGGCAAAACCGGAATCACATACGTCAGCGCTATCACCAATAATATATACATTCTGTAAATATTGTTTATTTGAAACTGCCTGCTTCGGTTGGAAAAAATCATTGACCAACACCTGTCCTTTGTTATTTACGTTCAGCCCCAACTGTCGGAACAGGTCAGGTGCTTTTGTTCCCGCTGTCCAAATAACCGTATGGGTGGCTATTTTCATATCATTTAGGTATACCTCGTTCAGTTCTTCTTTGGTAACTTTACGTTCGAGATACACCTTGACCCCCAGCTCACGCAGCCTCACCTCGACCTGTCCAGACAATTCCTCAGGAAAATGCGGCAGCAGCCTTTTTGACGACGAGATTAAATCCACGGATAGGAGCGGTGCATCGGTACCATGCTTCTCCGTAAGCTGTTCCATATACTGGACCAGGCTGCCGGCTATTTCGCACCCGTTCGGACCGCCCCCCACAATCACGACATGGGAGGAAAAAACTTCGTGCAAGTGCTCCTTTAAACGCAAAACGTCAGTAATGGATTTAACGGAAAACGCATAGTCCCGTAAGCCATCGATGTCATAGTAATTCGTTTCGGATCCAAGGGCCAACACAAGGTAATCGTACCGATATGTCGAACCTGACTTCCCTATCGCCTTTTTTATGTTCAGATCAATGTCTGTGATAAAATCCTGTTCAAAAACGACCTGGCGTTTGTTCCGGAATATCTCTCCCAGCGGAATACAAACTTCAAGCGGAGATCTGCCGATTAAAACGCGGTATAAAGCGCCATGATATTCGAAATGCGGAGTCGGATTTATTAAAGTAATTTCGACATTCCTTAAATGACGTTCGCTCAAATCCAATGCACAACTCACTCCCCCGAAACCAGCACCTATTATGAGAATTTTTATTGGTTTTTCCTGCATATTTTGATTATAGCTTGAATAAAAACATAAAAAATACCTATTTGCTATAATGACATGATGCTTAATTCGACTTTATTCTCCACGTTTATTCTCGCATTATTCTTAGGGCTTCGCCACGGTATAGACTGGGATCATATCGCTGCCATTTCCGATATTACCGGAACATCCGAAAACAAAAAACAGGGATTTATCCTCGGTTTTATCTATGCAATCGGACACGCGACCGTTATCGTGGTTATCGGCCTGGCTGCAATACTGCTTGGGGCACGGTTACCCACATGGATTGACGCGGTTATGGAACGCATTGTCGGCATCACCCTGATTTTATTGGGAACATGGCTGATTTATTCCATTTTCCGGCACGGTCCGCATTTCCGAAAAAAAAGCAGATGGATGCTTCTATTCATGTTATTCAATAAAGTAAGCGACACCATTCATCATAAACTTGCGCATAAACACAATGTTCCCCATATCCATCTGCCGGAAAATTACGGGAAGCGTACTGCTTTTAGCGTCGGCATGATCCACGGCATAGGTGCGGAAACACCAACGCAGGTATTATTGTTTTTAACCGCTGCCGGAGTCGGCGGACCAACAGTTGGTTCATTTTTATTATTCACGTTCGTCATCGGATTAATCATTTCAAATAGCGTAATCACCGGAATTGCTACTGCAGGGTTTTTGGGGGCAGAAGGAAATTCGAAAATATCTATTGTGTTGGGACTTGTTACTGCGATATTCAGCCTGATTGTCGGCTTTATTTTCCTGTTTCACGGTGCAATGTTGTTACCTTCTTTCTTCGGCGGCTGAACTCCATAGTATCGTCAATAAGACAATTATATTTGTAGATTATACTATTGACTTGATTTTACGGCTAAAAATACTATAATTTCTCTTCAGCCGTGCGCATTATCCATTTGTTTGCCGAATGGAACAAAGCCGCACAATTAGAAAATCTAACGTAGCTTGCTTTTTTTTACTCCTGCGGTCTCTTTCACAAAAAAATCAACGCCATCTGACTCTATTTTTACATACCCCGTATTTGAGATTGCTCCGGAGCGAAGCGTTTCGTGTGTACCGAATCCCAGATGAATAAGAAACGCTCTCATCAGACCGCCGTGGGTTGCGATCAATACGGTTTTTCCTGCATATGCAATGCATAGTTCGCGAAGAAACGGAATCAACCGCTGTAGCAAATCTTCATTATTTTCTGCACGTTCCAAACCATGCTTTCTTTTTTCTCCATCGGTCATGAAAACTAATCTATGAATAAGGCTTTCCAGTAGGGAATCCGCTTTCTCCCAACTCTGTCCCTCCAGTTTCCCGAAACTTCGTTCACGAAGAAGTCTGGTTGTTTGTACTGCTATTTTCTTTTCTACAGCAATAATCTCTGCGGTTTGTTTTGCGCGCAGTAAATCCGATGAAAATGCGGCATCGAATTGAATGCCCGCGAGTAGTTTTCCCAGCGACCGCGCCTGGAGTTCTCCTTTTGCATTCAAGGGAATATCTGTGTGGCCCTGGATGATTTTCTTGACATTCCACTCGGTTTCCCCATGACGAACCATGTAGAATGTACAGTATTGGCTCGATTGTATTTTCATGGGTCAATTATAGTCCAAACCCTCGGCCTCTAAAAGTATCACAGGTATCTTTTGTAAAACTCCAGATTCCTGTTCATGTTCTGCTGCCATTCCTCAAGGTTGTTGAAATTGTGATTCTGATCTGGATAGGTAAAGTACTCAATATTCACTCCCAGGGATTTGAGTTTTTGATACAGATCATCGGACCACTGTTTCGGCACTTCCTCATCCTTATCCCCCTGATGCAGCTGAATCGGCGCCTTTATCCAGGAAAAATATGATGTCGGGGAAAACTCAACAGGGTTATAATTCTCCAGAAAATTCCGGATTACTTTTTTCAGCATTTTACCCTGGTCATCAAGTTCCGGTGCATAATATAAAACCGATTCCGGAAACGATTTTGACACCGGAGCCCATAAGACGGTCGGATAATTTTTTCCTGAAATTTCAAGCACCGACAATGCAATTTGACCTCCGTTACTATGTGCCCAAATACCTACTTTTGCTGTGTCTATTTGAACATTGGATATATTCTTCACCCCGTAACCAAAATTCTTGAGCTGCGAAGTCGAGGTTACGGGGTAAACGGACGCCAATAAATCCATCACCGTAATATAGGTAAAGAGTCTGTCTTCAACGTCATCCTTTAACGACGGAGCCGATTGGCCATATCCGAGAAAATCCGGAGCCAGGGTAACGTATCCATTTTGAGCAAATACTTCAGCAGCATGTTGCGTTCCTTCACCTGGTGTATATGCTGCCGGATCAACATATCCGCGAATCATGATTATTACCGGATGAGGTCCTTGAGATTTCGGGATATTCATTAAACCGCTTACCTTGTACCCATCCGCAGTATAGAAAAATACCTGCGAGGTGAAATCCGGATCGTCTTTAACGACTTTATCCATGCTAATCTGGCTTCCTTCGTATGTACGCTTTCTTAAATTTTCATACGTATATGCCAATAACGGTTTCGGATTATTTTTGTTTGCTATTGGGGACCTGAAACGATTGTCACGATACCTATATACCATAAGTGCAGCTGCAAAAATCGTCACGCCTATTAAACTTATTAACAACCATTTTTTCATGGGAAAAATATGAAACAACTATACAAATATTGCATAGTGATATAATATTAAATATACTCAATACTTGTTTAATCTGAGAAACTTATTTTTACTCAATTATGAAATATAGATCATCAGGCTTTATATTTCTCATTATCCCTCTCGCGTTTGTCGTTCTTTCCGCTATTGGCTATTTTCTTTATTCACACACCAATATAATCCAAAACATGCTTTCCAGTCAAACGCCAACCGAGGCAGTACAACCAAATCCTCTTGATTTCAAAAACAAACTAACAACAGATGAAAAAAAGTGCATTGAAAGAAAACTGGGGGTAGTAAAAACACTTCAGCTTATCAAAGAGATACAGCGAACAAAGCAGGTTCCCCAAGACGTAATACCGATTGTCAACAGTTGTCTTCCGAGCAGTATGCAACTACCTGTATTCCCTACACTTTCTCCAGGAACACAACCAAATGTGTATTCTGGTTATGGTCTTGTACTGGGAGCCGGAGTCATGATCCAACAAATGCCCCAACTTTGCCAGGAAGTACAGAAGTACGGTTCAAAATTCGACTGGCTCACGCTATCCTGGTCACGCATCCAACCCAAAGCCGGTCAATGGGATTATAGCCAGTTCGATTCGTGGGTCGATGGATACCGCGCATGCGGACAGCAAGTCGGCGTACATATCCTTTCCGACGCACCATGGGCTACCCAACCCGCGCCTCAAACTTCAGGCAATCACAAACCATCCATGCCTGCAAAAAATATGCAGGACTATTATGATTTCGTTTATAACGTCGCATCCCATTACAAAGGAAAAATAGCGAGATATTCCATTGAAAATGAAGCTCACGCGAGCCAAAACTGGGGCGGTACTCCTCAACAATATTTCGAAGAACTGCAAACCGCGTACAAAGCGATTCATGCAGGCGACCCGAATGCGATCGTCGAAGACGCGGCCATGTCGCATGAAGGCCTCGGCTATTTGACTACCTCATGGCTCTATAAAAAAGGAGAAACGCAGCAAGCAATGGATTTCTGCAACAGCTATGACCTGCATTTCCAACGCAACAGCCAGTCACTCAAATGCACCGGTGTTTCGCAACTCCAGGAGATGATTAATAGCTCAACTGTCCGGCATTTGATCCAGTGGGAAACCATGCTTTTCCAAAACCACGCGTATTATGATCATATGCAGATTCATATCGGAACTACATGGCAGGATTTGCAAACGGTTTTCACCTATCTGCATACCAATTTACAGGCGCAAGGCGCTGACAAACCACTGGATCTGTGGGAAGGATGGTACGGATGGTGGGGTGCTCCCGGAAACGGATTTGATCCGCTAACGCAGGCGAAGGACGTGGTAAAACAGGCGGTGACCGCGTTCGCGAATAACGTAACCGTATATAATTACTGGCTGTTTAACGACTATACCTTGCAGGCAGAAGGTCATGTCGGCTTAGTTGACAATCAGGGCAGCCCGCGGCCTGCCGCATATGCGTATAAAACCATGTCGGAAAAACTTACAGGGTCAACATCAGTACAACAGATCCCTTCGGGATCTAATATTTACGAATATAAATTCAGTAGAAACGGAAAGAACATTTATGTCGTATGGAGCATTGTGCCGGCAACAGTTCCTTCACCATTTCAAAATCATACGTCGGTTACAGATATACGGGGAAATACAAAAGACATAAGCGGATCACAGATCTCGGTTAGCGACTCGCCTGTTTTTATCGAAGAATAAGAAGTTTGACACATAAACATTCATCTCATTTCGATCATTCGAATCATCGAAATCGTATTGTTTGTCGTTTATAATCCATTGATGTTTTATTCCTATTCTTTCATAATGATAAATATATGACCCAAGTATCACGGAGATATCTTGACGAATCCATACTCCATAAATTGTTTATCCTGTTTTTCGAGGCTGTCGGTAATAACACGGCGCAAAAAGAATTCGAAGATATCATAAACGACCTATTGTCTCCCTCGGAAAAAATTATGCTCGCAAAAAGAGTTGCGATCATCTATCTTCTTTTGAAGAAAAAAGACGTGATAACAATATCTAAAACCCTAAAAGTTTCCACTTCAACTGTTTCGAAATTCAAAATTATCACGGAGAATAGTCATGGTATTGTTCCCCGATTCGAAAAAATCATAAAGAGTAAAAAAATATATGATTTCTTGACGGATTTATTTAAAGATGTTTTTTTTCCTCCTTTTCGTCCCGGCTCAAATTGGAGTACAAATCTGAAAGAACGATGGAGAATAAAAAAAGAGCGGGAACAAGGAATATAGAAATCCTTTTATGTACTGTTTTCGTTAATTCGAATTAACGAAAATACTATTTATTTCTCCTCAGAGACGATTTTCAGCTGCGTAACTTCGTTGAATCCGAATTCTCCGTGAGTTCTGCCCATGCCTGATTTTTTGTATCCGCCGAATGGATTAGTCGGTTGCCAGAATGAAGTTTGGTTTTGACCCACACTACCTGCTTTTAATTGTTTACTTATTCTTTGGAAACAATCCTTGTCATTTGTTAATATATGTGCCGTCAGACCGTATTCCGTATCATTAGCCAATTCTACCGCCTGTTCCTCTGTTTTGAACGGAACGATCGGTAATACCGGACCGAACGTTTCTTCTTTCCACACGCGCATGGTTCTTAAAACTTCCGTCATTATGGTCGGCAAATAATATGCTCCTTTCATATTTTTTGGACGTTTTCCCCCTACTATTATCTTTGCCCCTTGTTTTACCGAATCATTGACTTGTGACTCTATACGTTTTACTTGCCGTTCGCTCACCAAAGGACCGATTTCAGTCGCTTCATCCAAGACATCTCCGACCTTCAATTTACTCACATATGTTGAAAGTTTTTCAACGACTTTATCAAATACACGTTCGTGAGCAATGAGGCGTTTGACTGCATCACATGCCTGGCCTGCATTTTTAAATCGTCTATCTGTTATATATGCAATTGTATTATCGTTGATTTCAAAATCATCAAATAATATTAATGGCGAGGAGCCTCCAAGCTCGGCTGTTATGGGAATGAATTTTTCTACCGCTATTTTCGTCAAACGCTGCCCAATTTCGGTACTTCCGGTAAACGAAATCATGTCTATATCCTGATGAACCAGACAGTCTCCTGTTTTACCATCACCGTAAATAATATTGAAAACACCTTGAGGTATGTCAGAATTACTGATTAATTCTTCAAGAAGTTTTGAGAATAAAGGGTCTTCTTCCGAATTCTTATATACGATGGTATTACCTGCAATAAGCGCCTGGCCACATTGCCATGCCACATTCATGAACGGATAGTTCCAAGGAAGAATTGCAGCAATCACACCGCGCGGTTCACGGCATAAATTGTGGACTTCTGTATCTGATTCATAGGTTATCTGCGGACTAAGATATTTTTCCGCCATTTTTATGTATGCTTCGAAATATTCTATCCCACCTTGGACGTTTTGCCGTGAGCTTTTGATAGGTCTCCCCGTCTCCTTTGCGATCAGTTGCGCAATTTCTTCCGCTCTTTTTTTCGAAATTTTCACGAACGAGTCAATTGCTTTACATCGATCTGACAGGTTCATATCCCACCACATCGGCAATGCTTTTCTTGCTTTTGCGACAGATTCCTGTATTTCTTCCTCAGTGGATATTTTCACTTCACCGAGGACCTCGAAATTTCTTGACGGATTGGTTGAAATAAGCGTTTTATTCATTGTGGCCTTTTTCCATAAGATCCTTATATAATTCCGCTTCTTTAATAAATTCTGGTTTCGGTATTCCGGCGGGATTTCTTGTATCAATCCAGTTGTATCGTTCAACAAATCTCAGGTAAAACCCGAACGGGTCTTTGATCCGTTTTTCAATGAGGAATTTATCGGTTAAAACGGCAAAACTGTAAAAAACGGTGACCAATGCGGCAAATAGGTACCAAGACATCATTTACACCATTATAGCAAAAGTCGGAAAAAAACACATTATTTGTCGGCAACCAGATATTTATATGTCAGATGGGCTAGCGTGTCCGGCGTTTCCACCGGCGTGACGTGCCCTCCTTTTTCAATGAAATCCAGTGTGGCTTGCGACACCATAGAATGCAATTTACGAGCCTGGTCGTTGCTGATAAGCAGATCCTGAGCGCCAAAAATCAAATGGATCGGAACTTTAATATCTCTGATTTTCCGGTAATTGAAGTGCATGAGATTGACCCAGGTTTCGTCAAACGCCTGCTCGTCCTGTGTTTTTTGTAACAGTAGTTTCCGAATAAGCCATTTGGTTTTCCTACGGAAACTTCTGAATTTCATGATAAAAAAGCCAAGGAAAAAATTCAAATACCTGTTTTTCCAAAAATAAAAGATAGGATGAAAAATGTGTGGAGACCGGATCCCGATATCAGACATATGTCTCATCAGATGAAACCCCATTTGGCCTTCTTCATACGGCGGGCTTACTAAAATCAATTTCTTCACCCGCCGGGGATATAAATACGTAAATTCTATTGCCAAAGCAGCGCCCATACAATGACCCCACAGGTTGACGGACTCCAACCCAAGAAACCCAAGCAGATCATCCAAATACCGTGCATAGTTGGTCAACGTCAACTTGGCATCAAAGCGCGGCGAATCTCCCCATCCGGGCAGGTCGGGGAAAATCAGAAAATAATCATTCCGCAGCTTATAGCTAAATTCCAAAAGGTTACTGTGTATTCCTGTCAATCCCGGAATCAGGAGAAGTTTCGGTTTTTTCGTATCACCGACAACCCAAATATATTCGGTTCTTCTTTTGTACCTGTACCCTATCCGTTTGATCGTATGATATACGGGCATACATTACGAGCAAATATGGAATATACATATCGGTAAATCATCGTTTAAATACCATCGATCGTGATATTTTATGATCTTTATAATTTTACCATCCGAGGTTTTACAGATACCGTAATCAGCTTTTTTTTCCAGAAGCTGTGTGCACCCCCTAAATTCATAATAGTTTTCAAATGTGCTGTGGGCTTTTCGAAGATCGATAACCCGATAGACTACAAATAATATAATCACTACCATCACTGCTGCCGCATATACCATGATTTTTTTCCGCTGTTTTTTAATTTTCATACTTAGATAGTACTGTACTCTTAGGTGTTCTTCAATGCCTTTTCTTAGTGAAGTTTTCTATGGTTCTTACTCCATATCCCTGATCGTCCAGAAGTCGGCGGAAAGGAAGGAGTTTGTCACATAGGCATAGGGCATATAAAAATATCCGCGATCCCCCCAATCTGTTCCCCAGCTGTTGCGGATAATCAACTGTTGTTTTGCGTCATCATATCCGACTGCGCATACCGCGTGACCGCCGACCATACGCTCGCCGGCCTCAGGCATGGGCATAATGCCTGTTTTTTTAACCTTTTTTGACTCGAAACTTTCATAAACGGCAAATCCGAATACAAACGGGTAACCTGTGCTGATTGTATGCTTCATTTCTTCTATCGTATATAAATGGAAGTAGGTGAGTATTTGATAATTCAGCCCGTTTTTATAAGCCTCCGGTGAAGGTTCGATCTTAAACTTCTTAATCTGATACGGCCAATACTGTTCCAAACAATCACCCGCCTTTACCAATGTTTTAATGCCGTCCCTTAACGAAGCGCCGCTGTCAACTTTTTGCGTGTGTGCGATTATCCGTTCATTGTAATAGAGAAACAGCTCGCTGAAATCAAAAATCTTCCTTAATCTTTTTTTCTTGAGAAATTCAAGATTGCCTACCAGGGCAAAAGCAGTGCAGCTACCCAACTTTCCCTGGTCTGCAATAGGACTGCAGAAACTTCTGAGATCAACGGCAGATGGAAGCTTCGGTATGGCAAGGGCTAAACGGATATATGGAACATCTCGTTGATCGGGCAGATCAGGAATCCAACCGTATTTCGGGTTTCTCGGAATGGTAAAGAATGGCATATATAGATATTATATTATGTCAAAGACAATAAGGTTAATAACTCAAAAAGGAAGAATATCTGAGGAGCGAACACTTAACGAACGGATAATACTATAAAATTTTCAAGCGGCGTTTTAACCACAATCCTCTCTCAATTTTGCCGTAATAGCTGGGGTTAAGACCGGTAAAGATAACCTGACAGGTTAGAGAGATTTAACGAGTACCAATCATTAATTGTACTGTAAAAACTCAGGTTTGCAATCAGTTTTTAAAGTATATACCCATCTAATCTGCTTTTTCGATCGTGCGAACTGCAAACCAGAGTAAGATGGGTATACAATATTAAAGTCGGCGAATTATTACAAACTCATTGACAAAGGGTATAATAAAGACGACAACGTGGATATTTTTGATTATAACACATTAGTACAGAATTTTGGGAAAATACCAATTGACAGATAATTAACATTATTGTATATTATCTATTAATGAGATATCTGGAGTTAACTGCTAAAATTAAACGTAATATTTTTACCCTGTTGGACGTTTTAAAGACATTTCCAAACGAAAAAGAAGAAACCGTTAAAATTCATCTGCATCGTCTGGCAAAAGCTGGGCAGATAGGTAAAATCAGGCGCGGGCTGTACTGTTTTGAAGCCGCATCGATAGATGAGCTCACGCTGGCGGGTTACCTATACCAGCCGTCGTACCTTAGCCTGGAAACCGCCCTAAACTACTATGGCCTCGTTCCCGATGTACCGCTGACCGTAAGCTCCGTTACCCTAACCACCACCAAACATCTAAAAAATTCTTTTGGTCGTTTTGACTATTATAGAATCAAGCCTTGTCTGTTTTTTGGGTATGTACCAATTTCCGGCCCGACTGATACGATTTTAAATATCGCGGGTAAAGAAAAAGCGATTCTTGATTATTTCTATCTACGCAAAATCAAAAGTCTGGCAGGGCTGCGGTTTGATATTCGGACTTTGGATTTTAAAAAATACAAAAGATACAGCAAAAGTTTCCCTGATTGGGTACAAAAAATCAAAATGCCATGAATAACATTATTGCCTCTTTTAATGACTTTATTCTGCCGTTTGCCAAAAACTACGGTTTGCCTGTCCATAAAAAAAGAGCAATTTTGCGCGAGTATTTACAAACCATGATACTCTCTCTCGTCTATCAGGAAAAATGCTCCAAAAATCTATTTTTTGTAGGCGGAACCAGCCTGAGACTATTAAGAGGACTTGATCGGTTTTCCGAAGATCTGGACTTTGACTGTGTTGATCTGGCAGCAAAAACAACAATCGAACTTATGCAAAGCGTTGAAAAGAAATTACGCGCTGAGGAAATAAAAACTGTTCTATACCATAACAGGACTGCCCGGCGAGACTACTTCGAACTTCGCTTTCCTCATCTCCTTTTTGATTTGAAAATTAGCAGAAACGAAGACGAAAAATTGATGATTAAGTTTGATTTTGAAGCGCGCTGGCGGGGACAACAAAGAGAATTGATTCTTTTTAACCGCTACGGTTTTTTAGTCAACGTCGTTACCAAATCTCTTGATCAGATACTTATTGAAAAGTTTGCCGCTTATTTAAACCGCCGCTCAACCCAGCCGCGGGATATCTATGACATTGTTTGGCTAATTGCCAACGGTGCCCAACCAGACTTCACGTTTGCCAAGATAAATAAAATTCCTGCACAATTTTTAACGCGTGCCTCCGATAAATTTATCAGAGAAAAAAAGCGCTTAACCAGTTTTAAGGCGAAAATAAGACCGTTTTTGCTCGAAGAAAACAAATATCAGCAGTTGGATTTTTTTCCGCAGCTTGTTTCAAAACTGGAGAAAAAATAGTGGATATTTTTTATTATAATATGCTCGTTGCAAGTTTTGTAAAGTAGATTACTATTAGTAATAGTACATGAATACTTTTTTAAACCGGTTGCAATTATCTATAAAAGATAAAAAAAATTCTGCAAACTATTGGTTCGAATCTCAAGAATGGATTGATAGAACAGTCCAATTTCACTCTCTTTTTTCTACTAATCCCATTTTGCGGAGAGGGCGGGATTCCCCAAATAAATTTACTTCGTAAATTTTTCGGGGTAAACTTCTCATCCCACATTTATCAACAAAAATCCATGACCTTCGGTAATGATTTTTTGTCGGCGGAGGGTACAGGATTTGAACCTGTGGACGTCTATTCAACGTCACGGCTTAGCAAGCCGCTGCATTACCACTCTGCCAACCCTCCTTTAATGTATTATATCTCAAAAACCTATATAGTGGACCAATTTATTTATATCCGTATGGACAATGTATTGGAAAAGAAAGCTGTTCATCCCGACTTGGCGGGATAATCCCGCTCAGCGGGAAATTCCCTTTTTATGTCCGTACCAAAAAGTGGACGAGGGGGGAGTTGAACCCCCACCTCCGAAAGGAGATACGCTCCTGAAGCGTACGCGTATGCCAGTTCCGCCACTCGTCCGTTTTCTTGATTTATTATAGCAGGGAGTCGTATTTTTTTTAAACCACCAATATTTTTTTACCTGTTTTTCATTATGCCAGGGTGGAATACGATTTTCGGGCAATGTATGCTGGTTTATATACCAATCACGGACCATTTTGGATTCAAATCCCATTGCGATTCCAACGCCGATAAAAAGCAAAGCCAACCCTTTTCTATTTCGGCGTTTCTCGGCACGGGCAGAATCAGACCACCGACTCTTGCTTCCCAAATGTTCATATCAAACCCCCTTCTTTTATTTTTTGCTCAAAATCTTCAGGAAAAAACCATAACTGTGTATTTGTCACAATTTCACTAGTTTGATGCTTTCTGATACTAATAAGTTCTAGTTTTTTAAGCATTTTTTCGACTATATTTCCTAGAATATTTTGTGTTTTATTACTGAATACCGGATACAGAATACAGAATACTGTTTTTGCATTCGGAAAAATCCTATATATCCACTTATTAGCTACCAAAAACTTCCCGTACGTATTATTTTTGTTTATCAGTGGTTTCATCTGCAGTATTTCATGCGCTACATATTCCGTTCTTTTGTGTTTTGGCACCTGCATATCACAAGCATCAAAGAATAGATTCAAACAGACTTTATCCGAGGCTCTTTTTTCACCTGATTTTCTGCGCAATCCAAAGATCTGAGCGATCATTAGGCTAATCAAACGTGCCGTCCACATGCGATTCTCAGAGGCTATGATACAAAGATCGATATCATCGTCCCTGGTGGCATTAAGCATGGAAAGACTGCCCGAAAGACCCACCAGCTGTATTTGGGGAAATAGGGAAAGAATCCGGATATAGTGTGAGATTTTTTTGATTTTTCCTATTGATATCCGCCTTTTACGCGCACATAATGAGAATAGATGTTTTTTTGGGTATAAAGCGCATAGAAAAGTTGATTTAACCTGTTGTGAGTGGATTATACTATACTCCCCATGAGTATATCTTGCATCTATTTTTGCTTTTCTCAGGATTTTTTTTCCGGCCATGGTTTCCAAAATCTTCGTTAAACGCTGTTTAGAGCATTTTTTTTTCAAAAAGGTATGTATCTCTTCTAGGTTTGGGGAATATTTGAAAAAATAAAAATACCACAGTGAAGTAATTATTTCAGCCTCAATTGATGACTGCATGGAAGTAATTGTCTCATGCTATCCATAAAATCTCAAGCGCTCAACTAGCCTCGAAAAAGCTTGGCGCTTTTGCTTGTAGTACCAACCAACTAAACTCCACTAATCGCAACTGTCTTTTCCATCTCCATGGCTGACTCATTAAACGGTACAACCATTCAAGTCCGATGATTCTCATCCAGCCAGGTGCTCGTCTGACCAGACCCCCCGCAACATCAAATCCCTGTCCTACTCCCATACAAACACTCTTTTCAAACTCCTTTTTGTGACGGTCTATCCACAACTCCTGCCACGGAGAGCCAAAAGCAACAAATACTAACTGGGGCTTGTACTCGGCTACTATAGAGAAAATTACGTCTTCTTCGGATTTTTTTGGTTTTTTTATATTCTCTATCCCTTGCATACCTTTAAATTTAGCTTCGGGATACTGCTTGGAATAGCACTGAGTAAGTCGAAGTGCTAAATTTGGGTTTCCGCCGATTAGCAGCACCCGTAAGCGCATTATGCCGGCCATATGTATGAGTTTGGACATCAGATCAACACCGGTGATACGCCTACCAACGGCTATACCTAGTATTCGGGCCGCCAGAACTATCCCAATCCCGTCCGCGATAGATATTTGGGCCGTCATCATAACCTTTTCAAACTCTTTACGCTTCAGAGCAATAATAGCATTTTCCGGGTTTAACGATACGATATGGCAAAACTTTGGTAACGGCATAATGTATTTTTTAATATCCTCTAGGATATCGGATTTTGCTCCTACATTTGCTGTTACGGAAATCATATCTTTTAGGCTCATATATATTATTTTTCTATAAGTAATAGAAACAGTGAATATAAATTAAAAAATATCTTTTTTGTATATAAA
>CAZFQZ010000017.1:0-19415 GCA_964521305.1 uncultured Gammaproteobacteria bacterium
CGTACGGGAAATTTTCCTGTCAAAAGTGTAGTGGATGTGGGTTAGACAATACAAATCGTATAATTTCCAAACCTGAGTTGTTGGAAGAGTCGATTGAAGAGCAATTGGAGAGTTGGGGGCGCCGCGCTCACCTTGCGAGGCGAGCTAACATAATTCTTTGAAATGAGTTCTAATTTTTTCAAAAACGTTCACCTTCATTGCGGTTCAGCTTGAACGACTTCGAATTACCGTTGTGCGGTCAGTCTGTGCAGTCACTACCTATGTAATTACCAAAAAGTGGTAAAGATAAAAGACTGCATTTTATCTACGGTTTGTTAAATCAATGAGCATGCCATACCGTGTACCTTCTTTTTTTGACAAAATAAATATCCTCCGTAGAAAGCAAATAGCCGACTGCGCTCTCAATAAATATCTGTCAGAAAGGTTTTCGAAAAGACAGTATCCGTTTGAAATAACCCTTCTACAAAAATTATAGCGGAAAAAACCTAAGTATCAAAGAAACAAGGTTACAAGAAAAAACCAAGCGCTTAATTTACCCGGGAAGAACACGGACGGCGATCTGCCCATCATAATACGGTTGAGTAGCGCTATAGAAACGAGCATTCAGCTCCAGGGTTTTACCATCACGAACTACGAAAAACTCGAACAGGTTGTTGTGGCTATCAGAAACAGGTTCCATATCCGCAAAAGTCCACCCATCTAGAATTAGATTTGGTTCGTTGATAAGTATGTAGGCTAGAGTATCCCAAGGAACAGAACTTAACGGTAGACCTCCTTTTGTAGCACCCCCTTTTTCGTTTAGTCGAAGTAAAAGTACAGACATCTCTTCCCGTTCTGCAGGTTCCTGAAACTTTGGCAACGTTAAATTCGTAGTAACATAGGTTAATCCGCTCTCTGTTAGTCGTTCGTAGTAATCTAAACCACTAACTCCTCCCGTAAATATATTCTGTGCACGTTGACGATATCCTTCACAAGCTTCGACAAATCCCATAATATGGATTATATTATAACAACAACTGGTTGTTTTTCAACAGTATTTGTTGTTGTAGCGACCTGTTTTCATTTTTAGTTAAATTTAGCTTCAAAATAGCTCTATTTGACGCTATTCTTCTTTACTTTTTCGTATTTTAGGCTATTCTATGCTCTATACTGCCAATTTTCCCGGAAAGCCTGCCCAATAAAAATGGGAAATATAAGTTGGCATAACTTAGAGGCTGGATATTTAATCAAGAGGTCTAAATACTAGTGTTCAACAGAAAGTAATTTAGTCTCTTCTGTTAAAATCGTTCTATACTACTTATTTCTAGCTCTGCCATTTCTTGTTGTACCATATGATTAGCCCGAGGATTAAGTTCAGCCCACAATTCAAAAGTTTGAAATTTCGGCTTAATTTTTTGGGCAATGAACAAGTCACATACATAAACATAGTTCGTAACCCGAAAACATTGAAGTACATAATTCGGTGCTAATCCTTTATCAGATGCCCGAAAATCAAAAGCTTGTTTACGATCATCTATTCTTACACCAAAAGGCATACCCGATTCATGTAATCGACAATCACGCCTGGCTATTTCATCAGCAAAGTTTCTTACATCAGAATATTTTCTTTGACTTAATCTAAGCGGATCCGGACCAAATGGAATTAATATTTTGCACTTGTCAAATGTTAATTTACTCATATTTACTTCGATTGATAAGTATCATTATAATATCATAGCGCAAAAAAACCCGCACGTGAGAGTCGCTGGACCCCACCTGCGGTCTATAGTATACTTGTCCCCATAATTATGACTACACCCATCAATGAAATTACAAGATAAAACCATTATCGCTAAGCTAATACTGATTCTAATCGTTATTGTTCTCGTTGCTGCCGCCGGGTACTTTCTTTTAGTTTCTAGAAAATGGCAAAGGCAAAGCCCGCCTTCCCTGTTGCATAATTTCCCAATTCAGGAAAATAAATCTTCAGTGCTCATCGGCCTAAATAATGCTAATTTATTCCGTATGTATGCAGGTCTAGGACCTGTTTTCAGCAAAAATCCCCGGCTGGCCAGGCAACTGGCCATTAAATCCCTCGATGATGCGCAAAAATATGGTTTTACCTATATGCGAATTAATGGGGGCGGATTTTACGGCAGCGAATTTACACAATGGAAATCAAATCCGAATGCCTGGTGGCAAGCTTTTGATCAAATGGTGAATGATGCCTCTTCACGCAATATTAAACTTATTCCCTCAATAGCCTGGTGTATCTATGCTTTTCCCAATGAAGCGGGAGAGCCGGTAACTCGCTTTTTCCAGGACAGTTCACGAAGCAATCGGGATCTGAAAGAATACACCCGGGAGTTGGTAACCAGATATAAAGATAACCCGGACATTTTATTTTGGGAATTAGGCAATGAGTACAATCTAAAGTCGGACCACGTCTCCAGCGGAGATACGGCATGTCAGGCTGGCAGCGGAAATGGAAGCTATTCAAGTAGCGACCTAGCCACATTTGTTACCGACTATGCCTACTATATTAAAAGCTTGGATCCTAATCATTTAATTTCTTCTGGTTACAGCCGCCCCAGGCCTTATGCCTATCATCTCTGGCAAAGTTATCTTTCAAATAAAAAACCGGACTATCATCGGGACAGCCAATCAGAGCTCAAGCAGTATCTTAGGGCTGTCTATCCGATATCAGTAGATTTAATGTCTGTGCACATGTACCCGGAGAAGCAAGGAAAAGTGCCGGATTGGACGATCAGTGACCTTGTCAGTGCTGCTCGTCAAATTAATAAACAGGTTTTTGTTGGTGAGTTTGGAGACTTGGGGGACAATGGCCAATGGAAAGCCAATAGCCCTTTTGTCGATAATATTTTACAGGTCATCCAGTATAGCCACATTCCTTATTCTGCGGCATGGACCTGGGAAACCTACAAGAACGTATCTCCCGTCGAATATAAGGAATACAGCTTGGTGTCGGGGAGGCAACCCGACCAAATCTGGATTAACAAGTTTATTAATTTAAGGTAATTTGCTTATCTATCCGAACTTACAATCTTTAAAAAGTGAGGGTCCTTTCATACTGGTTTATAAAGAAACGTTTGAAACAATCACTGCGTATCTTTGCTCAGTTTCCTGAAATAGCTGATTTCGTTTTAAAGGTATAGCGTGATAAAATTCATGTCAGTTTAAAACGTACTAACGAGACTATTTCTTCTTGAAACGGTGCGTAACGGGATAATAAGCATCATGCATATGGACTAATTATATCGACTGATTTTGACACGTATGTTATACTTAATTCATATGAACACAAAAAAAGAAAAATTTTTGAATATATCGTAGTATTTCAGGAAGAAAAAAATGGCGTATTTTCCGTATGGGTTCCTGAGTTGCCCGGATGCGCTTCTCAAGGAGCATCGGTAGAAGAAGCATTAAAGAATATCAAAGAAGCAATTGAATTATATCTTGAAAGCTCCAAAAACACAAATCAGAAGTCAGACCTGGATTATAAAAAACAGTTCGTTGTTCCGGTGAAAATTTCATATGCCTAAACTTCCTGTAGTCTCTGCTGCAGATTGTATTAAGGCTTTTAAAAAGAAAGGGTTTGTATTAATTTCACAAAAAGGAAGTCATACTAAGCTGCAAATCGGATAGTGCGGCGGCTGGGTGCGGTCAGCCGCCGATACATTTGAAATCAGTACTCATTTTTTTGGAAGACGTTCACCAAACATGCACTATTAGTGATTTTTGTTGTTAAAATTGCCAAATCTTCCGATATACTAAATGCATGATTAATCAGAATTTCGTCATTTTAGGTGTAGTTATACAACTCCTTGGAGGTTTAAGTTATTTACTCGATACAATCAAGGGGAAAGCAAAACCAAATAGAGCCTCCTTTTTACTCTGGTCAATTGCTCCACTTATCGCCTTTGCTGCTGAAATTAAGCAGGGAGTTGGAATTCAATCATTAATGGCTTTTTCAGTTGGTTTTGTCCCATTATTAATTTTAATCACTTCTTTCCTGAATAAAAAAGCGGCTTGGAAATTAAGTAATTTTGATTATGCTTGCGGTTTTTTGTCGATAATAGGTCTTATTCTTTGGTATCTTACGAAGGTTGGAAATGTGGCTATATTTTTTAGCATTTTATCTGATGGATTAGCGTCATTGCCTACGGTTATTAAGTCATATAAATTTCCCGAAACAGAAAACGGAGGAGCATATTTAGCAACAACTATAAGTGCAATTCTAACCACACTAACCATTACTAACTGGAATTTTGCTCATTATGCTTTTCCATTTTATATGATTGCTGCAAACTTGATGATCTGGGTTTTAATTAAATTTAACATTGGTAAAATTGCCTTAAAAACGGCCTAACCTTTTGCCCCTCGTAAAGTTGGCCGCACTTTCGATCGCTATCTGTCGAAGGAATAAGGCAATAAAATAATTTCTATTGGTTGCAAACCTATCACTGTTGTACCTTCTTAAAGTTGGTCAAATACTTTCAAATCAGAAATTGTGAAAAGTACTCTTGACACCCAAAAAAATTTGTGTAATAGTATAAAGTATGCTTCTGCACAGAAAACGGTTTCTTATCCCCGGAATAATTACGTTTTTGGTGGTGTTTTTTATCCTCCTGAACTATTTTGCCCCGCCAGGCAAAAGCCCATTCTTTCACCATACTTCTCCTCTTGTTTCCGGTTCAAATCAGGGAATTATTCCCAACTTTCCTCAAACTGATTACAAAAACAATCTGACACTGAACTGGGTTCAGGTTGAGTGGGCAAAAGTTAATGAGAGCCCGACTATGGGTTTTCCCGCTATCACTCAAAACCAAAATGTCTCGATGGCCCGGGATATTACTTACTGCAACGCCGGAGGAACCCCGCTTAAACTGGATTTATACTCCAATAAGCCAACAACTCCCGGAAGTAAAAGACCGGTTATTATTTATTTCCACGGAGGAGGGTTTGTCGGTGGAGATAAAAGGCAGATGGATGCCGATGTCACCAGAGTTTTGCTGCCCCTGGTAAACGACGGTTTTGTTGCTGCTTCGGTCAATTACCGCTTCGCGCCCACCAAATATCCCGCCGAGATACAGGATGCCCTGTGCGCCGTCAGGTTTATCAAATATTATGCGTACGGTATCGGCGCCGATCAGAATAAAATCGGCCTTTTTGGTGACAGCGTCGGCGGAACAATTGATTCTGTCGCCGGAGTAACCAACGGGACCGAAAGCTTTGAGAATTCGGAAAATGAGCATATCGCCGGAGCCAATTTAAGCTATCAGGAATATCTTAAAATTCCCACCAAACCGAATGCCGTTGTCAATTACTATGGCGATACCAAGCTTTCCGATACCGCTCTTCAGATTTTTTTGGGACAGCATATCTTTGCCGCCAATCAGGTATGGCATGACCCCACGACCGGCAAGGACTGGCCTAATAAAGTGCGCTCGGATGCGGTCTGGGGTTCTGACCCAACTCTCATGTATGAGACAGGTGCAATCAATTATGTGACAGCCAACGAGCCGCCCTTTTTAATCGTCCAGGGTGACAAAGACATGCTGGTTGATCCTCACCAAGCAGCAGCTTTTTATGCCAAGCTTAAGTCTTTCAATAACAATGTCACCTTGTTTATGGTTAAAAACGGGGACCACCGCTTTGTCCCCAACCCGCCTGATGCTACGATGGATCCGGGCTTTACAGATATCGTCAACACTACCGTTGATTTCTTTAAATCTCACTTGGAATAATTTTAATGCAATCCTGCCGTAGAAACATGTATATAATTACTGCATAAAACCCTACTTAAAATGATTGAGTATGAGTGGAACAATTTGTGTACGTATCTCCGTTAATCCAAATATTAGAAGATGCAGGCATCCTTTCCTTCGATTATTATATAGATTAAGTTCTTCTCCAAACAAGTCATTAGCTGTTTTCTCAGCTTTGATCCTATCCACTCCCTTCGTATGAGGATTATTGACGATCCGAAGTCTTCCATCAATATTTCTACGAAGATCTTCTATCCGATTATTACCCATACGTATATGCTACAAAATTATTGAGGTGGCTCAATGGGAAATAATTATACCACCGCAGGTGCAAATAGACCAACCAGAATAGTAGACATTAGGATATGACCACGGTCAATTCACCTTTGAATTGACGCTTCACAAAACAATTTGCTTTACCGCGCACTATTTCTTCGAACAGCTTGGTAAGTTCGCGGCAGATTGCAATTTCAGGATCCCAACCGATTTCCTGCACCATGATAAACAGTGAGGATGACAATCGTTTGGCAGATTCATAAAATACGATAACGGTTTTAGGCATAATCTGCTTCATTTCCTTCAATTTCCTCAAAAGCAATGCTATTTCATTGTGCTTTTTCGGCAGAAAGCCGACGAACAGAACATTGGCACTGTTAAAACCCGCGTGGATGACCGCGGTCGCGAATGAAGACGGCCCGGGTACGACAGTAAAGGGTATGTGCTTCCGGACGAGAATCTTTACTAAAAGAAGGCCGGGATCCGAAAATAACGGGAGTCCGGACTCGGAAATCAGAGAGATGGTTTCATTGTTCTTCAGCCAATCCAGAATAGAGGGCAACTTGTCGAATTCGCTTTCTCTATAATAGGAAATTATTTTTTGTTCCCTGCGGAAAACTACGTTAAAGCGTTCCTGTATTCCCTGTATCAAAATCCGGGCTGAACGCGTATCCTCTGCAAGAATGATGTCGGAAGCAGCAAGCGTACGCGCCTGACGGAGTGATATATCGTCAAGATTACCTATTGGTGTTCCTACTATGTATAACATATAATTGACTCGGATAAGGGTATATGGTATCGTTTAACCTTATGATCGGACAACTGGTTGCTTCCGCTACAAGTCTTATTATATCAATAATATCCTCTACAGGCTACCTTGGAATCTTTGCGCTCATGACTGCGGAATCTGCGTTAATACCGATTCCTTCGGAAGTAACCATGACATTTGCCGGCTATATTGCCTCGACAGGCAAACTGAATATCTACTTCGTTATTCTTATCGGCGCTTTGGCGAACGTATTCGGATCATGGTTTGCCTATTGGCTGGGCAGATGGGGAGAAAAGGAAGTGGTGCTCCGGTTGATAAAAAATTACGGTAAATATTTGCTGATTGGTACCGATGAATTTAACCGTTCCGAGCGATGGTATCGGAGCTATGGAGAAATAATCACGTTTTTTTCGCGCGTGCTTCCCATCGTGAGAACGTTCATATCGCTTCCTGCAGGGATTGCAAAAATGGACTTTTGGCGGTTCACGCTCTTTACGTTTCTTGGTTCCCTGGTCTGGTCTGCTTTGCTTGCATACGTCGGTTATATTCTCGGGAGGAATTGGAACTCCCTCCATCCGTATTATCAGAAGTTTGAATACGTGATAATAGGAGTTCTGGCTGTTTTTGCCGTTTATTATATGTACCACAAATTGAGGAAGATGAAAAGTTAAAACCGACGATCTCCACACCTCATACTTCGTAGTAGAATCTCATACGTAAAATGTAGTATAATGATTGGTTCACGTTTAGTTAACCGAGAAACCGATTATGTTCAAACTGACTTCGGAATTCAAACCGACCGGCGATCAGCCCCAGGCGATAGAAAAACTTACTGCAGGGATCAGATCAGGCATGAAAAACCAGGTTCTTCTTGGGGTGACAGGATCAGGTAAGACGTTTACCATGGCAAATATTATCCAACGCCTTCAAATGCCCGCCTTAATTATTTCTCATAACAAGACCCTTGCCGGTCAACTGTATCAGGAGATGAGAGATTTCTTTCCCCAAAACGCTGTTTCATATTTTGTTTCGTATTACGATTTCTACCAGCCGGAGGCATATATTCCGCAAACAGATACTTATATAGAGAAGGAAGCGCAGATAAACGATCTTATCGACAAACTCAGGCTCAGGGCAACTACTAACATTATGACCCGAAAAGACGTCGTTGTAGTAGCTTCCGTATCCTGTATATACAATCTCGGTTCTCCACGCGAATATAATAGGTTCATATTGGAGCTCAAGATTGGTAATAGCGGGAATAGCGAAGCTATAAGCAGGAGATTGGTAGAGCTTTTGTATGAGCGGAGCGAATTTGAGTTTAAGAGGGGGACATTCAGGTTGCGCGGCGATTATATGGATATTTATCCGGCATACGAAGATTACGGTTACCGGATATATTTTAGGAATCAAACCATTGAAAAAATTGAAAGATTTGAACCGCTTTCAGGCAAGGAAGCTGCAGATTCAAACACGAAAATCAATGAATTGGTCATTTATCCGGCCAAGCATTATCTGACAGACCCTGATGTATTTAAATCGACTGAGCAAAAAATACGGGATGACCTTAAAAGCGAATACGGAGAATTAAAATCAAGGGGTAGACTGATAGAAGCTGAGCGATTATTGCGGCGAGTCAATTATGATCTCGAGATGATTAAAGAAGTTGGATACGTCAATGGCATCGAAAATTATTCACGGTACTTCGACGGAAGAGATATCGGCGATCCGCCGTTTAGCTTGCTTGACTATTTTCGCGAAGCGTACGGCGGAAATTTTCTGGTATTTATCGATGAATCGCATATGACCATCCCCCAACTGAGGGGTATGTTCAACGGCGATTACAGCAGAAAGAGAACCTTGACCGATTTCGGATTCAGGTTGAAGGCGGCGTTCGACAACCGTCCTTTGAAATTTGATGAGTTTTATGCCATCCCTCTTCATCTGGTGTATTTTTCCGCCACCCCGGATGAATGGGAGATCGAAAAAGTCAAAAGTCAAAATTCAAAATTTGAGTACGGAGGGATTGCGGAGCAGTTGATACGGCCCACGGGAATCGTCGATCCTGAGATAGAAATCCGACCGGCTAAAACCGAAGTGCAGGATTTGATAACAGAGATAGGAAAACGCGTAAAGAACAAAGAGAAAATCCTGGTGACGACGCTGACGAAAAAGAACGCGGAGGATTTGTCGGAATATCTGAAGGAGAGGAAAATCCGATCAGAATATCTCCATTCGGATATACAGACGCTTGAACGTTCCAATGTTCTCGACAACCTGAGAAAAGGAACATTTGACGTCATCATCGGCGTCAACCTGTTAAGGGAAGGCCTCGATCTGCCCGAGGTGTCGCTCGTTGCAATACTCGATGCCGACAAGGAGGGATTTCTGAGATCAAAGACTTCGCTGATCCAAACCATGGGAAGAGCGGCCCGGAACGTTTCAGGGTCAATAATCATGTATGCTGACGAGATCACCGGTTCGATGAAAGAAGCAATGGACGAGATAGCCAGACGCAGGGAACACCAGAGATTTTATAATTCCAAACACCATGTCACACCAAAAAATATTTATAAACCCATAAGGGAAAAAATTATCGGAGGTGAAGATTTGGGGCGAGTCGTCAGTTCCGATCAGGGTGTTATGTATTCGGATTATATTTCCTCGCTGCGTGCCGACGCATTGACGCCGTATGACCGCAAAAAAATGACTAAAAAACTCGAGAGGGAAATGAAAAAACAGGCCGATAACCTTAATTTCGAATTGGCGATTCAGATCCGCGATAAAGTTAAGGAGTTGAAAGGTTTTTGATCAATGAATGACAGTATACGGATACGGGGTGCCAGGCAACACAATCTCAAGGACATCGACCTCGATATTCCGAAGAATAATTTCGTCGTAATGACAGGTATTTCGGGATCCGGTAAATCCTCGCTTGCATTCGACACGATTTATGCCGAAGGACAACGGCGGTATGTGGAATCCCTTTCCGCGTACGCGCGGCAATTCCTGGGGATCATGGATAAGCCGGATGTTGATTCGATTGAGGGACTGTCTCCCTCCATTTCCATTGATCAGAAAGCGGCAACGCACAATCCACGCTCGACCGTAGGCACTATAACAGAGATTTACGATTATTTACGCTTGCTTTTCGCGCGCATTGGGCACCCTCATTGCCCCAAATGCGGTATCGAGATTACTAAAATGTCGCTGGACGAAATAGTCGAGCGGATTTTAATCGTGATGAAACGCGTTTCATCGTCCGAACCGGCAAAACCGCAGCTGTTTATGCTGTATTCGCCGATTGTAAGGCAGAAAAAGGGTGAGTTTAAGGATTTGTTTGACAATATCCGGAGTAAAGGATTTAACGAGGTGAGGATAGACGGGAAAAAAGCAACACTCAACGAGGAAATAGATTTGATAAAAACAAACAAGCATACCATAGAAGTCCGCACGGATCAGATGTCTATGGCAGCTAAGGATTTGAAGGATACGCTGAAATTGTCGCTTATTCGCGGTAGACTCGCCGGATCGGTCGAACAGGCGATCAATCTGTCAGACGGTTTGATTATCCTTTCATACAGGGAGAACAACAAAGATTGCGAGATGCTTTTCTCCGAGAAATTTTCCTGCCCCAACTGCAATATTTCGCTGCCGGAGATCGAACCGCGGATGTTTTCATTCAATTCGCCAATCGGTGCGTGCGAAAAATGCAGAGGAATCGGAACCATATACGCGGTTGATCCAGATCTGGTTCTCAATAAGAACCTTTCGATCGAGGAAGGCGCTATCTTGCCGTTTAACAAGTACTTTTTCCATGAAACGTGGTATGTGCGGTTATTGCGGACGATGGCTTCTGATGAAGGAATCCCACTGGATAAGGCGATACATTCCTTTTCGACCGATCAGCTCGACAAGATCCTGCACGGGACCAATAAGGTGTATCACGTATACGGGACAAACAGATACGGCAAGAATACCAGCATATACGAAAAATTCGAGGGCATCGTCAAGGAATTGGAAAAGCGCTATTTCGACAATCAAGGAGATTTCCGGGGACTGGAAATCCAAAAATACATGAGAGAGGAATTGTGTCCGGCATGCAAGGGAAATAAACTTAAACCCGAAATCCTATCTATCACTATCGATAAGCTTCATATCACCGAAACCTCAGATAAAGCGGTCGTCGAACTTCTTCAGTACCTTGATAAAACGGTACCCGGCGTACTAAACGCATACGAATCCCAGATCGCAAAACCAATCATAAAGGAAATCATGTCGAGGCTCACGTTTCTCAATAACGTGGGATTGTCCTACCTCACCATTTCCAGGGCAGCAAAGTCTCTTTCAGGCGGCGAATTGCAGCGCATACGGCTTGCATCCCAATTGGGGACAGGCTTAACCGGCGTATTGTATGTATTGGATGAGCCGTCAATCGGGCTGCACCCCAAGGACGTGTCCTCGCTCGTTACGACGCTTCATAAACTGAAGAGACTCGGTAACACGCTTATTGTGGTAGAACACGATAGGGAAACAATCGAGTCCGCCGATTACATCATAGAATTGGGTCCGTTTGCGGGAAAAAATGGCGGTAAAATCATGTTTTCCGGTACGTTGACGCAGATCAAATCCCGTGACACTTTGACCGGCCAGTTTCTGTCAGGAAAGCGAAGCATACCGAAAGCAAGAAAAGAAATTGTCGCGTCAAGAGGCGAACTTATGCTAAAGGGTGCAAGACAGTATAATCTCAAAAACATAGACATACGCATACCGTTGGGAAATCTGATAGCAGTCACCGGCGTATCGGGTTCGGGAAAATCAACACTGATAGTGGAAACACTGTATCCCGCGCTTAAATATTATCTTGACGGATATTACACGGATCTCATCGGAGAGTTCGAACGGATGGAAGGATACCAGTATATCGACAGGGTATATCTGGTGGATCAGTCACCTATCGGAAGGACGCCGCGTTCAAATCCGGCTACATATATAGGTTTTTTTGACGAAATCAGGGATATATATGCGCAGACGACCGATGCAAAGACAAAAGGATTCAAAAAAGGAAGATTTTCGTTTAACGTTAAAGGAGGCAGATGCGAGAAATGCGAAGGAGCGGGAATGATCAGGATTGAGATGCAGTTTTTGGCCGATGTATATGTTACATGTGACGTCTGCGAAGGAAAAAGATACAACCAGGAAACGTTGGAGGTGAAATACAAAGGAAAAAGCGTCTATGACGTCCTTCGTATGACGGTAGACGATGCGATGAATTTCTTTCAGAACCACCCTAAGATTTATCAGAAGCTGAAGTTTCTCCAGCAGACAGGATTGGGATATATTGAACTTGGGCAAGCCGCTCCGTCGTTTTCCGGCGGTGAGGCGCAGAGGATCAAACTTGCCAATGAACTTTCACGGCGCGACAGCGGAAAAACGTTATATATTCTTGACGAGCCGACGACCGGCCTGCATTTTTACGATATTGAGAAGCTGCTCAAAACGCTGCACGACCTTGTGGATAAAGGAAACACTGTCATCGTCATTGAACATAATTTGGATGTCATAAAGAATTGCCAATATATCATCGATCTTGGACCGGATGGGGGAGATAAAGGAGGAGAAGTGCTGTATCAGGGATCGACAGGAAGAATTGTTAAGGAAGAGCGTTCTTATACGGGAAAATACCTTCGGAACTATATATAATTGAGTCTAATATGCCCGAAGGCAAAAACAAGATGCTATTTATATTTTTATAAACCTTAATTGTCTTACCTGTGTGCTTTCGTGTAAAATTGAAAAATGAGGAGGTTTTATCTATTATCCGTATTATTGTTCTGTTTATTGTTCATGAAGCCTGCCTCGGTCCGTGCCGCAGACTATAAAAGCGACTATACCATTCAGTATTTTGTACAGCAACAGAATAACAGGATCACCACCTCCGTTGAGTTTACCATCAAAATCACCAATCTAAGATCCGACGTATACGTCAACAAGTTTTCCATATCGTTTCCCCAGTCTTTTACCATTCATAACCTGACCGCGCGCGACGATAGCGGACCTGTGACACCGGATTTGACCTCGGTAGGACGTTTGAACACGATCACCGCCGAGTTCTCAAAGCCCAACATGGGAAGGGATACGACCAACACATTTTATCTTCGGTTCAATCAGGACAACTTGTTTCAGATTCAAGGCAATGTATGGGAAGTTATATTACCAACCATTGAAAACAGAACCGATTCAAACTATACAGCCATTATTCATCTGCCGCAAAACACGGACAAGAAAATTTCGATTGCCAAACCGAATCCCACATCCATCGAAGGAGATACGATTACCTGGGTCAATCCCCAGACTAAAACAATATACGCGGTTTTCGGGAATGTCCAATATTATAATCTGAATTTAACGTACCATATAGAAAATCCCAAGATCATTCCTGTCTATACTGAGGTGGCGTTTCCGCCAGATATGCTGCATCAAAAAGTTGTCGTTGCCGGCATAAATCCGAAACCCATACAAACATACAGCGACAGTGACGGAAACTTCCTCGGGAAATACGTACTGACACCCAAACAAAGCTTGACCATCCAGTATAGGGGCATCGCAGAGATATTTGTCAAGCCGCGCGACGATTATCGAAAAACAATGGAACGTTTATTTATTGATTCAAAGCACTATTTACTTACGCAGCAAAAGTACTGGACGCTTTCCGACGTAGCCCTGATCGCCAACTATACCACGGCAAACCAGATTTATCGCTTTGTAACCAAGAATCTCCATTACGATTATGCACGGGCTTCGACGAATAATGTGAGGCTCGGCGCGCAGACGGCGCTGAACAATCCGAATCAGGCGGTATGTGTTGAGTTCTCAGATTTGTTTATAGCTTCCGCCAGGGAAAAAGGTATATATAGCCGTGAAATTGAAGGGTACGGATATTCCAATGACAATACATTGCGACCGCTTTCCCTGGTGTCGGACGTATTGCATTCATGGCCGCAATTCTACAATACGAGTATTGATGAGTGGCAATCAGTTGATCCAACCTGGGAAAACACCTCGGGTATCGATTATTTCAGTTCGTTCGACCTTGACCATATCGCGTTTGTCATTCACGGAAAGCGACCAGATTACCCTTTGACGGCCGGTATGTACAAACTGGAAAATTCCCATGACGTATCCGTGTCGTTTACAACTGCGGCCCCGCAGGAACGGCATGATTTATCGATCACTACCTCATCGATACCGAGCAAGCTTCTCGATAACGGCGCGATTGAAGGAAATATCATCCTGAAAAACAACGGCAATGTGTCGGAAATGAATACGGATATTCGCCTGGACTCGCCGGACCTGATAATCGAACCTCCGAGTGTTTTTGTCCCTATGATTGTTCCCTACGGAACCGATACAGTACCCGTCCGCATAACTGCAAAAATAAGGAACAGACATGTAGATGCAAGTTTGGCAATTTACGCGCACGGCGTGCTGCTTTCAAAGAAGTCCATATCGGTTATTCCCTACACATATGCTCTCAGTCTAAAGATAAGCGAAATTGTCGCCGGTCTATTCCTTATTATCCTTGTTGTGAAATTAATACTCAGAAAGTATCATGGTTGAGTTGATAAAAGTACCATTGGCTGATATTGAACGCGTACCAACGACCAATGGCATATATATGTTCAGGAATGATGCGGAGATCCTGTATGTAGGCAAATCCGTCAATATCAGGGCGCGCGTACATTCGCACATTGAAAGCGCAAAGATAAGCGCAAAGGAATCCGGGATAACGGGAGCTTCCACCAATATCGAATATGCCGTGACCGATTCCGAATTTAACGCCCTTCTTTTGGAATCGTCACTTATTCAGAAATACCGGCCCAAATACAACGTCCAATGGCGCGATGATAAAAGCTATCTGTATATTAAAATCACTACGTACGACGAATATCCGAAATTGTTCGTGGTCAGGAAGGAACGCGAAAAGGGCTCGGCGTATTTCGGACCGTTTTCATCAACCAGAATTGCGAATCAATTGGTGCGTGAACTGCGCAGGATCATCCCGTTTTGTCAACAGAAGAGCGTGGGCAAATCACCCTGCTTCTACGCGAAAATAGGTCTGTGCAACCCGTGTCCAAACGTTATAGAATCAAGTCCCGACGAGATAAAACCTCAGTTGAAAAAACGCTACAGGAGAAATATCAGTTCAATTCTCAGAATATTGAGAGGCAATATAGAACCTCTGTTGCGCGATCTGCACAGGGAACTTGGCAATAATATCAAAAAACAGGAATATGAAGTGGCGATCGGTCTCAGAGATCGGATTTTGAGACTACAAAATCTACTTCATAACCAGATTATCGGAAGCGGAGAATCGACAAGGGAGTTCAACGAGTCGGAAAAAGCTCTTGCATTGTTGCTGGATTCGGTAAGAACATACTTTCCCCGCATTACCGAGCTTCATAGAATCGAGTGTTATGATATAAGCAATCTGCTGCAGAAATCAGCAACAGCATCCATGGTAGTATTGATTGACGGATTGACCGACCGTTCGGAATACCGACGGTTCAGGATTAAAAATCCCCAATTGCATTCTGATTTCTCCATGCTACATGACGTTCTCAGCAGACGCTTTAAGCAAAAGTGGCAATTGCCGGACTTGCTCATTGTTGACGGAGGCAGACCGCAAGTAAAACAGGTGTTGAAGACGCTGTCTTCACTACATCTTTCAATACCAGCCATCGGCATCGCGAAAAACCCGGACAGGCTGGTTATCGGTAACCAATCGCTCAAAACAGTACGCTTTATCCGGTATAACAGGGGGTTTAATCTTATTCAACAGCTTAGGGATGAATCGCACCGGTTCGCAAGAAAATATCATCTTTTACTGAGAAACAAGCATTTTTTGCCACGTTAGGTTTTATTTGCCTAATTGTTATACCGCAATGCAATGAAGTTGCAAGCGGCATAACCGATCGTACGCCCTCTTTGCTCAATTATTTTCGCACATTGGGTTTCGATCGGTATATAATAAGCGTATGAAACACATCAGCCGCATGATCATTTTTTCTGCGCTGTCCATTTATGTAACCGAGCTTTGGAATCGGGGATTTCATGCTCCTTCGGATATTCTCAACTATCTCAAAGCAGCAGCCATTATCGCAATAATCTATTATTTGGTTACTCCGTTGTCCAAACTTCTTCTGCTCCCGCTTAATATTCTTACCATGGGACTTATATCGGTTCTCGCGTACTTCATTGTATTTTACCTCGTGTTTCACGCAATCCCCATCATCACGATCAAACCATGGATTTCTCCTTCATTCTCCTATAACGGAATTACGGTAAGCCCATATCACATCGGATACTGGCAAAACGTCGCTCTATCTGCAATCTCAGTCTCCTCGGTAATAAATGTGTTAGAATTAGTGCTATGAGAAATATATTGTTGATAGTAAATATTATTTTGTCCGCCGTAATTGTCGTCCTCATACTTATCCAGGGCAAAGGTGCGGGTCTGGGAAGCGCGTGGGGAGGCGGTGGCGAATTTTTTCAAACAAGGAGGGGAATAGAGAAAGTTACTTTACAGCTAACCACATTACTCGTGTTCGTATTCTTCATCGTTTCGGTTATTAACCTATTTGTGAAGTAACAGCCATGGCACTGGGGAAGAAAACATTCCGGTATTATTACTGGTTGGCTAAGGAGTTTCTACACAAACACGTCAAACTCATTGCGATCAGTTTTGTCATAAGCTTCTTATTCATTATTGCGATTATTTCCCTGTCGCCCGTTATAGGGACACTGGTATCCTCAAAAAAAGAGATAATCGGCATTGTAGGATCATATGACATCAATAATTTACCGGACGATATATACAATAAAATCTCCAGCGGTCTTGTTTTCATAGATGAGAAGGGCGATCTTGTCCCTGTGCTTGCAAATTCATGGGAAATACGTGATAACGGCATGGTATACCGATTCCATCTGAAGAGCAATTTGATCTGGGATGACGGAAAGAAATTCACCGCTCATGACATCAACTATCAATTTAAGGATATCGTCGAAAAGGTTCTGGATGATACCACTATTGAATTTCACCTTAAAAGTCCCCTATCTATATTTCCTACCTATCTGAGGAAGCCAATCATAAAATATCCCCTCGTCGGCATAGCCAGCCTCTATCACGTGAGTGGAATAAAGACCAAATATGGCACCATAACGGAATTGATCCTTGAACCCAACAAACCTGACCTTCCATCGTTGACGTATAAAATGTACCAGGACGAAACACAAATGCTATCCGCATACAAACGCGGTGACATTACGGAGTTTTCCGTAACCAAGAAATCCATTGCCGACTCCCTTTCCTCGTGGAAAAATACGTCGATATCCAAGGAGATAGACTATACGAGACTTATGACGCTCTTTATTAATAACAACAACCCACTGCTTAATCAAAAGGATATCAGACAGGCGATTGCGCTCGCTATCAACTATGCCGACCAGGAACAAAACGGCCAAGTTGCCACGGGTCCGATACCACCCGTATCGTGGGCATATAATCCCGATTTAAAAAAGAATACGTATGACCCTGATCTTGCAGGTGCGATTATCAGAAAAAGCGTAGATGCGACTAAAGAGGCGACCCTGCATCTCGTGACGTTTTACGACTATTATGATCTGGGAAATACGCTTGTTTCCGATTTCAAAAGCGTCGGTTTACCCGTTGATTTGAATATTTCCACGACTGGGCGGAGCGATTTCGACATGGAATTGGCTTTGTGGAAGGTTCCCTCTGACCCGGACCAGTACTTTTTCTGGCACTCGACGCAGACGCAAGGCAACATCGGCCATTACAAAAATGTGAAAATCGACAAGCTGCTTGAAGACGGAAGAAATACCGTATCGGTAGATGACCGAAAGAAAATTTACTATGAATTCCAGCGTGTGATGCAGGATGACCCTCCGGCTATTTTCCTCTACTACCCTTACGTGTATACGATAAAACGGAAGTGATCCACTTCATTTGATATAATTTATATACAAAGCCCGAGTGGTGAAATTGTTCGGATGACTGTTTGCAAGCGGAGCGAGTAATTACAGTATGGGAGCATTATAACGCCGGGATGGTGGAATGGTATACACGCAGGACTTAAAATCCTGTAGCTGCATAAGCTGTAAGGGTTCGACTCCCTTTCCCGGCACCTGAAAAATAACGTTTTTCCGTTGTAAACACAGGAAGTAAAAACGGCGTTTGTTTGTCCTGTAAATTGATTTGATGAAGATATTGCCTAGCCTGGTGATTATGGTAATTTAGTATAATGACAGTGTAAAGGAACGCTGTTTTGCTAGTGTCGTAGCAATTTGCCGTCCTAGCTCAGCGGTAGAGCAGCTGTTTTGTAAACAGCAGGTCATGAGTTCGAATCTCGTGGACGGCTCAACAATCTATTTCCAGTACCAGATGAGTATTTTAGACCGTTAGTCTCAGGAGAAATTGAGAGACTCTAGATCCCATAGCTTAATTGGATAGAGCACGTCCCCTCTAAGGATGTGATCCGCGTTCGATTCGCGGTGGGATCACTGAATGAAACGAATTGTTCCCATTATCATAGGTATTATATATAGAAACAATACATTTCTTCTTACCTTTAGACACGGCAATAATGAGGAAAAATGGGCGAACAACCACTGGCAATTTCCCGGCGGCGGTATTGAGTTTGGAGAAACACCGGAAAAAGCTCTTATCCGGGAAATGAAGGAAGAAACAGGGCTTGACGTATCAATACGCTATTTGGTTCCCAGGATCATTTCAAGGAAACGCTCGGAGTGGCAGGGAATACTTATTTCATATGTTTGTGATTATCTTCATGGCCAAAAAATAATTCTGAACTCGGAGGCAAGTACTTATGGATGGTATACAGCCGCAGAAATCAGAAAGCTGAGGACATTGCCGGGAACCTATGAACTGGCCCAGGCAGTGAAAAAAACGTAAACCGGAATAATCATATTCAATCCGCTATTCATACTTCTTTTATTGTTTTTATGGCTTGCGAGAGAATGGAAGCGTAGGTGTTCCATATAAAGACGAGGTTGGTGTTGGCAGGCGGAGTTTTTCTACGTCAGCTGGTTTTATAGGCGTTGACTGTGGAACAGGAGCACAAGGAGTCCGCGCTTGAGAAAGAGTATTCTCTTGAAGAACTTGAGCATCAAGAGCAATTCCCATAATAACAAATATCGGCCATAAAATTCCGACAGCTTTTCCTACCATTTTGTAAACATCAACAAAATGTTTTCCTATCTCCATAGATATAAATTATACTATATTAATAATATAAAGTCAATTTTCATGCGCGATAAACCGCACCTTCTACCTTCAACCTGCTCTGTTCCTCAGAATTCTGGTACGCACGAGATGAGTTGGTCAGCTGTCTGTTCATTGGCGTATGCGAATGATTACGGACGGTTAATCCCGATATTCATCGTGAAACCTTAGATTTTATGTGTCGGGGACAGGACTTGAACCTGCACACCCTTGCGGGCATCAGCCCCTCAAGCTGACGCGTATACCAATTTCGCCACCCCGACTCTATTAATTATGC
>CAZFQZ010000018.1:0-18756 GCA_964521305.1 uncultured Gammaproteobacteria bacterium
AATCCATTAAAAAACCCCGCGGTAAGCGGGGTCATAGATTGCGTCACAGAAAATTGCCTACCCCGCTTGAGCGAGGTTATGATGGTTTATCCGTTCTATCATAAGTCTGTATCCGTTCATACCGTTATTCAGCCACTTGCTTACGCGGGCGATAGTCGTGCTACTCATCTTGGTTTCTTTTTCAATCTCGGAATAGGCGATGTTTTTCGAAAGCATCCGGGCGACTTTCCATCTGTTGGCGAATTCCTCTATTTCCGGTTCAGTCAAAAGATCTCGGAAAAATCTTCGTGCCTCATCGACATTTTTTAAAGCCAATATTGCAACGAATAGTTCATCAGTAGTAGAGTTTACCCAGTCAGGTTTTTTCATATGTGCTAAGCCGCAACTGGCAATAACATAGTTTCTTCTGTGCGGCACAAAAGGCCATAATCATAAATAACCATGAAATTATTTATGAACGAGCCTTTAGTATACTAAAGCGCTTTAGTTAAGTCAAGTGCAGTTCTTCAGTCCCACAGGATAAGGCCTACAAGTATGAGGAAACAAACGAGTATAAACAGTTCTATCATATATTTGATTTTATCCGCCTGATTTTTGCCGTTTGACGTACCTCACGGACTCTTAAAAAAAACCCGCTTATTCAAGCGGGATTAGTGCGTTTCACCATTATGTATCCCGCCGATCCTTCGGCAAAGTGTTAATAATGGTAAGGATACAGTTTTTTGTCATGTTTGTGTCATTATACATACCGTTCGTACCCGTGTCAAATATAAATATTGCGCTTGTTAGGTGGATGAGCCTAAGGTCAGCTGCATGATTTTTATGCTGCCGTTTCTCCAGACTTTCAGGGTGACGGAATCCCCCGGTTTTTTGTTGGCCAGAAGTTTGGTCAGGCTCTGTTCGTCACCGCCGTTGATTTTCGTGTCGCCGAATTCGGTGATGATGTCGTCCTGTTGCAATCCAGCTTTATCCGCAGGTGATCCTTGGATGACCTGTACGATGTATGCGCCCTGAACCACGTCATTTAAGAGAGCGGTCTGTTTATCGATCATTTTATACCGTACGCCGACGTATGGCCGCACGAACGAGCCGCCATTCTTGTTAAAGGTGGCAAGCAGATTTTTGATGACGTTTACCGGAATCGCAAAACCGATGTTCTGACCTCCTTGCGCGATTGCCGTATTGATGCCGATGACCTGGCCGGCAGAGTCAAGGAGCGGACCGCCCGAATTCCCGGGGCTGATCGCGGCATCGGTTTGGATGACGTTATCAAGTTTTTCGACATATCCTTCGAGTGGACTGCCTGCGGTGATTCCCCGGCCCAACCCCGAGATGATGCCACTGGTTACCGTATTGGTGAATTCGCCTAACGGCGTTCCGATGGCGATGACGGTCTGGCCTAATTTCAAATGGGACGAGTCACCAAGTGGAAGCGGTTTGAGGCCTGCTCCGCCAGCTGGCGGATTTATCTTCAGAATGGCAAGATCATTTAACGGATCGCGGTAGATTTTCTGCACGTCATATTTCTTGTTGTCGTTGGTCAAGACCTGATATGTTGCTGTCGTATCGGACACGACGTGCTTATTGGTGATGATCAGACCATCCGAGGAAACGATGAAGCCGCTGCCAATATTCTGCTTGACCTGCTGCTGTTGGCCCGGCACCTGCTGGAACGGTTGGAACGGATCGAACGGGTTGATTTGGAATGAGTCGTTGGTCTGCACGGTCGTGTTGATGCCGATGGTAACGACCGACGGCAATGATTTTTGAACGACGTCGGTAATGACGGATTCTTCGTTCACTATTTTTACTTTTTGCGGGGAGCCCGGGGATGAAAATATTGACGGTTGGGGTGTACGGGATGAAGGTTGGAAGTATTGTTCCAACGGACCGAGTGATAGTAATTTGGTTTTTTGGCCGACGGCGACCACGATTATCAGCGCCGCGAGAAGCAATAAAAACTTTTTCATAGTATTGATATGAAATTTGTAAAAAAAGTCTTGCTATTTAAGGATTCGTTCTATTGCCGTTTCCAGCTGTTTATCGTCAGATTTTGTTATAGTATTTCCCTGCGGAACCTGATTTTCTACCTTGACATCAGGGGCAATTCCCTTACCGTTGATCCACACGCCATTCGGCAGGATCCATTTGGCGACCGTGACGTGGAGTCCCGCACCGCTTTGCAGATCCAACGCTTCCTGTACCGATCCTTTCCCGAAGCTCGTTTCACCGACCAACGTCGCACGATTATTGTCCCTAAGCGCTCCTGCTAAAATTTCCGAAGCGGATGCGGAACCTTTGTTTATAAGGACTACAATCGGGATATCCTGCAGTTGGCCGTTACGCAGTGCCAGATAGTCGTGATTTTGCGTCGTGGTCGATTCCTGTTTGACGATGAGCTGATTTTGGTGGAGGAATTCGCTTGCTATGTATACGGCGCTGTCAAGGTATCCTCCCGGATTGTCGCGGACGTCAATGATCAAACCTTTAATTTCCCGTTTCTGCCATTTCGGCACGACATCTGCCATAGCCTTGTCCCATTCGGTATTCGTATCTTCTCCGAACTGATTGATTTTCACGAGCGCGACTTTGGGGCAATTTGAACTACAGCCGTTGGCAGTTTCGTACGATAAATCTATGGAGTTGACATGGATGACGTCGCGAATAATGGTCACGTCAATCTGCTGGTTTCCCCTGCCGAGCGTGAGTGTGACTTTTGTGCCTTTCTGACCGCGTATTTTGTTGACTGCCTGTGTCAAAGTCCACCCGGCTGTCGATTCGCCATCGACTTTGAGGATCATATCGCCTGTTTTTACCCCTGCTTTTTCTGCTGGCGAGGCTTTGAGCGGGGCTATGATAACGATTTTATTGTCTTTAAGTCCCAATTCAGCACCAATGCCGTCGAAGTTGCCGCCCAGATCCTGTTTGGATTGGTTGTTTTCGTCAGGAGTCATGAAAAACGTATACGGATCGCCGAGAGAAGCAACCAATCCTTTGGTGGCGCCGTAGACCATTTTCTGCGGATCGAGTTTGGATTTGTCCACGTATTTTTGTTCGAGCTGATTCCAGGTATCCCAGAAAATGCCGAAATCCACGTTTTTTACCTGGTTGTCCACGGGATTCGCGTTGCGGATGTTAACGTTAGGGCTTTCGATTTTGGTCGCATTCGCTTTGTATTCGCCCAGTTTGAATCCCGAGCCGAACAGGAGAACCGCCAATGACAGGAACAGCAAGATGTTTGTTATTCTTTTCTTTATCATATGGAAATGAAATAGTATAGGTGATTAGTCTGAAATTTTCCTGAAATATTAATCATAAAATGTTATTGTACCTGATTCTTCATCCACCGCACAACAGGAAAATCTGCGTTTCATGATTTCTTTCATGTCTTCGATCATTTTCATCTGTGCGACAGGAAGGGAAATTTCTGATATTGGGTTTTGCAGTAATATGATACCGATTACACCAAGAGCTTCACATTTCGATAACGTATAGGGAGTTATTGATTCGGCGACAACGATCTTCATATTGCAGGTTTCTGCGGAAAGAGCGTTTTCCGTAGTCCTGGTGACATAGAAGACAGCGCCACCGAATTGTCCATTAGTTTTTTTAATCGGGTACGATATCCCTTCCTTGACCTTGATGCGTATTGTTCCATCATTGATTTCCGTAATCTCACCCTTAAAAAATGCCTTTGTTTGGTTTTTGACCGTACTTGAAGCGGAGATGCGGAGACTGCCATAGCTATGGTTGATTTCCTTAATGAGGCCTTCGGCATCGCTCTGGATTTTTTTGGTCGAGAAAAATGTTTTTTTTGTTGCGAGCGTATCTCCTTTTTTTATTTCCTCCCCGACGAACTTTTTGAGATACCGGAAGATCGTATTGGGTGGGACTCCCAATTTCTGCGCGATTTGGATATCGAAATCCTCCTGTTTCGCGATTTCGTATAACGGTGTGGTGAAATCCGCGTGTTGCCCTTGTTTAATCAGCAATTTGACGCCGTCGGGAATATGGACAGAAAAAACCATATTGTCCATTATACTAAAAAGAATAGAGTATGGAATATGGAGAATTGAGTAGAAAAATACGATTTATCTCAAACCCTGGTAGGATACGTATGGAATGAGTCCGAGGTAACGCGCATATTTGATGGCTTTCGTCAGTTTGCGTTGATGTTTTGCACACGCGTGGGAACGCTCCCGGCTTACGATTTTGAACCGTGGAGAAAGAAATTTCACGAGATTATCGATGTCTTTAAATGACGGGTCAACCCTATATTGGCAAAAAAAACACTGCATAATTCATGTAACGTGTAACATATAACATGTATCACAAGAATTCCCTTCTTGTGTTGCGTGTTACAAGTTTCGTGTTTCGTGATCAGAACGGTATGTCGTCAGGATTTACGGTCTCGTTCTCGGATTCTTTTTTCTCGCCTTTCTGTTTTGACTCCCCAACTTGTTTCGGTTCAGATGCTGTTTCTTCGACCGGTGCTTCCGTTTCTCCGGCAGCGCTCTCTTCCGCAGCTTTATCTGCCTCCGCTGCCCGTTTTCCGTCGCCAAAAACGATAAAGTCGTCAAGGACGATTTCGGCAATGGTGCGCTGTTGTCCGTCTTTGCCGGTGAAGGTGCGGTACGTGATTCTTCCCTCGCAAAATACTTTTTTTCCTTTGGTCAACAATTTCCCGCACAGTTCGGCTAGTTTTTGCCAGGCAACGATCCTATGGAATTGGGTTTCATCCTTCGTTTGTCCGTCGTTGGTCGTCCATGACCTGTTGGTTGCGACACCGAACGTGCATACCGCGGTGCCCGAGGGAATATATTTCAACTCAGGATCCCTGGTCAGATTCCCAATCAGCATTACCCTGTTCAAAGATCTGCTTGCCATTATTTCGTGTCGCGTGAAATGATAATCTAGTCTTCTGAAACTAATAATAGATAGCGAAGTATTTTTTCGTTGAAATTGAGTTTTTTTCTCAGCTCGGCGGTTTGCTTTGCATCAATTTCAAACATCCAATCGAAGAAAAAGGCGGATCGCACTTTTTTGATGATATATGCAAGCGTCTTCTTTCCCCACGCCTCCTCTTTCACGAGTTTTCCCGATAATGATTCTATGAGCTGCTTGACCGATGATATATCCGCTTCTTCATTCAGAAGAAATACTAATTCGTACGTGGTCATGAGTGTTGCTATTGGATTATAATAATTATAACAATTATAAAGATTATAATTCATAAATGCGAAAATGCAACTGGAAAAGGCTCTTGAGGATAGTAATGTGGATATCGGCGATTGGATTATTGGTTTATTCCAGGTTTGTTAATCTGGGTTGGGGATTGCCGTTTCCCATGCATCCGGATGAACGTAATATGGCGATTGCGGTTCAATCGTTGAATTGTAACCTTTCAAACCTTCAAACCTTCAAACCTTCGAACTGTCTCAACCCCCATTTTTTCGCGTACGGCCAATTCCCCCTTTATGTAAGTTATATCGGTATTGATATCTATCATTTCATAATCAATGCGGTTGGACAACCCATCGGTTTCATTGAAGCAACCATGGCGTTGCGGACCATTTCGGCGATCGCCGCTGTTTTGACGGTATTTATTATGTTGATGATCGTCCGACTCTTCCTTCATCATAATGAAGACAGAAGATACTACCGGCCTTATACCTTACTTTCGCTGCTTATAATAATTTTTTCTCCCGCCCTTATCCAGTTTGCCCATTTCGGAACGACCGAATCACTCCTGATGTTTTTTTACAGCGCGATATTGTATGTGTCGCTTTTATTCTTGAAAGGAAGATTAAAGATACGTCATTTTGTCATCGCAATCTCCGTGTGTGCTGGGTTGGCATTGGGTACCAAGGTATCGAGCGCGGTTTTTATCCTTACGCCGCTGGTTGCCATCCTATTCCGCAAGAAAAAAACGAAACCGTTGAATATTCCCATTATCATGACTGCACTTTTTTTTGGCGCCGGTTTCATTTTTTTGATTTCTTCACCGCAGAATTTCATTTCGTTCAATGAATTTGTGTCGTCGATTTCCTATGAGAGCAATGTTGCGACAGGAATGGCGAAAGTATTCTATTCAAGACAATTCAATTACGCTCTTCCGGTCTTATTCCAGTTCAAGGATATGTTTCCGTATGCCGTCGGCATGCCGGTTCTTATCCTGTTTGTTTTCGGATTCGCATTCTTGCCTTGGAAAAAGCCAGATATTGATTTGTTGCGATTTGCATGGGGTTCGTATTTTGTTTCACAGGCGTTCCTGTACACCAAATGGACGAGATTCATGGCGCCGACATTTCCCTTGATTGTAATAATTGCCGTTTTATTTTTAGTTAAGATGCATGATTGGGTAGTACATCTTATGTATCGGATGCGTTCAAAATTCGGCACTAAAAATGCAAAATGGCAATTTAAAACTCAAAAGGATCAGATATGCATAAAATTTTTTGTTTTTTTACTTTTAACATTGGTATCAATCATCCCCGGGGTGGCCTATATATCCGTATACCAAAATCAGGACGTTCGGTTACAAGCATCCGCATGGATTTATACCCATATCCCCGCAGGATCCATGATCCTCTCTGAAACTGCCAATGTTGTCGATTTACCTCTTCCGCAGCTGCAATCATCAGCCATAGCTTACCCTGTATATAACGTTGTCTCCTTTAATTTTTACGATCTGGACCGAAGCCCGGAATTGCAATCCCAACTCGCCTATGATCTCAAGTTCGCGGACTACATCATTGTTCCTTCCAGGAGAATCTTTGCCAACCATACGTGTGAACAGGAAGGCAGGGTTCCCTCTTTTGATTTTGAAGCGTTGATCAGCAGGAAGTGCACAACTGTGCAATCGGAATATCCCTTGCTTAGCAAATATTATCGGAGCTTGTTTAACGGAAGTTTAGGGTTCAAGAAAGTCGCGGAATTTACTTCCTATCCGAAGTTAACGGTTCTGGGAAACACGTTAATCCAGTTCCCCGATGAACAAGCAGAAGAAACGTGGACGGTATTTGACCATCCGGTTATAAGGATATATCAGCGTATGCGTTAGATATGGAGATGGAATCATCTTCGATACGTGTTGACTCTTCGGTGAAGGGATATCATACTATATATATGAAAAACGTTTGGTATGGTGCGGGAACGGTACTCGTCATCGTCGTTTCGCTGTTTTTGATCAAAATATTCGATATTTCCTACCCACTGGACATCGTAACCACCACGCGTTCAACGGAATTGTCGGTCATCGGCGAAGGACAGGTCGAAGCAATTCCTGATACTGCGTATGTCGATGCGGGAATAACCGTTGCAAACGGGCAGTCGGTCGATGCGGTCCAGAAACAAATTGATGACGTGAATAATAAAATCATCCAGAACGTGAGCGCATTGGGAATAAAGAAAGCTGATATCAAAACATCAAATTACTCCATAAATCCGGAATACAATTTTAATACCAACCAGCGCACAATATCAGGTTACACCGGTAATGCGACGGTTAAGGTAACGGTAAAAGACAGGTCGTTGTTGTCAGAGGTTGTGAGCGGTGTGACCGATGCAGGCGCCAATCAGATTAACGGTATAAGATATGAAGTAAAAAATCCGGAAACGTACCGGGAAGAAGCGAGAAATAAAGCTATCCAGAACGCCAAGGATCAGGCCCAAAAACTCGCAGCTGAACTGGGTATAAAACTGGGTAAAATCACCAATATTGTTGAGTCGAGTCCGTCATCTCCAACACTTTATCCGGTAGCTCGAGCTGTATCGTTGAACTCAGCAGGTTCCGGCCCTGAATTGGAACCTGGAAGTCAAACAATCTCTTCGGTGGTGACGCTGTATTTTGAGAAAAAGTAAAACTTACCTTTTTTCCTGAACGAATATTTTCTTTATTATTTCTTCGATCGGCTCGTCTTCGATCGTTACATCCGTATATTCGATCTGTTTTTGGATATACGAAAGCGTTCCCACAATTTCATTTTTTGAAGTGACAAGTTTAAGTTGGGGAAATGAGTAATCGTATTTTTTAATTGAACCGGGCAATATGAATTTTTTAGGTAAGGCGTTTAGGAGCGTGATATTGATGAGTTTAAGCTGAGAATATTGTTCGATGAGATTTTTGAATTTTCCGTCGTACAGCAGTTTTCCATGATCAATGACCAAAATACGTTTAGCAAGTCGTTCAACGTCCTGCATGTAGTGGGATGTAAGAATAATGGTAGGTTTGTATCTTTGCTGGTATGCTTTGATGAATTCAATGATTGCGGTCTGCGCGAAAATATCGAGTCCGATAGTCGGTTCGTCCAGAAAAAGAATTTTTGGCCTGTGTAACAGGGACGCAATGATTTCCGCCCTCATGCGTTGACCGAGCGACAATGTTTTGACAGGTTGGTTAATGATGTCATTTGCATGCAGTAATTCGGTTAACTCATGCAGGGATTCTTCGTAATCCCGCTCGTCAATTTCATATATTTCCTTGAGTAATCGGTAACTGTCTGTGGCCGGCAATTCCCAGATCAATTGGTTTTTGTGACCCATGACAAACGAAATCTGTTTCAGGAATTGGCGGTTTTTGTCAGACGGGGTATATCCGAGGACATTAATAATGCCGGAAGTAGGAAACAGGATACCGGAAAGGATTTTCAAGGTTGTTGTTTTGCCTGCCCCGTTCGGGCCGATGAAACCAACCATTTCGTCATCGCCGATATGAAACGAGATGCTGTCGAGCGCTTTTTTTTCCTTATACTGCCTGAAGAATACGTCTTTGAGCATATTGTGCGTCTTGATTTGCGTATGATAGATTTTAGTGAGATTGTTGACTGTTATCATATCGTTATCCTCCCCAACTTTGATATCTTTTCAGACTGTAATTCCAGAGCCACAGAGAACCGAAAATAAATATCAATGAAATAATACCGCTTAGCATCAGGGTTTGTAGGGTGAACAATCCGAACAGGACTTTGACCGGCAACGCCATCATGACGCCGACCGGAACGGCGAACATGAGAAACGAACGGACAGGCTCCTGATACACATCGATCGGTATCGAAGCCATGCGCGTGAAATCCCTGATAATCATCATGACGTGGTCGATTTCCGTTGTCAAAATACCGATGGCAAGCGCGGCGATGTGAAATGATGTCATGAGGAGCATTGCGTTAATAAGCAGAACGATGTACAAGGTAATATCGGATAATTTCAACTGCGGAAGGAGAGCGATGAACAAACACAGAAGCAGGATATACGGGATGATCATGATCGCATCCAGGATGTCGACGCCGCCGATCAGTATCCTGAAGAACGGATGGATCGGTCGCAGAAGTATGCCGTCGAATTCTCCGGTAACGATGATTGGCCTGAATCGGTAGACTTCACGGAACAGGAGTTGACCGAGCGTATCGATGAGGTTGAAAGTGAGAAAAAACACCAGAGTCTGGTTGACCGTATAGCCTGCGAGAAATTTTGTTTTCGAAACGAGAAAATAGATGAAAGCGAAATAAAACGCGAACCTGATGATTTTACCGGTAAGAAACGAGATGAAGCCGACACGGTGCTGGAACGTTATTTTAATACTGTAAAGGCTTAATGTCCAGAAAACCTTCAAGTTGTGTTTCATAAATCTCTATCTACCGTACGCGCTGTAATTTCTAACACCGTAGTTCCATATCACGATACTGAGTATATATAGTATGCCTGACCAGGCGACGGCCATAAGCAACGGGAAAAACAATTGCGCCGAAATACCGTTGACGAATATTTTTGTCGGCAAATACATGAGGTATGGAAATGGAGTGAGGAGCAAAAGTGTGTACAGAAATTTCGGCAGGATATCCAAAGGAAAGAATGTGCCGACGAGAAGGCTCGATATGGTGATGTATATGAAGCGTGGAGCCCAGATGTCATTTGACCAGAATGCAAGACAGGACAGCATAAGGGAAATGAAAAAAGAGATAACCGAACCGATCGACAGCGCAATGAAGAAAAACAGATAATTCACCGGGTTGGTCTGGACAAAAATACCCGGTTTGAATATGAATATGAGGGCGGCGACTTCGATAATGGAAAAAAACAGATTGATTCCTTTGTCGGCTATTTCCTTTGCGATCGCATATCTGAAATACGAAATAGGTTTGAGGAAGTCGTTCGCTATGTTTCCGCTCAATATGTCGATGGCGATATCGCTGGTTTTTGTTCCCATGACGAAAGACGAAATAAGACTGATGGTCAGAATATAGGTGATAAGGGATTCATAGGAATACGAGAAGATCGTGTGTCTGCCGGACATAACACTCGTCCATAGAAAATAGATGAAGATCAGATAAAAAATATTGCGCGCCCGCCACAGGATGAAACTCAACCGGTATACGAAAATCTGTTTCAAGCAGAGATACATGACGATCAGGTATTTTTTCATTCGCTATCATTTTATCAGATATTGCGGATGATGTTTTCGGTCAGGGAGGAGGTTGTTTCAGGATCGTGTTTCCTGACGTCCTTAGTTCCGAATCCTTCAGAGAGCGTTTTTTCTACTGCCTTGTAGACGTCGTCGCTTTCTTTTTTCAATCCGAAACCGTAATCCAACATCATTGCGACAGACAGTATCGTTCCAATAGGATTGGCGGTATTTTTTCCTGCTGCTTTCGGATAGGATCCGTGGATGGGCTCGAAAAGGGATGTCGTATCTCCAAGTGACGCGGATGGGAGTAAACCGACGGAACCGGCTAATACCGATGCCTCATCGGTCAGGATATCGCCGAACATATTTTCGGTCAGAATGACATCGAATTCTGCAGGCCGTTTGATGATCTGCATGGATGCGTTGTCCACAAACATGAAACCGGTTTCGACATAGGGAAATGCACGTGCGAGTTTCTGGACTGTTTCGCGCCACAAACGCGAGGTTTCGAGGACATTGGCTTTGTCTACCAGGGTCAATTTCTTTTTGCGTTTCATTGCAAGATCGAATGCGTATCCTGCTGCCCGCTCGATTTCCTTTTTTGAATATTCTGACGTGTCGAAGGCTTTTGTTCCGTTATTCGTTCTTCCCCGTTTACCAAAATATATTCCGCCAATAAGTTCCCGGACAACCACAAAGTCGACGCCTTTTACTATTTCCGGTTTGAGCGGTGATTGGTTTATCATGGAGTCGAAAACCCGTATCGGTCTGACGTTGGCGTATAATCCAAGGTGTTTACGCATTGCAAGAAGTCCTTGTTCGGGTCTGACCTTTGCATTCGGATCGTTGTCATATCTCGGATCGCCGATCGCGCCGAAAAGTATCGCATCGGATGTATCACAGAGGTTCTTCGTCTCGTCCGGAAACGGATTGCCGGTTTTTTCGATTGCCGCATGGCCGATAAGTCCGTATTTATATGAGAATTCATGATGGTATTTTTTTGTGATGACATTCAAGACTTTGATTGCTTGCTTGATTACCTCTGGTCCCACTCCGTCTCCCGGCAATACGGCGATATGTTTTTTCATAAATATTTTCTCGGATCAACAATTTCTCCCGCGACTGCAGCGGCAGTTACGGTAATAGGCGACGCCAGGAATATTTTCGCTTCTCTTGATCCCATCCTGCCGATGTAATTCCTGTTGGACGAAGAAATCATCTGCGCTCCTCTGCCGATCACACCCATGTGTTTTCCGAAACACGGGCCGCAGTTGGACGACTCGATATTTGCGCCTGCTTCGGCGAATATTTGCAAAATTCCTTCCTTCATCAACCTGTAGTAGACGTTGCGTGATGCCGGGATGACTACGAAGTTTACGTCAGGATGTACTTTTTTTCCCTTGATGATTTTGGCCGATTCTACGAAATCCTCATACCGGCCATTGGTGCACGCGCCCAAAAATGCGTCGTTGATTTTGAGCGTTGTCACCGATGCGATATCCATGGTTTTACTTTTCTGAGTCTGTTTCATGTATGCGTGCATTTTGGAAACGTATGTTACATTGCCCGGTTTGTGCGGAAACGCTACACAAGGTTCCAGTTCAGACAGATCGGCATCGATTACTCGTTCATATTGGCATCCCGGATCAGGCTTATATGTCTTATATGGAAACTTCGCCCTGTTTTTGAGATATGATTCCATCTGCGTATCTGGTTCGAAGATTGCGGTTCGCGCTCCCATTTCCACGCCCATGTTGGCAATGGTGATGCGTTGCTCAATGGAAACGTTTTTCAAACCGGGCCCGCCGAATTCTATGACGCGTTTCGATGCACCGTCAACTCCAAGTTTCCCGATGAGATATAAAATCAGATCTTTGCCGTAAACTCCTTTTTTGAACGACCCTTTCAGATTGAATCTGATGGTGTTCGGTATTTGGAAATCATACAAATGGCCTGTTCCTAATGCATATGACGCATCGGTAGTTCCCACACCAAATGCCAGCGCGTTGAATGCGCCGTTCGTGTCAGTATGCGAATCGGTTCCCAAAATTATTTCTCCAGGTACGATATATCCATCCTCGATCAATACCACATGCTCTATTCCGTCACCTTCCTTGTAGCATTTGGCCCCCTGTTCCTTACAAAACTGTTCCATGAGATCTATTCCTTCGGAAACGCTGACTGACGAAGACGGAACCGTATGGTCGGGAATGAAAAATACGCGCTTTGCATCAAAGACTTTGAGTTTCCTGTGTAGTTTTTTGAACACGTCCCCGAAATGGTTTTCGAAATCCTTTATTGCCGGCGGACCGATAACTTCGTTGAAAAACAAGATGTCGATCGGTAAATCCAGCTCGTCTCCGGCATACATTGCTTTTCCCGCGTGATCGGAAACGATTTTTTCCACGATTGTCTGGGGTTTTTTGTCCATTTTCAGCTTGTTGCCATGCCCCGTTGGCAACCCCGTAGGCTGACTGGAGGTAAGGATAGTTTTTAGATGATTTCTGATCTTGCCGATTTTTCCACCCAGGGAAAATGTTTTGATGTCTTCTTCGGAGTTCAAGATGGGATAGGATTTTTTTTCGTATAGAATTCTCCTTTTTTCCAGATCCACGGTCAAGGGTTTGTTTGATTTGAACATCGATACGTCGCCAACAAGAATCAGGGCAAGGCCGTTATTCAGGCTGTTCCTATAAAAAATATCAGGATAGGATACGGCGATCACTGCTTTTACGCTGTTTTCCTGTAGCGCATAGACAGCCTGCTCGCGTGAAGAACCGCAGCCGAAGTTTTTGCCGGCTACGACGACATTGGTTTCGTGTTTTGCAGAGCGTTTCACGAATTGCTGATCATAGTTACTGAATGCGTATTGTTTGAAGAACGAGTGTTCAGTCGATTCCTGTAATGTCCATGCAGGAATAATATCATCGGTGTTGATGTCGTCCGGAAAGACCGAACTTATTATTCCTGATATTCGAGTAATCATTATTTTTTTTCGTGAGAATAACTTTGCCGCACCGGCAGGATATCAATTCACAGCCTGCGGGCTTGTTTTTTGTAGCATGCTGAGAACCTTTTCCATTTACTACGAAATACCCCCTTTTTGACTGTTCCGCGGTGGTCGGCGAATGATCCTTTCGTGATGAATATCCACTTAAGCTTTAAACATGTACAATCGATTAAACGATTGTACATATGAGCTTTTATTTCTTAACGGCGATCAGGTCAATTTCAATCAATGCATTTTTCGGCAGGCGGGAAACCTGAACGGTCGCGCGCGCGGGCTTGTTTTTTTTGAAATATGATCCATAAATTTCATTTACTTTTGCGTAATTATTCATGTCGGACAAGTAAATAGTTGTTTTCATCACATGATCAAAATCTGATTGAGCTGCTTTTAACAATTCCAGGAGATTATGCATAACCTGCTCTGCCTGTTTTTCTATTCCTTCAACCAAGGTATTATTTTTCGGATCAATACCGATTTGACCGGAACAAAATATCAAACTGCCATTTGTAACTGCTTGAGAATACGGACCCGCTGCTTTTGGAGCTTTGTCAGTGGAAATTGTTTTGTTTTCCATATGAAAATATGATGATTAACTGGTAACAGCGCCTTTTGATGCGCTTGAAACTAGGGTTGCGTACTTTGCCAGAATGCCGCGGCTATACCGTGGTTTTGGCGCTTTCCATGCTTTTTTCCTCTTCTCCATCTCTTCTTGGGTGATGTTCAAATCTATAGTACGCTTATCGATGTTTATACTGATGGTATCGCCTTCCTTGACAAGAGCGATCGGTCCTCCGACCTGTGCTTCAGGCGCGACATGGCCGACCATGATTCCGTGTGTCCCGCCGGAAAACCTGCCGTCGGTCATAAGACCAACATCCTTGCCAAGACCCGCTCCCATTAATGCGGACGACGGTGACAGCATTTCCCTCATTCCCGGTCCGCCTTTGGGGCCTTCGTATCGGATGATCATCATATCACCCTTCTTGATTTTTCCTTTAAGGATTGCGTCGAGCGCGTCTTCTTCGCAATGGAATACACGCGCCGTACCTTTCCATTGATGCATTTCTTTGCCGCTTAACTTCATGACCGATCCTTCCGGAGCAAGATTACCATACATAATGACGATGTGGTCGTCAGTCGGAGCCAATGGATTTTCGAAACTGTAGATTATGTTTTGATTGTTTGGCCGCTTAGGTGCGTTTTTCAGATTTTCCGCCACGGTTTTTCCGGTTACGGTCAGGCAATCGCCGTGAATAAGTCCGTGATCAAAAAGCATTTTCATGACCATGGGAACGCCGCCGATATTGTCCAGATCTTCCATGACATACTGTCCCGAAGGTTTGAAGTTTCCCAATAACGGGATCTTTTTTGCGATGCGGGTGAAATCCTTGAGATTCAAAGGAACGTTTGCTTCATGGGCCAGAGCAATCAGGTGTAAAACCATGTTTGTGGATCCTCCCAGAGCCAAACCGACCGTTATGGCATTTTCGAATGCTTTTTTCGTCATAATATCCCGTGCGTGGATATTATTTTTCAAAAGGAAAAATAGGGTTTTGACCGAATCGATGACGTCTTTCCGTTTTTTGGCCGATATCACGTTGTTTCTGTCAACGGCAGGATGCGAAGCGCTTCCAGGCAGACTCATTCCCATTGCTTCGATAGCAGACGCCATGGTATTTGCCGTATACATGCCGCCGCACGCGCCGCAACCCGGACAACTGTGTGATTCGATCTGGTTGAATTCCTCATCGCTCATTTTATGCGCGGAATATTTACCTACCGCTTCGAACGTACTGACAATGGTCAAATCTTCTCCGTTATACTGTCCGGGCAAGATAGTACCGCCGTATAAGGTGATGCCGATGCTGTTGTTTCTCGCCAAAGGCATGAGAGCGGCAGGGATTGTTTTGTCGCACCCGCACAAAGTCAATGAAGCGTCAGCGGTATATGCCTCATGCATGGTCTCGATGCAGTCCGCGATCAATTCGCGCGAGACAAGAGAATATTTCATGCCTTCCATGCCCATGGATTCTCCGTCGGTGACAACCGGCGTGCCGAACAAAAACGGTTTGCCTCCCTGGTCTTCCATCTCTTTTTTGGCAATCTGTCCCAAGTCCCACATATGCGCGTTGCACGGCGTGGCATTGGTATACGGGCAGGCCAACGTCAAAATAGGTTTTTCGAAATCATTTTCGGAAAATCCGATTGCTCGTAACATGGCTCTGGCGGGCGCCCGTTTTATCCAGTCTTCGCTGCCGTGAGTACTGGTCAGCTGCCAGCTTCTGGATTTCAAATCGGTTTCGCATAAACATTTTTCACATTCGCATGTTTTCTTGGATTTTTTCATTTAAATAAGGTAACTATATAACAGATCGGTATTTTTGATTATAGTATACTTCAATTCTATCTCCTTCATTTTCTGCAGGATTGGTTCGAAATCTCTTTTGTCCTTGAGTTCGATGCCGACCAGTGCAGGCCCTTTTTCCTTGTTGGTTTTCTTGATGTATTCAAAGAGCACGATGTCGTCATACGGTCCCAATACATGATTCAGGAACCGTTTCAACTGTCCAGGTTTTTGCGCGAACTCGATCAGGAAATAGTGTTTGCGGCCCTGATACACCAGACTTCGCTCCATGATCTCCGGATAGCGCAAAATGTCATTGTTTCCGCCGCTTATGACGCAGACCACGGTTTTTCCTTTTATTTTTTCCGCAACACTATCAAGCGCCGATACCGAAACAGCTCCGGCAGGTTCAGCTATGATTCCCTCTTCCTGATACAGTTCGATCATGGTCGTGCAGATTTTTCCTTCCGGAATGCTGTAGACCCAGTCGACGTTTTTTTTGCAGATGCCAAACGTCAATGAGCCAACTTTTTTGACCGCAGCTCCGTCGACAAACGTATCAATGCTTTCCAAAGCAACCAACGCGTTATTTTTCATGGAATGGATCATTCCTGCTGCGCCTTCAGGTTCAGTGCCGTATACCACGATTTTCTTGTTTTTCGATTTCATGTATATTGCGACACCGGATATGAGACCGCCGCCGCCGATGCACGCGATAACAACATCGATTTTACCGTTGAGTTCTTCATAGATTTCCTTACCTACCGTACCCTGGCCGGAAATCGTGTACGGATCGTCGAACGGGTGTACGTAAATGGCATGGGTTTTTTTGCAGAACTCATGTGAAGCATGGGCAGCGTCATCATACGAATTTCCGATAAGTTTGACCTCAACGAATTTTCCGCCGAACTTCCTGACCTTTTCAATTTTCTGGTTCGGCGTGGTAACCGGCATGAAGATGACGCCTTTGACTTTTAACGCAGAGCAAGAATATGCGACGCCTTGCGCATGGTTGCCCGCGCTTGCGCATACGACCCCTTTCTTTTTTTCCGCTTCACTCATCGAGCTCATCTTGTTGTATGCTCCCCTGATTTTAAATGATCGTACTTCCTGCAGATCCTCACGTTTGAGATATATATCTGCCTTGTATTGTTCCGAAAGCCTTTTGCAATATTGTAACGGCGTTTGTTTGGCGACTCCCTCGAGTCGCTTAGCTGCTTTGATTATAGAATCAAGATTTACCAGAGTATCCATAATAGTGCTCATAAATTAAATAATTTTGTTTAGAGCGTCTAGATACGCTTTAACAGATGCTACAACTATGTCCGTGTCAGTGCCGAATCCGTAATAGTTCTGGTTCTTGTGGGTAACCTGCACGTGGACTTTTCCCATGTCGTCGCTGCCGCCGGTTATTGCCTGGACCAGATATTCGTCCAGCCTGACTTTCTTTTTCACAATCGTATCGATTGCTTTGTATGATGCATCGACAGGTCCGTCTCCTGAAGCTGTGGCAGTCTGCTCAGATCCGTCATGTTGTAGTTTTACGGTTGCAGTAGGTACCATTGGGCTTCCGCAAAATATTTCCAGCAGTTTTAATTCGGTATGCCGTTTGACGCCGTTACCACCCATCAATACCTGCAGGTCTTCGTCATTGACCATTTTTTTCTTGTCCGCAAGCTCCAGGAATTTTTTGTACACGGCGTTGATCTCCGGTTTGGTCAGTTTGTAGCCCAGTTTTTCCAGTCGAAACTCTAATGCATGCCTTCCGCTTCGGGCCGTCAGGATAATGGATGATTCCTGGATGCCGACATCCTTCGGATCGATGATTTCGTAGTTTTCCCTGTTTTTCAAAACGCCGTGTTGGTGGATTCCCGAAGAATGGGCAAAGGCATTGCGTCCCACGATTGCCTTGTTGGCTTGAACCGGCATGCGCATCAGGCGCGAAACCAAACGGCTGATCGGCGAAATACGTTTGGTATTGATATTGGTTTTCACGTTCAGTCCCTTGTGTGTTTTCATGACCATGACGCATTCCTCAAGCGAGGTATTGCCTGCGCGCTCTCCGATGCCGTTCATGGTGACCTCTATCTGGCGCGCGCCGTTTATCACACCTGCCATGGCATTGGCTGTTGCCAGACCCAGGTCGTCGTGGCAGTGAACTGAAACGATTGCTTTCTCAATGTTACTCACATGTTCGAACAGATATTTGATCTTTGCTCCAAACTCAGCAGGCAAACAGTATCCTGCTGTATCGGGGATGTTGACAACTGTAGCGCCATCCTTGATGACTTCTTCGATCATTTTGGATAAAAACGCATTGTTTGCCCGTCCTGCGTCTTCTGCATAAAACTCAACGTCCTCGACAAATTTCTTCGCGTATTTGACCGCTTCGATAGCTTGCGCTAAGATCTTTTCTCTGGTTGAGTTAAATTTGTATTTTATGTGAATGTCGGACGCGCCGATTCCCGTATGGATGCGTTTTCGTTTAGCGAATTTCAATGCTTCAGCTGCAGCGTCAATATCCTCTTTTTTAGCTCTGGTCAATGCGCAGATCACCGGATCGGACACTGTTTTGGAAATCGCGATTACCGAGTTAAAATCACCGGGAGAAGAAATGGGAAAGCCCGCTTCGATGACGTCGACGCCCAGCTTCTCAAGTTCCCTGGCTATTTCGATCTTTTCGATGGTATTCAACTGGCAGCCCGGAACCTGTTCTCCGTCACGCAGGGTGGTGTCGAAGACATATACACGGTTATTCATAATATATATTTAATTTGCAATCAAACCCAACAAAAAAGCCCGCCTGTCTGGGGCGGGTCTTCTTTATCTTACATCAGAACCTCACCCCTTATGGGTAATAAGAATGAGGGTAATGAGAGATAAAGACTTTTTCATGATTTAGATACTATATCAAAACCAGTAAGAGTTTTCAAGGAGATGTTAAGTTTTTTAGATAATTAGTATAATTCCTCTTGATTTTTTTTTGTAGTGAGCTATAAA
>CAZFQZ010000019.1:0-18319 GCA_964521305.1 uncultured Gammaproteobacteria bacterium
AAAATAAAATACCCAATTCCTAATTTCTAATATCTAATGAAATGTCAAACTTTCCCATTTAATAATGCTCATTAATTGTTCTGCTAGAAACTGGATATTGGATTTAGAATTTTAATATTATCGGGTCTTTCGTGAATTTTGTCAATGGAACGGCTTGATTATTCCGATATGCGACCGTATCTTCTATGCGCATCCCCCATTTGCCCGGATAATAAACCCCGGGTTCTATGGTAAACACTTGATTGTCCTCGAATCTATCTGTTGATGTGGCAGACAATTTCGGGTATTCGTGGACTTCCAACCCTACCCCATGGCCCAGCGAGTGGGAAAATAACGCTAGATGATATTGAGGATATAAACTCCTGCAGAATTGGTCAATCGATTTTGTGTCTTTCACTTTTCGCACCGCATTAATGCTCTGTATTTGTACTTTCAAAAGCGAATTATACGCTGTAACCATCTCATCCGACGGGTTGATAAAAACTATACGGGTGATATCGGAACGGTATCCCTGATATTCCACGCCAAAATCCATGAGAATAACCGAGGAGGTCTGTACTGTCCCATCTCCATCTTTCGTGTTGTAATGCGGAATTGACGAATGTTCATTGACCGCAACGATAGGATCAAATGCCGATGTATATCCGATATCCCTGATCCATTCGTCTATCCCGTTGGCGATCGATTTTTCGGACCGGCCCGGTTTGATCTTAGGAATGATCGTCTCCAGACATCGGTCGGTGATTTCACATGCTTTTTCCAAGGATTTGATTTCTTCACTATCCTTTTCCGCACGCAGACGAATCAATAATCGTTTGGTCAAAACGATATCGACGGAGGACAAAAGTTTTTTCAATACCATATATTCGTGTACCCTCAAATCCTCGGACTCTATACCCATCTTCCGGATACGTTCTTTTTCCGTTATCTCCGCCAGATGATAGCCTAGCGGTTTTCCTTGTTCAAGCAGTTTCAGAGTAACTCCCGCATCCGCATGGAGATATCGCGCATCGGTAAATAAATAGACGAAGTTCTGCGTGATCAAAACAAAAGCCTCCCGTTCGTCTGTCGTAAGCGTTTTGAAACCCGTGGTATATAGTATATTATAGTAATTTGAGACAAGCAAAGCACCGATTTCCTGCGTTTCCAGCAGTTTCCGTATTTTGGCTATTCTTGCCGAATTCATGGTATTGTATTGTACAATACTGATCACTATAATATTACTATTACTTAAAAGGTATCAGTATGTTAACCACACTTATTATTTCGCTTAGGGAATTCCTTGAGGTTTTTTTGATCATAGGAGTATTTTTGGGAATTTCGAAAAAACTGAAACTGAAAAGAGAGAAAGAAATTGTTCTCGCAAGCATCATGGGAATAGTGTTCGCATTCCTGCTGCCGACCCTTTTATATCTTTATGGAGACCGCGCACGATTCATCCTGACCGAGGAACGGGCCGAGTTGCTGGAATCATATCTCATGGTTTTTTCGGGGTTCTTCATCACATATGTCATTTTTTCTCTACACAAATCGTTCGTGTTGCATCGGTCAAGGATGCTGATCAATACTCACCAGAAACTCCAGCAGAATATATTCGATATATCACTTTTTCTCACGATTGTTTTTTTTGTCATCAGGGAAGGTTTTGAAATAGCGTTATTCACGGCCACTACATCGCTTTTCTCAAAGTTTGCGGAAAATATGTTGGGACTGAGTCTCGGTTTTGCCGTATCGTCAGTTTTTGGTCTTCTGACATTTCTTAGTTACATGAAATTTTCCATCTCAAAGGTTTTCAAAATCACCGAATATATGATTATCCTTTTGGGAGCATCGTTTGTTAAAGGAGGTTTTACCGAATTGGCTATCCGATATTTTCATATAAATTTATCTTCATTCATTCCTTTACGCCTTAATTTCATACCGTCTTCTTCAACATATGCGGGTCATATGCTCAACAATCTCTTTGGAATCGAGCAATCGATGAGCGTCGCAAAACTATTCATCATGATTGCATATATTAGCATCGTCTATTCGCTCTTCCTCCGTAAAAAAAACAGACCTGTACATGTATAACAGACTGCTATAATTGAACTGGACCATGGACTATTATCATAGTAAACAATATATCGCTCAGGTCGATTCCGATGATAATATCGGAGAAAAAATCGAACGCTGGCAGGCTCATGAGCAAGGAATTCTCCACCGGGGATTTACGGTGATTCTCCTATACGAACAACAATTTGTCTTACAGCACAGAAAACATCCTGCATTTGACGGTTTTTATGATTTGACATTTTCCTCACATCAGAGATATAAAAACAATGTATTGCAAAAGGACGAAGAAGCCATCCTTGAAACTTTGGAACGGGAATGGAATATCGACATTACCGGAATCAAGGAAAAACCCCTGTCAATCGGCAAAATTTATTACAAAGCAAAGGATCCAAAAAGCATCTATACCGAGCACGAGATCGATTATATATATATGGCAAAACTTATAGACAGACCGAATCCGACAAAGGATTTTGCTTACGGATTCGAAACGGCGACTAAACAAACACTGCATGATTTCAATCTTGCTCCTTGGGTTGATATTATAGTCCAAAACGGTCTGTTATAATGATCTAAATGGTCAGAAAATACAAATATCATTTTTTTGCACTTCTCTCCGGCATATCATGGTCTACTCTTTCTATTTTCACCGCATATCTTTCCCGATATCAGATTGATCCGTTTAATCAAGTCTTCTGGAGAATAGCTACTGCATGTATCGTTACCTTACTCATCAGCGTTCTTTTTTTTAGAAAGCATCTACGCATAAGCGTAAAGGCTTTCTGGTATCTTTTAGTAAACGCACTGCTAATCATGCTGGGATACACCACGTTTTCTTCTTCTATTTATTTAGGCACTCCTATAGCAAAAGCAATTGCATTGAATTATTCATATCCGTTAGCAGTTGTCATTTTGGCATATCTATTCTTTCGACACATTCCTAGTAAAAAAAATATTGTCGCCATTATTATATCCCTAATCTCAGTTATGCTACTTACCGAACTTTGGAAAGTTGGAGAACTTTCTCAAATACATCCGGGAGATTTTTTAGCATGGCTTAATTCAATCGTGTTCGCAGGAATCATAGTCTGGGGAACAAAAATAAAGAAAGAAATGAATTTCAGTCCTTTTATTACGTTATTTTACTCATGGCTTTTTGCGGTTCCATTTTTGTTAGTATTCGGTATATTCATGAACGTTATTCATATATCATTATTTAACCCTTTTACCTTTTCATATCATTTCCATATCATTGTTTGGTCGTTGCTCTTTGGAATAGGCATCGTAGGTTCGGTTATACCATATTCACTTTTATACTACGCATCGGCAAAATTAAAACCTATTGTCAGCAGCATACTGCTATTAAGCGAACCCGCGCTCGTATATCTTGCGGGAATTGTATTGTTTAATCAACAGCTTTCCGTCTACGGCATCATTGGAATGATTGGTATCATGATTTCCGCATTACTCGTATAATATTACTTATATGGGATTCAAAGTAGAAATTAATAACATTCTCAGATTAGATTTTAAAGAACCCTTAATTGAAGGCAAACATTATATATTCGAGAAACATGGAAGCAGAATATTTGCTGATACTATGCAAATATGGCTGGTAACCGAAGACTGGAAAGCTCTGGCTGAAATCCATGTGACGAAACAGGCCAGATCGAATAATAAGCTGACAGGCGTCTTCAAAGTGCTCCATATCTACGCCGAAGAAGAAAGTACATACCTTACCGCTATTTTCAAACGCATGTACGGATGGGAATAAGTCACTTGACGAATATCTTGTAATTGGTACTTTTCGCCAGCAATCGATAATGGGAAACGATATACAATTGGAGCCTCTTCAGATTTCTGTAATTTTCGTCCATCGGTAATGGCATAACCACAACGGAAACATGGTTTTTTTCCAGATCGGCGATGGCGGTTGATTCAAGGTTCGTATCGAACTGCTCAACAAGCGGAAATAGCAATGGATAATAGATCGGAGGCGGTCTGTCGACAACATAATATAATTCCCCTCTATTGCCGAACACATAGAGTCTCTTATCGTCGTGAACCAGCATGCGTAACATGTAGGCAAGATGCTGTTGCTGAACAATATCCGATGTGGAAAACCGTGTGTTTTTCTGAGGATGTTCTATCCACATTCTTCGGCAAATCCCCAGACTGTAGATTGCTATCAGCAATAGGAATCCGTACAATACCTTTTTCCTCATATATCGGACAGACTGGCTAACGGCGATGACCCCGAACGCCAGGGATGGCAACAGGTGGGGCCGGAAATACAAATACATGAAAAAAACTACGGACAAAACGCAAAATGCCAGGCTCATCGAAATGTGTGTTAACTTTCGTTTATACAGCATGTATGCAACCGCAAAAAACAGGATTGCGCCGGACATTGCCAGGAATTTTGCATCGGAAAAATACCGGTCATGATAGTGACGGATGAAAAAGTTGTTGAACCGGAACAGGTCGTGCACCAATGCGGCAATTGCATTGTGGGAGAAATAAAAACCCAGAACCGCCAACCACATCAGTAGGAATGAAACAAGAACCCTGATGTTTCGCCGGATCAAAACCGCTGGTACTATCATAATTGCAGCAGTCGGTTTTATGAATGAAGCAAGTCCAATCGCGATCCCAATAATCCACGCTCTTTTTTTATTTAAAAGCAGCGCATATGCAACGAGCAAGCATGTTGTTATAGTCTGTTCATACCATATAATATTATCGGAAACGAAAAACTGCACCAGCATAAATAACAGAGATCCTATCGCATATCCTGTTTTTGACGTCGTTTTTTTGAGTATATATAAAACCAGGAACAAATTGATCGATTGCGTAACAAAAAAGGCGAATCGTATGCCGTTAAAAGACCATAGTTTAACAAGGGGCGCAAATACATAGTACAGCAGGAAACCGTGATGGTCGAAGAAATCCCTATACGGGATAAGCCCCTTGCTAACCAACCATGGCAGGAAAAACATTTCCGGATAGATCTGGATCTTTGTTATCAAGGTAAGAAAGTATTGAAGTATGAATGCAATAATACCTACAAGCATAAAAAACATAATAATACATGCTACAATAAATCAATATCAGATGAAACGAACAATCATATTTATTATCCTTGGCATCATCATTTTTTTACCTGCATTGTTCTTTGCTTTCCAATATTTTTCCAAAGCAAGCGCGGTAAAAGCGGATATCGTCATCGATGCGGGAAGAAAGTTGGGCCCTTTTCCGGACCGTTGGAAAGCTCTTGCGCAAGGCGGTGAAGAAAAAGACGCGCGCATGCTCGAGAATGTCGTTCCGCAAGTCGCCGGACTATATCCCAAATATATCCGCCTTGACCATATCTACGATTACTATGACGTTGTCTCCCGGAATCCCCAGGGACATCTTGTTTTCAACTGGACCAAACTTGATGAAACCGTCTGCGATATTTACCACACCGGGGCCAAGCCGTTTTTTTCACTCGGTTACATGCCTCCTTCCATATCATTTGACGGATCGCTGATTTCCCAACCTGCAAACTGGAATGACTGGGCCTACGTAGTCCAAAAAACCATAGAGCATTACAGCGGACAGTCGAACAGATTATGCGGACAGATCACCGGTTTCTGGAAAACGGACATCTATTATGAGGTCTGGAACGAACCGGATCTGGAAACATTCGGCAAATGGAGTTTGTACGGCGGCACCAAGGATTACAAACTCCTCTATTATTACGCGGCAAAAGGGGCGGACAATGCAAAAAATGTATACCGCTTTTTGATCGGCGGCCCCGCTATTACAGCTTTGTATAAAAACTGGATACAGGTATTCCTTGATTACGTTACGCAAAATAAATTGAGACTGGATTTCATCTCATGGCACCACTATTCGAAAAAGGCGGATGATTATACTGACGACATCATCAATCTTAATAACTGGCTTACTCCTTCCCAATATCGGCGTTATCAAAACCTTCCCCGCATTATCAGTGAGTGGAGTTATGATTCTGAGCCTAACCCGATTGCCGATACCAATGTGGGCGCTGCCCATACAGTGGCCTCCATCCGTAACTTTATCGGCTCCGGCGTAACCTATGCGTTTCTTTTTGAAATCAAAGACGGACCGAGTCCACGATGGGGAATTCTTTCTTATACGGGACAGGAAAAGCCGCGTTATCATGCGTTGGAATTACTGAATCTTCTTGAGGGAAAACGCTTGCAAGTACAAGGAGAGGGAACGTACATCAATGCCATGGCCACTTCAAACGGAAATACAATTACCGCCGTACTGGTGAATTATGATGAAAGAAACCAAAATACCGAACTTGTTCCCGTGCACATTATTAACGTGCCGAACGGAACATATTCGCTTACTTTCAACTATCTTGACGGAAATACGACAGCTATTCCTTCCGTGGTCATAAAGAATCAGGCTCTGACAAGAAGTGTTCTCATGGTGCCAAATACAGTCATTGCGCTTCAACTGACGAAAACCGCGCCTTAATCATATTTCCAACGGCTTACCTTGATAGAGATATCTTGTTCCGTTGATAATGAAAATTACGGAGCCGCGCTCTGCGGCAATATTCCTGATAACAAAAACATGCAATACTTTATTGTCCGTTTTGTTCTCCTGAAAGACAGGAGAAACTGCATGTGTTGAATTATCCATATATTCCGCGTAGACAAGCGCTGGCAATGAAGTGGAAAAACTGACCAATGTTGTTGTTTGGTTCAATTTCTGAATGCGAAGATATTGAACCTCCACGCGCTGCTCCGCTCTTGTCGGAATGGCAGCCTGTTCATACATCCTGGTGAACAGAAACGGCATAACAAGTGCGATAAGAAGAATCATCAATAAAGTTTTTCTGTGCCTGAAACTTCTATGAAAGGAAAAGCCCGAAAGAACGAAAACACTTATTCCTCCGAACAGCGCAATCGCCAATGCTAATAAAATATAGACAATATACGGAGATATGAGCAAAGAAACAGTTTCAGGATTTAACGTTTGCATGTCATAGAAATTATATCAGATGATATTGAGTCGCTACGATTTTCATTCAACAGTTACATCATTGTAATTCAATCACCTTTCCTTCCTGCAACTGCATATGCGATCCATCGGGATTGATAATTGTTCCGTTTTTCATCATCATAGTCCCGTCCGGGGTCATCATGTCGGATTCCAAAGGCACGTATTCACCGTTACGCTCAATCATTACCTTGCCTTTTTGCATCATAACGTTATATTTTGGTCTTAAATCTTCCTTCAGCTGCATAGTGCTTTCCGCAACCATTTTATTGATTGCCATTACTTTCCTGTACAGAACATATTCTCCTGTTGCCAGGATAACAAAACTTATGACCGTTAACCAGAACATAGTCATCGTATGTTTCCGTATATATTTTGCTATTTTATCTTCCATGTTCTCACCTCCTTTAGAAGCTGTTTGCTTTCCCGCTTAGCGGGAGAGCAATTATAGTTTTCTATCCGCTATATTCAGCGTACCACAAATCAACGATTATAAAAAAACTTTTTTCTGATGTCCTTAACCAATAATAGAAATTCTTTATCTTCGCTGCTTCTCGGCCTTTTGAGGTTGATTTGTTCCATGCTGATTATTTTACCGTTTTTCATTACCCCGATTCTATCGGCAAGATACACCGCTTCCTCCAATAGATGCGACACCATTAGTATGGTTATTTTCGTTTTTTCCCAAATATCCAGAAGGTCACGATGCAATTCCTCCGTAGTAATCGGATCAAGGGCGGAAAACGGTTCATCTAATAATAAAACCTGCGGATTGACCGCCAGTGCTCGCGCGATGCCGACGCGTTGTCTCTGCCCGCCGGACAGTTCTCTCGGATATTTGTTTTCATATCCTTCCAACCCTGTCATCTTGAGATATTTTGTCGCCGTTTGCCCTATTGATTCTTTGTCCCCCTCCAGGGACCGAAGTCCGAACTCCGCATTGTCCTGGACGGTCAACCAAGGAAATAACGCGCCCGACTGGAACACCATGGATACGTCGCCCGGCTTTGCCACTTTACCTGCGGTCACATCCTCTAAACCGGCAATTATCTTCAGGATCGTTGATTTACCACATCCTGACGGTCCGACCAAACAGAAAAATTCTCCTTTTGTAATTTCAAGATCGCATCCTTCCAGCGCATGTTTCTGCGTGGCCGGGTTATACTGTTTGACTACGTGGTAAAACGTAATGATATTATTCGAATCTGAATCGTTCGGCATAGCGCAATAACCGTTGCCACACGAAAAAGTTGATAGTGGCAATGAGTAATATCATGATGACCAATCCGGAAATGAATAATGCATTATTCGCATGATAGGTTGCATTGACCAGAAGACTTCCTAACCCCCTGAGATCTTGCTGCGGAGTCCCGCCAGGGATATATGTATGTAATACCTCCGCGACGATAATGATATTCCATCCCTGCGCCCATGCCAGCATGGAGCCGGTCAAAAGATACGGAAAAATAGCCGGCAGTGTCACCAGAAAAAGTTTCCTCCATCCTTTTGCCTTGAAAACAAATGCCGCTTCATTGATCTCTTTGGGAATTGATTTGAGACCGCCTATCGCGCTGAAAACGATATTCCATACCATCGCCATGAACAGGATGAAAATCGCGGCGCCTTCAGTCATATGGAATTTGATAAAAACCAAAACGACGAACGGAAAAAATGCCAAAACCGGAATCGACTCGATGACGTCAAAAAAAGGCAGCAGTATTTTCTCCAATCCGGGAATGTTGATGGTCAAAGCCAAAGGAACGGCAACAATGAGGGAAAAAATATAGGCAATCAACAAACGCACCAACGTAGCTATACTTAAAGACAGCAGTCCATACAACGAAATAGTGTTAAACTGCTCGGGTCGCGGATGGACGAACAACGGAAAGAGGATTAGTAATAGTAGCGTGATAAAAACAAGTACGCCGACTATCGTCGTATAATGTTTTGCGAATGACGTGGCATAGGAAAAATGATAGTGTGGTCGATGGATTCTTTTTACCTGCATATAGAGAAGTATATCATTCACGCAAGCGGACAGGTTTTACACACTCTGTGATGTTGTACTTTACAGTAAATATTCCTTCCGACTTTATCCTTTTTCAGCAGCCCCGCCTTTACCAGCTGATTGACGTGGAACGTAACCGTAGGTTGGGATAGGCCGACAAGCTTTACCAAATCCGAAATATTGGTCAGGTGACCGTTGGTTTTTAAATATTGGAAGATTATGAACCGCGTATGAACCGATAAAACACTGAATATATTAAAACATACCGGAGATACGCTCATAAAACATTATTATATGAAACGCATATGAGAAATGCAATATGAATGACAAAAAGATAAATCGAGGTATGAAGATAGAGTATAATTATATGTATGAATATTCGTCTTGCGACAAAGGATGACAAGGCTAGTGTCTTGAAACTCCTTGATGAGCTTGGTAAAGAAGTAAACAAACTCAGAGGATATGATCCACATAATACAGAAGCCCAAAAAGTCGGTGGCCCGATATTCGACTCAATTATCTCCCGAAAAGATATTTTGATATTTCTTGCGGAAGAAAATGAAAAACTTATCGGACTGGCTACTTTTTATTTGATCCCCAATATTCGCCATGGATGGCACCGTGGACATATTGAAGATTTTGTTATAGCCAGACACCTCCGCGGAAAAGGAATTGGTACACAACTACTCTCTACAATCAAAAAATATTGCACTGACCATAATATCAAAGTCATTAAATTGGATAGTGGACTGGAATTGGAAAAAGCTCACCGATTCTATGAAAAAAACGGAGGAAAATTTACCGAGAAAATGTTCAGATTTGATATCGATTAAAAGAATTCACTGAAGAGAGATTCTAAATATTTTTGATCAGCGACATTAAATGAGTTTTTACTCACGCTGTCAACGTCAAAAACAGCAATGAGTTTTTTTCCTGCAAATACCGGTACGACTATCTCCGAGTTTGATCTGGAATCACAGGCAATATGCCCTGGAAACTTATGGACATCGGGCACAACTACTGTTTTCCTTGAAGCTGCCGATGTACCGCAAACGCCTCTACCGAATTTTATATGCAGGCACCCCAGCGTCCCCTGATATGGACCCACAATCAATTCTCCGTTTTCAACCAGATAGAATCCTGTCCAAAAATAATATGGAAAATTATCCTTCAAAATACAGTTGATTGTTGCCATTTTTGCAATCCTGTTGTTCTCACCTTTCAATAAAGGTCGCAATTCCTTTATCGATTTTTTATATGCCTGTTCCTTATCTATTTGTTTCATTTCCGTTCATTATAGCAAACCCCGTCCCTTCTGCTCCACGTCAAACAACTCCAATTAAAACAAAGTTAATTCATGTTAGCAGGCTTAGTATGAAGTTACGGGGTAAATCAGGCTGCTTGTATCTGCTACAATAACAATATAGTAAGGCTTACCAATAATTTATGGTGAGCTTGCCGAACCATGAAAATCATCAACAGGAAGTTCCATAGGGAGTATGAAGAAATCGAGAAGCTTGAGGCGGGCATATCCCTTATGGGCGCAGAGGTAAAATCCGTCCGAGCGGGAAGATTAAAATTGGACGACGCATTCGTAAGAATTCTGGGATCAGAAGCCTACCTGGTAAACGCTCAGATATCCTTATATGAGTTTGCCCGTGTTCCCGGATACGACCAGAAAAGAAGCAGAAAATTATTGTTGCATAAAAAGGAATTACTGCGGTTAAGGACTAAAATCGCAAGCGGCGGCCGGTTGACTTTAGCCCCTGTTTCCTGCTATAATAAAGGCGGTCTGATCAAGTTGGAAATAGCTTTGGTCAAAGGAAAAAGAGATATCGAAAAGCGAAAATTGGTGAAGAAAAGGGACATAGAACTGGAAGAAAAACGTGAGGCAAAAGAGTGGATGAAAAAATAAAAACTCATTGATGAATCTGATGGGTTTACCCCGCAAAATTTCAATAGTTTTGAAATTTTACGGGGGATGATAGGTATCGACGAGGAATCTGCACTTTTAAAAAAGGTTAGGGCGCACCTGTGCGTTAAACGGAAAAAATTAACTGATAGCCAAAAGCTAACAGCGGAAGAAAGTTATTTCTTGGCCAATAGAGGGGCTTTTGCCTTTCAAACTGTCCAGGCATATAACTAATTCCCTCTTTTTAGGTTTTGTCCGATTCAACTTAAATAAGAGATAAACCAATCGGAATAGGATAATCGGAAGTTTTCGGTTGGTCTGAAAGTCCGATAAACCCTCAACCGGCTTCCCGGTGATTTTTGGATATTTCAGTAACCGGGATCGAGTCAAAAATATTCTATCCCTGACTAAACTTTTTTATGGGTGTTTCCCCGGACCCGGGTTCAACTCCCGGCATCTCCACTATTTTTTTAAATTTTTTTCGATTTCACTAATCAGTTTCTTTATTCCGTAATCCGTCGTTGCCGATATGAACTGCGGGGAGAAGTGCGAATATTTATTGTTTATCTCCTCTAATATCTTTTTCCCGTCTCCCTCATACGCGTCGATTTTATTGAACACGTAGATAATTTTTTTTGTTTTCACTTTGATTTCCGAAAGAATTTGTTCTACGATTTCGATTTTTTCGTTCATCTTTGGGTCGCTGATATCAATGACATGAAGAAGAATGTCTGCGTGGATGGATTCCATAAGTGTGGACTTGAAGGAATTTATAAGCGAAGGCGGCAAATCCCTGATAAAACCGATCGTATCGGAAACAGTGACTTCTTTTTTTAACTCCGGCAGGTAGAGCCTTCCTGAAACGCTATCCAGGGTGACGAAGAGAGCATTCTCGACTATTTTCATTTTTTTGGCTAAGAGATTAAACAGCGAAGTTTTACCCGCGTTCGTGTAGCCGACAATTGAAACGGAAACGAGATTGTTATTTTTTCTCCGCTCAAGTTGGGCGAGATGCTGGAGAGAAATTTTCTCCAGTATATCCTGTTTCTTTTTGATTTGGTCACGCCAATGACGTTTCATGAGTTCGATATTGGTTTCTCCTATGCCTTTAGTGCCTATACCACCGCCCTGGCGGGAAAAATATGATCCGAGACCATACATTCTCGGACCCATATGCTGCATCCGGGCGATCTCAATCTGTAGTTTTGCTTCGGTCGTGTGGGCGTGGAGATCAAAAATATTGAGAATAAGGTCGATCCTGTCCCAGACCTGGATTTCGGGATTTTTTGTCCAAAGGATTTGGGTCAGGTTAAAGAGCATACTTGCACTAACGATCGCATTAATAACCACGATATCGATTTTTTTGCTTTTTACTGTTTCCGCCAACTCCGCCGCTTTTCCGGACCCGATGAAAGTAGCCTTATCAGGACTGGTCCGGTGTTGGATGACGTCAACCACGTCAATACCTTTATAGGTAGCCACCAATGACTTCAATTCCTCAAGATCTTTTATAGCATCTTCTTTATGCATGTGGGAATCAACGACATACACAAGAACAACGCGGTGGATTGTCTTCATAATAGAGTTATCCGATTATACCTTAAAATCACCAAACTAATTCTTTCATCTGCTCTTGTATTTGAACCAAATTATTTTGTAGAATGTTCCAGATGATTTCCAAAAAAGCCCTACATATCGCTCCCTCACCAACATTAGGCATAACGGCCAAGGCAAAGGAAATGAAACGAAATGGTATCGATGTTATCTCATTTGCAGCAGGAGAACCTGATTTCGACACGCCCGGACACATCAAACAAGCTGCCATCAAAGCAATCAAAAATGGATTTACCAAGTATACGGCAACGAGCGGAATTGCTGAACTGAAACAGGCAATATGTGCGAAATTCAGAAGAGATAATGGGTTGGAATATAAACCGGAAAATATCCTTGTTTCGACCGGTGCAAAACAGTGTTTATATAACATTATCCAAGTGTTAGTAAATCCAGGAGATGAGATACTGATTCCTACTCCCTACTGGGTAAGCTATGAAGAAATGGTCAAGTTTGCCGGCGGTAAATGTATATTCCTAAAAACCGATCATTTCAAAATCACTCCATTCACACTTAAAAAATCAATAACAAAAAAAACAAAAGTCTTGTTATTAAACTCTCCCTCTAATCCCGCAGGAGCTGTATATTCCAAACGGGAACTTAAGGAAATTGCGGAAATATGCGTCAAGTATTCCATATTTATTATCAGTGACGAAATATATGAGTCACTTATCTATGAGGGAACCCATGTTTCCATTGCGTCATTGGGTAAAGAAATCAAAAATCTCACGATCACGGTAAACGGCGTTTCAAAAGCATATGCCATGACCGGTTGGCGGATCGGATATTGCGCCGGTGAAATTGAGATCATTAAGGCAGCATCAGCTCTACAAGACCATTCAACTTCAAACCCAAACAGTATCGCACAAAAAGCAGCGTTAGCGGCCTTGGCTGGCCCTCAAAAAACCGTGCAGCAAATGCGTGATGCATACAAACGAAGACGAGATTATATATTTAATCGTCTCCTAAAAATCAAAGGAGTTAAGGTTGAAAAACCTCATGGCGCATTTTATGTTTTTCCAGATGTTTCGGGTTTATATACTAAACGAGTCCACGGCTCGGCTGAGTTTTGTAAGCACCTTCTTGAAAAAAACCATGTGGCGGTTATTCCGGGTAAAGCATTCGGCGACGACCATTGTATCCGTTTCAGCTATGCAACCAGCGACGAAAATATCAAAAAAGGGCTCGACAGATTCGAAGAATTCGTAAAAAACCTTCCATCTTCCCCATAATTTGTTATACCGTAAGCAAATAAATTTGCTACGGTATATGCCCTTCTAAGCTGCTTTTATCATCCGATCGTTTGCAAAGCAGCGTAAGAATGGTATACAATTCGACTATGCAGATTATCGCAGATCTACAACTCCATTCGAAATATTCGCGGGCAGTGTCCCAAAAAATGGATCTGTTCGAGATAGGCCGTTGGGCTTCGAGAAAAGGAATTAATGTAGTTGCGACCGGCGACTGGACCCATCCATTGTGGTTCCGTCACCTCAAAGAAAATCTCAAGGAAATAAATCCGGGAATATATAGATTAAAACAGCCGTCATCCGAACAACAACACGATGTGCTTTTTTTCCTTTCCGCGGAAATCTCAAGCATCTATTCGCAAGGAGGAAAGGTCAGAAGAGTTCACAACCTCATTTTTTCCCCATCACTTGAAGTCTGCGAAAAAGTCATAAAAGCGCTCGAAAAAGAAGGGGCCCATCTTATGTCTGACGGACGACCTATTGTCGGTATTCCTTCGGATGAGTTATTGGAAATGGTTCTGGAAATCGACAAGAATATCTTATTCGTGCCGGCGCACTGTCTCCCTCCCCATGAACTTATCGAAACAAAAAACGGACTTAAAAGAATCGAAACAATAAACCATAATGATTATGTTCTTTCTCATACCGGCTATTATAGAAAAGTTGAACAGACATATAAGAGAAGAGTTAACGAACTCCTTTATACCGTCACTCCTTGGTATTATTCTCAAGGAATCCAAACAACGGGCGAACATCCATTCTTAGCAATTAAAACAATCAAAAAATGTTCCTGCACCGGAGACACATGCATACCTTTTGGGGAACACCTGAAAAGATGCTACAAAAAACATTATAAAAATTATAAAAAAGAATGGATTCCTGCAAATAAACTGGAGATTAATGATTTTATTTGTTTTCCAATCATTAGAAAGACACTCGATAAAGAGTATATTAATCATGCCGGTTTAAACATAAGAATTAACGAAGACTTTTGCCTTCTCGTTGGTTATTTTCTTTCTGAAGGATGTATTGATTCGAAAGGAGGAATAACTTTCACCTTTTCTGCAAAAGAAACGGCATATTCTGAAGAAGTAATAGAACTAATGAAAAAGGTATTTGGAATTACACATTCTAGAATATATAGAAGAAAAAATATTAATAGCATTGAAATTATATTCTATTCAAAAAATGTTGCAGAATTCCTCGATAAAAACTTTTATATTGGAAATATAAAAAGGGCTCCTTACAAAGTAATTCCCCATTGGATGATCTTTTTACCGATAAAAAAACAGAAACAAATTCTTATTGGTTGGTTTCGCGGAGACGATGGATACACCTTATCTCAACAGCTTGTTTCATCAATAAATAAGATTGCTTTAAGAATGGGGATCATTCCGAATATTTCAGCAAATAAAAAATATTCGTATAATCAATTAAAATCACACGTTTATAAAGGCAGAGTAATTAAATCTAATTTTGATAATTATCAGATTAAGTTTTCTTATATTCAAGATGTTCTCAAACTCGGAGAGGAAAAAGAATTTAGTCGATTTAATGCAAAAATAACAAGAAGACATGGGTATATGGATCAGGATTATGTATATCTACCTATCCGTAAAATAGATAAAAATATTTATTCGGGAATGGTTTATAATTTGGAGGTTGAAAGAGATCATTCGTACTCAACGTGGGTTTCAACTATTCACAATTGCTGGACTCCGTGGTTTTCGCTCTTTGGCTCCAAATCAGGTTTCGACTCCATTGAAGAATGCTTCGGTCCTGAAAATGCGCGATATATTTATGCTATTGAGACGGGCTTAAGTTCGGACCCTTTAATGAACTGGCAAATCAAGGAGCTTGATAACCGAGCGATCATTTCGTCTTCGGATGCCCATTCCGGCCCGAAAATAGGAAGGGAGGCAACCGTATTCGTTTCTAATTCACAGGAGCCTTTTGATATGAATTCTGTAACATATAACGATATAGCTGGCGCAATCAGGCAGGATGCGGGAGGACGATTGAAAATAGGATACACGATTGAATTTTTTCCCGAAGAAGGCAAATATCACTGGTCGGGCCACAGGTCATGCAACATACGATATAATGCACTCGAGGTAAAAGAAAAAGGAGAAATCTGTCCGGTCTGCCACAATCCGTTAACCATAGGCGTCGAGAACCGCGTACTGGACCTGTCATACAAACATTTCGAACCTGAAGATCTCGTGTTCCTGAAAAACAAGGCCGGCCTTACGTTCGTCTACGACAAGGAAAAGAAACGGAAACCGTTCGTATCCCTCATTCCACTCCTGGAAGTGTTGACCGAACTCAACGCAGGATCGCCCATAAAAGCATTACGATCATATGATGATCTTACGTCAAACTTCGCGACCGAGTTCGATATTCTCATGAGAAAACCATATGAGGAAATCGAACGGCATGGCGGCAAACAACTAAGCGCTGCAGTCGAGATCATCAGAAACCGGAACGTATTTGTTGATCCGGGCTATGACGGCGTATTCGGTGTAGTAAAAATTTTCAACTCCCAGCATGGTGAAGAAAAAAAGGAGCAGGCAACAACGGAAAACCAACAAAGCTTGTTCTGAAAAAAAACGGATTTTCGCGGATTTGGAAAACGGATTTTCGCGAATATTGCTATTTTTGTTTATCCTTCTTCTCCCTACCCAGCTGGGGAAACATTTCTTTTTTCCATTTTCCTATCTTTCGGGTGTACGGGTCGATTATCTGGCGCCGACCCTATATCTTACCGATATCATCGCTGTCGTCTTAACCTTCCTATCGCTGAAGAACATCGTTCTTTTTTTCAAAAACAAATTTGTCGCATTGATATTTTTGCTGCTCGTTATTGATATACCGTTTTCCTTATCCGTTCCGTTAGCCGTTTACTCATTCGTCAAGATACTTGAACTGTTTTGCGTCGGGGTTGTTGTTTTTTATTCCGAACTGAACGACCGTCTGGTTCTTTTCGGATTAACCATAGCGGCAGCATACGAATCGTTCCTCGCCGTACTGCAACTTGTTATCAAACAATCAATGCAGGGCGTGTTTTATTTCCTTGGTGAACGGTATATGGATCTTTCGACGCCGGGTATAGCCAAAGCGTCGATAAACGGCATCGAATTCCTCAGGCCGTACGCAACGTTTTCCCACCCCAATTCGCTCGCAGGTTTTTTTCTGCTCGTATATGCCTATGTATTGGTCAATAAACGGTTCAACTCCATGATTTTCCTTAAGTATTTCGCCTTGTTCTTTTCTACCCTCCTTGTATTAGTATCATTCTCAAAGGTCGCCATAACAGCCTATCTAATCATCACCTTTTTCTTTGTCCTCACCAGATTCAAACAGTGCAGGATTTGTTCCATCGCCCGCCTTCTGGCAATTACCGTTGTCGGTGTTTTGTTCATGCAGAGCCGCGGCGATACGCTGACTATTTTCAAACGGATAGATCTCATCAAAAACTCGCTTGCGATTATCGCTCAACACCCCTTATTCGGCGTCGGCATAGGAAACTATCTGACCGCACAAAATACGTTTCCTTCGAAGTTCCTTTTTTTCTTCAATCAACCGGTCCATAATATATTCCTGTTATTTATCGGGCAAACCGGTGTTTTAACTGGTGGCGCCATTCTGGTCTCGATATTTTTTCTGTTAAAAAAACGGTTGAATGTCACATTGTTAACGGTCCTTGCCGCAATTTTTCTTACCGGCATGTTCGACCATTATTGGCTTACCCTGCAGCAAAATATGCTTTTGATGGGATCCATGGTTGGGCTGTCGATACGAGGTGATGCTTAAAGCGTTTGAAGAACCCGCTGCGTTTGCCTGTTCAGCTGAAGAATTGCATTGATTTGATCACTGGATCCTTGCGGAAATTCCATAAGGAATTGTTGGAGGATTTCCTGGTGTTTCGCATTGCTCAATTTCAAGGTTTCGACGAACGACGAGGTTGGACCCGAACCCTCCTTTTTCGCATCCGTGACAAGCTTTGGAATCTGTTGAAAATACTCTTCCGCTTTCATGGCGGTATCCAGTGCCAGTTTATCTTTCGCCTTCTGCGCCAAATCCTGGGCCATCGCGATGCGTTTATCAGAAAAAAGCAAATACAGTTCTGCTTTTTTAACGTTGTCCCGCGTGGCAAGATCAAGAAGCCGGTCGCGGATGACCTTAAAAAAATACAGCGGGTTGTCCGGCAATATACCGGGATACGGCAATACGTATGTTACGTGTTCCTGTGTCGCATCTACCGGGCTGGAATATTCAAGAAGATATACCATCATCGGCGCACTGAACAGGAATAATATTGCGATAAGCGATACCAAGGCTTTTTTCATGATGGGTATATTATATAAAAAACTATTACCAAATACCACTGCATGTTTTCGCTCACTTAAAATCTAACCGAAATTGATTCGTTCGCTCAAATAAAAA
>CAZFQZ010000020.1:0-18146 GCA_964521305.1 uncultured Gammaproteobacteria bacterium
CCGATGTCGGCGATACGTATGCGGTTGCCGATTACTTGTACAACCTGATTACGGATAAAGCCTTATATGAGAAGATAAAAAAGAATACGAAGGAAAGTATCGACTCGCAAACTACCACGACCAGCGCCGCAATCAGCTGGCTGTATATAGCTTCACAACTATTGGAAAAAGGATCAATTAACGGCAATGCCAAAAACATAAAAGACCTCATAAATACTGCTTGACAATTTCAAAACAATCTCCTATCATCATGGTGAACAGTCGTTCAAACATATTATGGATACTCCACTTGCAGATCGCATGCGGCCGAAAACACTCGACGAATTCGTCGGACAGGAACACTTGGTCGGAAAAGGTAGATTCATCAGAAGGATGCTTGAAAGCGGACAGATAACATCAATGGTTTTGTGGGGACCACCCGGCTGCGGCAAAACAACGCTTGCCCGATTGATTGCGTATTACGTCAAAGCAGACTTTATTCCGTTTTCCGCAGTTACTTCCGGAGTTGCCGACGTCAGGAAGGTCATAGCAAAAGCAAAGGAAGACAAAACACTGTTCTCCAAACACACGATTCTGTTCATCGACGAAATCCACAGATTCAGCAAATCACAACAGGACGGATTTCTTCCCTCTGTGGAAGACGGGACCATAACCCTTATTGGCGCGACAACGGAAAACCCCGGATTCGAAGTCATCGCTCCTTTGGTTTCACGAAGTCAGATCTATGTTCTTTATGCATTGAGTGAACCGGAAATCGAAATATTGGTAAAACGCGCGATCAAACTCTATCCTAAACACACATGGGATAAAGAAGCATTGCAACACATCATTAAACACGCGAACGGAGACGGCAGGACCGCAATCAATGCAGTTGAACTCGCCGCATCGATCAGCAAAAAAGTAACCTTGAAAATAGCCGAAGATGCGGTACAACAAAAAGCAATCTATTATGACAAAAAAGGAGACTGGCATTATGACACCATATCGGCATTCATCAAAAGTATGCGCGGCAGCCAACCTGATGCGACTTTGCATTACCTTGCAAGAATGATCAAAGCAGGCGAAGATCCGATATTTATTGCCAGACGTATGGTGATTTTCGCATCAGAAGACATCGGCAATGCGCAACCAACCGCTCTTGTTGTCGCGACAAACTGCATGCAAGCTGTTCATATGATCGGCATGCCGGAAGCATCGCTTATTCTTGCGCAAACGGCAACCTATTTGGCAACCGCAAAGAAATCCATCGCTTCCACCTCTGGAATCCAACAGGCACTATCTGATATAGACGAAGAAAATCTCGATCCGATTCCATTACATCTACGTAACGCTGCCAATAAAGTCGTGAAATCTTTAGGGTACGGCAGAGGCCATGTGAGATATCCCTGGCTCGCGGAAAAAGAATCAGGCAGGAAAATTGTTCAGGAATACATGCCTAAGAATCTTAAAGGAAAGAAATATTACGTGCCGGATTGGAAATGAGGGACCACCAAGGGGATTCCCTAAAAACTTCGTTTTCAGGGTAGACGAACCTGCGACCTAGCGGTTACCTGCCCGCGGTACAAAGTGGCTGGAGGGAGATTCGAACTCCCGACCTAACGCTTATGAAACGTGTGCTCTACCTCTGAGCTATCCAGCCTGACGTCTTTGTACTTTGGCAGACGGGTGAAACGTTTACTCTGTACTCTAATGGTACAGGGTAAAAGCCATGTTGACTATTGTATAATTATACTATATGGCTGTTGATAAAAAGATTTATCTCTTCATTGATGGCTCACATTTGTATGCTGCACAATACGAACTTTTTGGTCCAAAACAATACCTTTACTTCCCGTCGTTTATATCTTTTATTGAAAAACGATTACCTGTTAAATTCACAAAAATTTTTTTCTATGCATCTTATTCACCTATCCCCAAAAAACCGACGGAAAAAGAAAAATCCTATTTAAAAAATGAGGCGTTTTTTTACCGAGCTGCCAAACAGGTCCCCAATCTTGTTTTCTTTAAAGGATACCGATCGCCGACAAGTGGAAAAGAAAAAGAGGTCGACGTTAAACTAGCTGTCGATATCGTCGAAAAAGCCAGCAGGAATCAATACGATAAGGCGTATCTCATATCAGGTGACGCTGATTTTATGGAGGCTTTATTCTCTGCACGAAGATTTCATAAAGGGGCGTTTGTCTTATGTTTTGAAAATAAAATCATTTATAAAGCATTTCACTTCTTTCCAACTCGCGTATTAGTATTCTCAAATCACATACCCAAAGACATATATAAAAAATCGTGTCTAATTATTAAAGCCAATGAAAATTTAGTGCACAAGCTATAAAAAAACAACCTGACATGCATGCATGTCAGGCAGATTAATTAATTTATATCATATATACTGATGAATTTCAAGTCCACAATTGAGCTTTCCATCATCATTATTTCCTACAACACGAACAAGATAACGAAAAACTGCCTGGAATCACTATACCGCTCGATGCAGGATACAACCATTCCATATGAAATTATTGTGATCGACAATCACTCCACGGATAAATCCGCCGAAATGATCACCAAGCTCGACGGGTATAAAAAAGATCTTATCAAGCTATATATCAACAAAGACAATGTCGGGTTTGCAAAAGCGAACAACCAGGGTATTTCCTATGCAAAAGGGGAATATATTTTCCTTCTCAATTCAGACACCGAGACATTAGACAATGCCGTTGAACTCCTGCTTGATCATTACAAAACCCATGAAAAAGAAATCCAGTTTTTGGGCGGTAAACTGTTGAATAAAGACATGACTGCCCAACCGTCCTGTGGCCCATTCTATACGCCACCTGTTATTTTCGGAGCTTTATTCCTGAAAGGTGACTACTGGGGCCTGACGCGCTACTCCCCCAATTTCGCAAAAGCGGTCGACTGGATATCAGGCGCCTGCATCCTGACCAAAAAAGAATTTCTCGAAAAACTGTACGGTTTCGACGAAAACATATTCATGTATATGGATGAGATTGATCTATTGTATCGGGCTAAACAACGCGGATACCGCGTCTGGTTTTACCCTGATGCCCGATTCATCCATTTGGGAAGCGCATCCTCGAACGGCAAAACCTATCCTATTTTACAGGTGTACCGCGGATTCACATATTTCTATAAAAAGCATTATAAATCGGGTTTTTCGGTGTATTTGCTTAAAACTATGCTACAATTAAAGTCTTTGGTAGCAATACTATTAGGCAAGTTGTTTCACAACAGCTATCTGGTCAAAACCTATGAACAAGCTTTCAAAATTGCTCGGATGGATTGATACCCATCTTCTGCAAATCATGATGACTGCGTACATTTTCCTGATTCCTCTATACCCGAAACTGCCGATAAAAATGGTGAATTTCACATACATCGCGATCCGCGTCGAAGATTTTTACATGGTAGCGTTCGTTCTCGCCTACATGATCCAGCTGTTGAGGAAAAAAACAACGGTCAACAGATATTTCCTGATTTCGTTTCTTGTATTCTGGGTTGCCGTGTTCACATCGTTCGTCTACGGATTCTATGTGTCAAAAACCATCGCTGTCCGCAATCTTGGTTTTCTCAATGCAGCAAGACGCGTGGAATATATGAGCGTGTTTTTCATCGCGGTTTCGTTGATCAAATCCAAAAAAGATTTTTTCTACTATATGGGTCTGAATATTTTTGTATTCCTCTTGGTCATGATCTACGGCATCGGCCAGAAATTCATCGGTTGGCCGGCAGTGCAAACCATGAATCCCGAATATGCAAAGGGATATTTACTGTTCCTTACGCCTGACGCACGCGTGTCATCCACGTTTGCCGGTCAGTATGATCTTGGCGCGTATATCGTCTTTTTCACGCCGGTTGTTGCCGCGTATTATTTTTTGAGAAAAAACCTGTACTATTTCGGCATCATCGTCCTTGCCATATTCGTCCTGATGCTTACCGCTTCCAGGGCAAGCTTCGGATCATTTATCGTTTCGTTCTTCCCGTTGTTGCTCCTCATGAGGAAACCGAAAGCCGCTGCAATACTCGCCATCATAACCGTTATATTTGCATTAACCTCGAATCAGCTGACATCAAGGCTAAAACGGACGTTTATGGTCAAACAGGTGTTTGTCAATCAATCTACCGGCCAAGTAGTGGTACCGCAGATCATCACGTCGAAACAGGTTCCCGCAGGTACATTCTACCTCGGCGGAACCAAAGCAACCGGTCCGGTCAACGAATCGCTGCTCCATCAAAATCTGGTTAGCAACATCACTGATCGGGCAAAACAGAAAGGCGAAAAAATAAGTACTGCTGAAGCGGAACAAATCGCCGCATCCATGGCCGCCAACCTCAAGCCGATCAACACCGTTGTTTCGGATATATCGTTTGCGACCAGACTGCAGGTCGAGTGGCCACGGGCAATAAAAGCGTTCTTGCATAATCCTATCCTCGGCGCCGGACCTTCGGCTATCACCGAAGCGACCGACAACGACATTCTGAGAAATCTTGGAGAGTTCGGCTTGTTCGGATTCTTAAGTCTCGGACTCATCTTTTTCCTTCTCTCCAAGAAAATCTGGAATATCCTACCTAAGCTGAATAGTGAAGAAAAATATCTTATGATCGCTTTTTTGTTCGGTCTTTTCGGCCTGATAGTAAACGGCATCTATATCGACGTGTTCGAGGCCTCAAAAGATGCGTTCTTCTTCTGGATGATCGCCGGATTGTATATGGGAGCCGTGCCCGTGTTTATTCCTTCGAAAAAAAACCATGAAAAAAAGGGAAAGTGAACAAAAGCGAGACAACCGCTTCAAATTATTAGACGTAGTTATATTGTCCATTATTATTGTCATTGCGATCGCGGCAAGGCTGTACAAAATCAATACACCGCTTGCGGACCTTCATTCATGGAGACAGGCCGATACTGCCGCGGTAACGCGCAATTATGTCCGTGACGGCGTTGATCTGCTTCATCCGCGCTATGACGATCTGTCGAGCAACCAAACAGGCTACGAAAATCCTCAGGGGTATCGTTTTGTCGAATTCCCTCTTTACAACGCTATCGTCGCTGAAGCGTACAAATATTTTCCGGTTGTCGACCTTGTCGAATACGGAAGACTCACTTCCGTTTTCTTTTCGCTGTTTGTCATCGCCGTACTCTATTATCTGTCACTGAAGGAATCTACCCGGCTGGCCGGAATTTTTGCATCAACCGTTTACGCTATATTTCCTTTTTTTGTCTTTTTTTCGCGCGTCATACTTCCCGAAACAACATCGCTCGCATTCACTTTTATTTCCCTGTTCCTGTTGTATGCATGGAGTGAATCCGGAAGAAAGAAACTCGGCATCGTGTATTTCATCCTTTCCATGATCATGTTCGCGTGCGCGCTTCTCCTCAAACCACCGGCAATCTTTTACGGTATCGCGCTGCTCTCGATATTCATCAAAAAATACAGGTTCGGGTTTCTGAAAAACCCGTTTTTTTACGTATACTTCATTTTAGCGGGGCTGCCGCTCGGACTATGGCGTATATATATTCTTCAATACCCGCAAGGTATTCCGCCGAACCTGTGGCTGATCACCAGCGTCAATACATACCAAGGACTCCAGAATATTTTTTTCAGGCCGGCATTCTTCAGATGGATATTTTTCGAGCGGATCAATATCTATATGCTCGGCGGATACCTAACTTTTTTTCTGATCCTCGGCGTAGTAGTCAAACAAAAAAGGTATATTCTGCATGCGATTTTATTGTCTGCCCTTGCGTATTTGTTTGTTTTCCAAGGCGGTAATGTCCAGCACGAATACTACCAAACGTATATCTTACCCGCAATCGCGTTATTCGTCGGTATTGGAACCGCATATGTGCTTGAGCAAAGAGACCATTTCATAAGCACGTTCATCACATACCCGCTGGTATTGATATTGTTTGCACTCTCCTTATTTTTCTCATTCTACAATGTGCGAGGATATTATGACTATCCTGCAGAGCTTCCCCAAATAGCCAGCATCGTCAAAACACTTACCCAGCCTGCCGATAAAATCGTGACCGACCGTGAAGGAGACACCACACTCCTCTATCTCATGGACCGCAAAGGGGCTCCATCCATATATAGAGACCCCGCGGAACTCAAAAAACTGGGGTATAACTATCTGGTTACCCTGAACCAGCCGGAAATCCGGAAACTCAAGAACGAGAATTATGCCGTAGTATTCGAAAACAATACATTTGCCATGTTCGCGTTATGACCATTCGATCCGCCGACTGGCGGGCTCGGGGTTTCTATTATAACTATGCGACAAAAAACGACAATGACAATTTGCACGTTAATGCATAGTGAGCCTGTCGAACTATGAGAATATTGATGCTGACACCGTACGTGCCGTTCCCTCCTTCTTCGGGCGGCCAAATCCGGACGCTCAACCTACTCAAGAATCTGAGCAAAAAGCATCATATAACCCTGGTCGCTCTCTACAAAGACGACAGCGAAAAAAAATACCTTTCACACCTCAAACGATACTGTAAACGGATCTATCTGTGCCGCAGGTCGAAAAAACCCTGGCAGTTCAGCAATATCGTCAAAGCAATATTTTCTTTGCTTCCCTTCCTTATTATCCGCAACTACTCGAGCGAGGCGAAAAATACCATAGCACGACTCCTGAACAGCGAAAAGTTCGACGTCATCCATGCCGAAACCTTTTATATCATGCCTCATATTCCCGATACCCGTGTGCCGATCATCCTCGTCGAACAAACCATCGAATACATGGTGTATCAGCACTTCGTCAATTCGCTGCCATTCTACATGCGTTTTCTCTTTTCTCTGGATATCCTCAAACTCAAATACTGGGAACGTTATTACTGGCGAAAGGCGGATAATGTCGCGGCAGTATCTCAATCAGACGAACAAATCATCAAAGACCTCGAACCATCCATCAAAACATCGATCGTACCGAACGGCGCGGGAGAGGAAATGATTGTTAAACATTTGGGGAATAAGGATTTGAGGCATCCGCTCATCATATTCCAGGGAAATTTCAATTGGCTTCAGAACATTGAAGCTGCGCGCTACTTGATCAATGCCATTCTGCCTAAATTGCTAACATCTATGCCGAAAGTCAAGATCGTGATCTCGGGCCAAAATGCACATAAGATTCCCGATCCGCATCAGAAATCCGTCACGATAACAAATATTTCTGCCGATGATTTCTACAGCGTAAAAGACCTGTTTGGAAAAGCGACGCTGTTTATCGCGCCGATATTCGGTCCCGGCGGAACACGGCTGAAAATCCTGGCTGCAATGGCATCGGGTGTTCTGGTCATTTCAACAAAAACTGGCGTGCAGGGATTGGAACTGCAGGACAGGAAACATGTAGTCATCGCCAAGGACGCCGACGATTTTGTCTCAATCATCAAATATATTCTCGCTCACCGGAAACCGTACGAATCCATTCGCCGGAATGCATACGCGCTGGTCAAGGAAAAATACAATTGGGAATCCATTGCGTTGAAACTCGAAAATGTTTATAAAACAATCATAACGTCATAAATTTCATTTCCTGACATGAAGATCGGTATAGATATTTCGCAAAGCGTATATGAAGGCACGGGCGTAGCCAGATTTACCAAAGGTCTGGTCAACGCAATCGCTGACTACGAAAACCGGGATCAATGGTCGTTCTTTTTTTCTTCCTTGCGCAGACCTGTTCCCTCCGAATTATCGGAAACAATCAAGTCGAAACATTGGTCCATACACACACGTTCCTTTCCCCCCAGTGTCTTGTCGGTCATGTGGAATGTGCTCGGCATCGTACCGGTAGATTCGATGGTCAAAGATGTGGATTGGTTCATAACATCGGACTGGGCAGAAGCACCGACGTTAAAAACGAAAAAAGCGACGGTGATCCACGATCTTGCGTTTATCAGATATCCGGAGACAGTTCATCCATTTGTCAGATTTACGCAGACGCTGCGGCTGAAACGGGTAAAAAAAGAGACCTCGCTCATTATCACGGATGCGCAGGTAACCAAAGATGACCTGATCAGCTATCTACACGTTCCCGAAAACAAGATTCACGTCATATACCCTGGTGTCGACATCACGGAACCGTCAAATGCCGCGCTGATTGCGGTAAAGGAAAAATATCACATTACTAAGCCGTATATCCTGTCCGTCGGCAAAATCGAGCCGCGAAAAAACCTCGTCCGCCTGGTAGAAGCGTTTCATAATCTGCGATCCGACACTGCCGAGCTTCTGATAGTAGGACCGTCAGGTTGGGGTGATCAAATGAAAAACATCGAAAACCCCAATTGTAGATTACTCGGCTATGTTCCCAATCAGGACCTGGCTGTTCTGTATCGTCTGGCTTCGGTGTTCGCATATCCTTCACTCTGGGAAGGGTTTGGGTATCCGGTTGCCGAAGCAATGAAATACGGCGTTGCGGTTGCCTGCTCCGATATACCTTCATTGAAAGAAATTGCCGGAGACGCCGCACTCTATTTCGATCCGTTATCGGTGGAAGAAATTTCCAAATCGCTGGCCGCTTTCCTCGAAAATCCCGAAAAGCAAAAAATATACGGGCAAAAAGCCATGCTGGATGCCAAGCGTTTTGCATGGAAGCAGTATCACGAAAAACTTATGCGATGTCTCCACGCGTTTAAAACGTAACAAATTTGCAAAAACGTATAACAATGATATATACTTCTAGCAATTGCATTCGCATCGGTATATACCACTCTAGACTGCTTTGATCCTGCCCTAGCGGAACAAATCAGCGTAAGACGGGTATATTATATATTAAGGGTATTGAACCATCCCTGACAGATCTATGAATATCGGCATCGACGGGTATGAGGCCAACGTAGAACACAAAGTAGGCGTTTCTGTCTACACGCTGAACATGCTGAACTATTTCAGGAAGCGCGCTTGGTCCGATCTGCGTTTCACCGTTTACTTGCGCTCAAAACCTCTTCCCGATCTCCCCGAACCAAATGCCTATTTTTCATACGAAATCATACCCGGACCGTTCCTGTGGTCCCAGATTTTCTTACCGTTGCATTTATATACCCACCAGAAAATTGACGTGTTTTTTTCTCCCGCGCACTATATTCCCAGATTTTGTCCGGTTCCGACGGTCGTCGCCATCCACGATCTTTCCTATCGGTTTTTCCCGGATGATTTCCTGAAAAAAGATCTGTTCAAACTCGAAAGACTCACGGCCTACTCCCTGAAAAAGGCAAAAAAAGTAATTGCCGTTTCCAAAACCACCAAAAAGGACATTATGAACGTGTACAACATTCCGGATAATAAAATAGACGTTGTCTATAACGGATACGAGCGGAAACGCGACAGTGATAAAGGCAAATTCAAACGGTGGACAGAAGGAAAACCATATCTTCTCTATGTCGGAACCCTGCAACCGAGAAAAAACATCGTACTGCTGATCAAGGCCTTTTCACAATTGAAGAACGCATATCCGCAGTTCGAGTTAATCATTGCCGGCAAGAAAGGTTGGCTTTATTCGAAAATATTCGAGGAAGTAAGCGAACTCGGATTGGATAAGGACGTTCATTTCACGGACTACGTCACTGATCGGCAACTTGTGTTTTTGTACAAAAATGCATTCTGCTTCGTACTTCCTTCCCTCTATGAGGGTTTTGGCATTCCGATCCTCGAAGCAATGAGTTTCGGGTGTCCGGTGGTCAGTTCGTTTTCGTCCAGCCTTCCCGAGATCGGCGGCGACGCGTGTCTGTATTTTGATCCAAAGGACGTTCATGACCTCAGAGAAAAACTCCAAATGCTTATCGAGAACAAACGTATGAAATCTCAATTGATTCAAAAAGGCAATCTGCGCGTAAAAGAATTTTCCTGGGAACAATGCGGTGAACAAACACTTGCCGTAATCAAATCAGCTGCGAAAGGTATATCCTGAACACATTCATGTGCGAATGGTATACCGATCGTAGCCCCATTGGGGCGTACGAACGGGTATACCGATTGCAATCTCATTGCATATCGGTATATAATCACTATCGTCTATGATTTCACTCATCGAATACATCAAACCGAAAAACTACGACCAACTCGTTTCTCACCCCCTGCAATCCTGGGAATGGGGAGAAGCGCGAAAAAAAATGGGTATCCGGGTTCTACGCGTCGGAGAATATAAAGGTAAATCGTTAGAACACTCCTATCAACTGACGCTTCATCATATACCGCATACCGAATACCGTATTGCATATTTGCCCAGATCACGTTGGCCATCCTCGGCAGTATTCGAATTCCTGAATGCATATGCGCGCCAAAACAAAATCATATTCATAAAAATAGAACCAGACATCTCCGCCGTGAATATCGAAGTCAAGGAAACCGAGCAATTGGTCAAATCCAAACATCCATTATTTCCCGAATGGACACAGGTTTTGGATCTGACCAGAACAGAGGATGAACTCTTGGGAAATATGCATCAGAAGACTCGTTACAATATACGTCTGGCACAAAAAAAAGGCGTCGTCGTCAAGGAAATGTCCGACGACAAGGGTTTTGCGATATTCTCTAAACTGTATTTCGAAACGTGCAAACGACAGCATTATTTCGGCCATACCCCCGAGTACCACCGCATCATTTGGGAAACATCAAGACACGGTATTGCTCATATCCTTATCGCCTATTATCAAAATATTCCTTTAGCCGCCTATGAACTTTTTTATTTCAATAAAACCTTTTATTATCCGTACGGAGGCACATCCATTGAAAACCGTAATGTCATGGCTGCAAATCTTCTTATGTGGGAAGCAATACGGCTGGGCAGGGCGCTCGGTGCCAAAAAATTCGACATGTGGGGATCACTGGCGCCGCAGTATGATCAGAATCATGACTGGGCTGGATTTACCCGTTTCAAACAAGGATATGGCACCCGCTTCGTCCAATTTCCCGGGAGTTATGATTTAGTAACAAACGCCTTTTTATACAGATTATATGCCGTAGCGTATAAACTGCGAAGTTGGTATCTGAATATCAGGAAGCTTAGTTGATTTTATTTTCCTCGTCATTGCTCTCTTTCTTCAACTGGGCAAACTGCTTTGAGGATACCATTGGAAACTCAACCTTCTTCTTGGGAAAAACCAAAGCAACCTTTAAAACTTCATCCATATGTTCTACAAATGCAAAGTGCAGATCTTTCAGTACATATGACGGGATATCTTCAAGATCTTTCTTGTTTTCTTTCGGTAAAATAACCGTTTTTATATTTGCTCGGTGTGCTGCAATAACTTTTTCTTTGATTCCGCCAATCTCAAGGGCTCTGCCGCGCAGCGTTATTTCCCCGGTCATCGCGACGGTTCTTTTTACCGGAATTTTGGTCAATGCTGAAACCATAGCTGTTGTAATGGCAACACCGGCTGACGGCCCATCCTTTGGCACTGCCCCTTCCGGCACATGCACATGAATATCTATCGAGCTAAAGAAATTTCTTTGCAGTCCGAACTTGTTCCAGCGGGCCCGGATATAAGACAATGCGGCTTGGCATGATTCTTTCATGACCTCGCCAAGATGGCCGGTAAGCGTCAATCCGCCTTTACCTGGCATGACCGCGACCTCGATAAACAGGATATCGCCTCCTGCCTGCGTCCATGCGAGACCGGTCGTAATACCGACGGTATCTTTTTCTTCAATCATCTGCGAAGAATACTTATACGGTCCCAAATACACATTAAGGTCGGAAATGCCGACTGTTTTGTTCGTTATTTTTTTCTCGACGATCTCGCGAGCAACCTTTCTGAAAACTGTAGCAACCTGACGCTCCAGTTCTCGTACCCCCGCCTCCCTGGTATACCGTCTGATGGTCATTTTCAAGGCCGCCTCTGTTATAACAACATCTTTCGACGTAAGATTATGGGCATCCAACTGTTTGTGCATCAGGTATCCTTTGGCGATATTGTACTTTTCGTCTTCGGTGTAACCGGGGAAATGGATTACTTCCAATCGATCAAGAAGAGCGTCAGGAATGGTATCAAGAATATTCGCCGTCGTGATGAAAAATACGTCGGACAGGTTGAACGGTACTTCCAGATAATGGTCGGAAAACGAATGGTTCTGCTCGGGATCCAGCGCTTCCAATAACGCCGATGAAGGGTCCCCGCGATAATCCCTACCTATTTTATCTATTTCGTCAAGCATGAAAACCGGATTCTTCGTGCCAGCTTGTTTTATTCCCTGGATCATCCTGCCAGGGAGCGCGCCGACATACGTCCGCCTGTGGCCGCGAATTTCAGCTTCATCCCGTATGCCGCCTAATGAAATTTTGACGAACTTTCTTCCCAAGGATCGTGCGATTGATTTGCCCAGTGACGTCTTGCCGACACCGGGAGGTCCGACAAAGCATAGTATTGTAGGCTGTCTGTGTTTTTTCTCAGAGTCACTCTTTTTCTTCGATAGCTCCATCACCGCCAAATACTCGATAATCCGTTCTTTCACTTTTTTGAGGCCGAAGTGATCTTCGTCCAGGATTTTTTCCGCATCCTTGATATTGATATTATTGGATGAAGATACTGACCAGGGGATATCGACCAACCAATCAAGATACGTGCGGATGTATGAGGATTCGGGATTGAACTGCGACATCTGCGCCAAACGCTTAAGCTCCTTGAACGCCTTGTCTTCCACGTCCTTGGGCATCTTTGCTTTTTTTATCTTATCCCGGTATTCAAGGATGTCTTTGTCCTCGCCTTTTTCACCCAGTTCTTCTTCAATCGTTTTCATCTTTTCCCTGAGAAACGATTCCTTCATTCCCTGTTCGAACTTTTTTTGAGTCTTCGAGGAAATATTGAATTCTATCTCCAATATCTTGATTTCCCTGTTCACGTAATCTACTTCCTTCTTCAATCGTTGTTTGAGGTCGATGATTTCCAAAAGTTCCTGCCGTTCTTCCGGTTTGATATCCAAAACGATTGCGATTTGGTTCGAAAAATCCTCGGGGTTGGTCATATTGAGAATATTCATGAGGAATACGAAATCAACGGTCTTTCCGTAATTGATTGCTTTTTTTATTTGGCCGGAGATATATTTAACCATCGCTTGGGTTTCCTCGTCGTTATACAGCACGTCGTTTACTGTCTGTGCTTTTGCTTCGAAATACTCCGCGTCTTTGGTGTATTCGACGATGGTTACTTTTTCTCTGCCCTTGACCAAAGCGTTGATTTCACCCTTTTCTCCGATCACTGTTTTTTCGATCGTGGCAAGCACGCCCACCTGGTACAATTGCTCTTTCGAGGGATCGTCGGTTGATGCGTTCTTTTGCATCACCAGGATGATTTTACGGTTTTTTTTCAGTGCTTCGTTGATCGCATTGATACTTTTCTGCCTGCCGAACACTAATACGTTTTCCGTGCTCGGAAATACAATTCCGTCTCGTACCGCTGCGATGGGATAAATGGATTGTTCTGATGCTCCGATTAAAAATGCCATATGATTTAGCAGTATAACACAGTAAGTGCTAACTGTCAACAGGTATTCTCATGGTGTTAACCTATAGTTTTATTGGGCTATACTGATTTGCTAAACATTATAATCCGTTCAAATAAGTTATATTTATTATACGAACTCATCTACCAATTCTTCAAACTTTTCGTATCGAGGTCTGTTGATGAGTACACCCTCCTTCAATTGCGGCAATTGATCCGTGAACGTCGGGCGATTTACGTCATAAACGACTCCCAAAGGAAACTTTTCCTTACCCATCTCAAGCGCAGTATCCATTGCCACATCCAGATTGTCTGATACATATCCCTGCTCAAGTTTGTATGCGTGTTCACGGTAATATTGATAAGTATTGATCTTATTGAACGTGACACACGGTTGCAAAATATTGACCAAGGAAAACCCTCTGTGCCGAATACCTTCTTTTATCATGGTAATCATGTGAGGCGCTTGGCCCGCGAATGACTGGGCCACGAATGTCGCACCCGCTGACAGCGCCAGCGTCAAGGGATTGATGGGTACTTCAATGATCCCTGCGGGAGTCGATTTGGATTTGAACCCTTTTTGCGCGGTTGGAGCCACCTGGCCGGTGGTCAAACCATATACGCCGTTATCGTGGACGATGACCGTGATGTCATGATTTCCCCTGCACGCATGCACGAAATGATTGCCGCCTTCACCGTAACAGTCACCGTCTCCGACAATCGCCAATACCGGAAGTTTGTGGTTGGCCAATGTTATGCCGATTGCGTTGGGAATCGCCCTTCCATGCAAACCATGGATCGCATACGCATTCAGAAAATCATTCATGTTCCCGGAACAGCCGATACCGAATACCGCACCCACGTCAGAAGGAACGTATCCGAGTTGGACGAACGCACTTTTTATCGCAACCCCGATTCCCCAATCTCCGCACCCCGGACACCAAGTCGGCGTATATCCTGAAAATTCCTGAATACCCGTCATAGTATATATATGCAATTCATAATGAATTTTGCCGTTTCATGACATGGTCCACTATTTCAGTCGCGGTCAAAGGCCGTCCGTCATAACGAAGAATTTTTTCTTTCAGATCGATACCCGTTTCCATCCGCAGCAGTTTGCCGAACTGACCGTATTCGTTTCCTTCAACCAGAATATACCGTTTACCCTGTTGGAACAGCGGCGCGATCAATGCCTCGGATAGGGGATACATATAGGTAAAATGCATAATTGCCGATTTGATTGATTGTTCTGCCAACAGCTCTTGCGCATGCAAAAGAACTCCTTTACCAGATCCCCAGCTGACGAATACGACCGACGCATTATCCACGTCTCCTATCACTTCAGGTTTTTTAAAATCCGATTTGAAATAGGTTTGGATTTTGCGCGTTCTCTTTTCAGCCTGCAGGATGCGCGGTTCCGCCTCCTCGGTCGTGTGTCCGTCTTCAACGTGTTCATAGGAATTTGCCTGGTAAAATGCTCCTTTGAATCCCGGAATCAACCGTTCGGATATGCCGTCGTCACTTATTTTGTACCGTAGATACGGTACCTCTGATGGGGTATTGACGGTTTTTCCCCGCTTGATCACATACTTTTTGATGAATGCGTCCACCGTTGACCTGAGAATCGATGCGTGCGATTCGGAAAGGAGCATGTCGGAAACAACGACAACCGGCAGCTGATAGATATCCGCCAAATTAAATGCCTCTGCCGACAGTTCGATCATTTCTTGCATGTCACCAGGCGCCAAGACTATTTTGGGAAACTCACCGTGGCCCGCATGTACCGCGAATAGCAAGTCACCCTGACCTGTCCATGTTGGCATACCGGTCGCCGGACCCGGACGCTGAGCAAGGAAAATGACGATTGGAGTTTCGGTGATTCCCGCGAGTGAAATAGATTCTACCATCAGCGCAAATCCGCCGCCCGACGTACCTACTGCCGATCGCGCACCGGCGAACGACGCCCCGATCGCAGTGTTGATAACAGAAATTTCGTCTTCTGCATGCCTGACAACCATACCGGTTTTGTTCTGCCATGCGGCAAGTTGCGTCAAAACGGTTGAAGACGGCGTCATAGGATATGCGACATAGATTCTGCAATCGGCAATGGCGGCTCCGAGAGAAAAAGCCTCGTTCCCCGAAATAACCATTTTTTCTTCTGCCTGTTTCTTAACCAGTAATTTTTTAATGTATTGGGCATAGTCCCTCATTACATGCGTATATCCCTTTTCCGCAAATTGTCGGTTGAATTTCACGACCGATTCACCCTTTTTGGCGAACTGCTTTTTAATAATGTCGTTAAGGATGGAAAGATCGGAACCCATCAGCGCAAGGATCGCACCCAGCGCTATGGTATTTTTCATGACCGACTCGCCCTGCAATTCCTTAAGGATTGTCTTCATGGGAACATGAACAAGTTTGTGGGCATCTTCTATGATGAACTCGTCTTTGTCGTACACAATGACACTTTCCTTATCCAATTCGAGTTTGTGTTTTTCGTATGTATCTTTATTCAGGCAAATAAGATAGTCTATAACGGGATTCATGGTTTGTGTCGGTTTTTCGGAGACGTGCGCAAGGTACGCGTTGTGGCCGCCACGAATCAGGGAAGGATACTGAACGTAGTCGAATACATCATACCCAGACCGTGTAGCGATTCTCGAAAACATAGCACCGGTCGTCATGATACCGAATCCTGCTTCTCCGCCGATGATGATCGTAAAGTCAACCATTTTTCATTTATCACGAAACATATAACATGTATCGTAAAAAATTGTCTTTATTGTGTTACGTATTATATGGCTCATGAGATCTCAATCAGAACAACATGGATCCTTATATCCGCAATTTAGACAGATTGCATCAGGACTTCCGGGCATTCCGCTCAAAGATTCACGGCAACAACACGGACACGTCCGCACATTAAAGTATCGCGACGGATAATCCCCTTTCTGCGGGTTGATTTCACGCCGGGAATACTTTGTTTCCATTGTGATCTGTGATAATAATCGCTGCAACGGGACATCCTTTAGCAGCATCAAGTATAGTATCGTCAGTATCTTCGGCCGATGTATCCAAAAAAACCGCTTTTGCCTCCGAATCGAGCACGAACGTCTTAGGGGCAATAGCAATACATGTTGCAGCACCAATACATAAATCCCTATCAACATGGATCTTCCAATTTCTTACCGTAACCGGCCCAGAGGGATTCTGCGGATCGAGAAGCTTATGGTCATCCATATTCAAAATTCAAAATTCTAATTACTAATACCTAATAAAATAATTAATGCTTAATTTCTCAAAATCAAATATTTGAAATTTTGTTGGAAATTAGATATTGGAAATTTAATTTCATAATAGTTTCTGCAGCGCCTCTAACGGTAACAGCGCACATTTCAGACGGTTGGGACCCAATTCCATACCTAATAATCCAATCATAAACTGTTTATTGAGCTTTCGCAACTTATTTTTGGTCTTTTGTTTCGCATATTCGGTCAGCATTGAACTCAATGCCTGGGAAATTGCACAACCTTTTCCCTCGAACGCGATTTTGTCAATTTTATCACCCGAAAATGAAATGTCCATGGTGATTTCATCTCCGCACAAAGGATTTTGTACGCTAACTGTCTTATCGGTATGAACCAATCTTCCTTTATTTCTGGGATACCGGTAATGCTCAAGAATCATTTCCTGATACAGCGACATAGTTATTTAAATATCTCTTTAATATGTTCCAGACCTTCAACCAAAGAATCTACATCGGATTTCGTGTTGTAAATATAAAAACTTGCCCGGGCTGTTGCCAAAAGATCATATCTCGCATGGAGAGGCATTGCGCAATGGTGACCTGCACGAATACAGATATGCTGTTCGTCCAGAACCTGCGCTATGTCATGCGGATGCACATTTGAAAACGTAAACGCCAGAACTCCCGCATGATCTTCAACCTTTGGACCGATAATATGGATTGATTTTCCGAACCGCTCATTTAGCACCTGCCATGCATATCCGGTCAGTTCCCGTTCATGCGTGTTTATTTGTTCCATCCCGATTTCATTCAGAAATTCAAGAGCTGATTTAAATGCAATTACGCCTGCGATATGCGGAGTACCTGCTTCAAACTTCTGCGGAGGTTTTTTGAATACGGTCCGATCGAGCCTTACTTCCCGGATCATTTCTCCGCCGAAATTGAACGGCAACATCCGATCCAGTAGTTCGTATCTTCCCCAAAGTACGCCGACACCTGTGGGTCCAAGCATCTTATGGGAAGAGAATGCAAAAAAATCGCAGTCAAGATCCTGGACGTCAACTTTTCTATGCGGCGCAGATTGGGCACCGTCAACCACTACGATGGTTTTCGGATTTATTTTCCGGATCTTTCTTATAATCTCTTTAACTGGATTTACTGTTCCAAGTACATTGGATATATGGGTAATCGCACAGATCTTGGTTTTTTTCGTTATGATTTCATCGAGATGATCCAAAACCAGATATCCGTTTTCATCGACATCTAGTATTTTCAACGTAGCCCCATTCTCCAAAGCCAACTGTTGCCATGGAACAAAGTTCGAATGATGTTCCATAATTGTCGTTGCGATCTCGTCGTTTTTTTCTATAACCAATCTACCGAATGCATAGGCGACAAGATTCAGTGATTCGCTCGTATTCCGGGTAAACACGATTTCATCGG
>CAZFQZ010000021.1:0-17371 GCA_964521305.1 uncultured Gammaproteobacteria bacterium
CGAGAAATCGGTCAGTTTGCGCGGTTGGAAGGATAAGAAGAGTTTCTTGAAAAAACTCAATAACACGTAGATCGATTTTTTCAGATAGTAAACGACGATATTCGTATAGTTGTATCCTTTGCCGTATCCGAAATTGATAATTGGGCGCCAGGCACGGATACGTCCGGCATTATGTACCACGTGGATTAATTTGTCATGTTTGGTATAAAAGAATCCCTTAGTCAGCTTGAATTGGTCCATGGCGTTGATATTGAAATTGTATGTTTTATGGAGCCGTTTGACGCGGTTTTTGTGCAGGACATAATTGACGACCAGCTGGTCCGGGCCATACGATTCCTTTTTCTTCACATATGTGTTGACCGCATCGCATAACATCAAGAATTTTTTCAGTGGTGATAGGATAAAGCCGGCGTTATATATGGGTTTGTCTTTCAAGTGCAAATAGATTTTCTTTTCCGTATTTTTCGAAAAACTGTTTTTGAAAAACAGTTCGTACGGCATGCCTTCATAGTCCTGGGCAACGGCGCGATATTCGTTTTTGTTCTCGTTGAAAAGGCGAGAGATGTCGCTTTGGAAAATCAGATCTCCCCCATCGACAAATAAAACCTGATCGTACCGGGTGTTTTTCAAAAGATGTTTAGCGTCCAGGAACCGCGAAATGACTATATGTCCGGTTTTCGTTTTCGGTATAACCGTGACGCCATGTTCGGCGAGTAATTGTTTTTGGTTTTTATTGAGATTATAGCCGATGACGATGATGTCGATATCCGTCAGATCGACGTTTTTTTTGAGTGATGTCAACCAGTGATTGATGAGAAAATCAGCGTGTTTATCATTGCAACTGGTAATGATAACATGTTGCTTCATGTTTGTTATTGTATCATGTTTGATCCGGCAGCACAATTCTCCATCAAACCTATGATAACAGGATTATACTCCTCTTCTCCACCGCAAAAATAATTCATAGCAATACGTCGCATAATATAATGGGGAAACGATTAAATCCTGCGTCGGAAGATAGTCGATTTGTTTGCCGCCGAATCCCTGTTTGAATAAGGTAAGCCCGCCCCAGTTTTTAGGTGTTCTTCCTTCCTGGAGAATGCCCCAGAAATTATACTGTCTGCATCCGCGTTTCTTCGCTTCCTTGATTGCCTCCCATTGCAGCCGGTACGGCGCCGGATATTTTGTATGGATTGAGGCTCCCTGATGGTAAAAAGCCGCATGTTTCGTGAAAATGACTAAGGATGACGCAAGATATTCTGTACCCACTTTGCCGAAGAAAAAAATCGCATTGCCGGTTTGATTGAACGCATCGAATTCGCTTTGGATATATTGTTTCGAAAACGCCACGAAATGTTCGCGTTCAGCTGTTTTTGCATAGATCGTCATAAAGTCATCGATCGCCTTTTTATCAACACGTTTTTCGATCACGACTCCGTCGCGGTCAGCCTTCTTTATGAGATAGCGCGTTGTCTTTCTCATCTGATGTAATAGTGTTTCTTCCGGCAGGTCCAGATCCAAAACCCACATGCGTTCGGCGTGCATATAGATGGGGGCTTTTCTGAAACCAAGTTTAGAAAATACAGCTCTGTTATATGGATTGTCTACAAGTGCCGGTGCAATGCGGATAAATGAAAAACCCTGATCTCTTGCAAGCTTCGTGAGAAATGCTTTAAGAACCTGGATAATAGTTTCATACGAATATCCCTGTTCGACCAGAGGTCCGTATGGAATGAACAAAAACGATCCCCGCCTTGCCTTGATTTTCTCGACGAGAGCTATGGCGCAAAGTTTGTTATCATCGAATACCCCGAATTTCAACACCTCAGTATGATGCAGTTTTTGAAAATCTCCCCACTCCCATGATTGCAAAAATGAATACTCGCTTTGCTTTTCAAAAAAAAGATCCCATTGTTCTTGGTCCGATATTTCCCTGATATTCATGGCATGATTGAAATAACTTTTAAGGCTTCAGATTCATCTATATTTAATGGCAGATTGATGATTTCACGGCACAACTTTTCCGCCATGGGACACGAACCTATTTTGTATCCGACTTTTGTCAGGTCAAGGGATTTAGGCGCCACTGCCTGATCGTACCATCTGCCGAGGAATATATTTTGCTTTGCCGCTTTTTTTCTCAACTCTTCCGGATTATTAACGCGAAGAGGAAAACGAAGAAGAGAAAAATATACATTACTTTTTTTGAGCTTCATAATTTGATCGGAAATTGGAAATTGGGAATTGGAAATTTTATCTAGATATATGGAGCATATTTGAGCCTTAGATATTTGTACTTGTTCATATTTGGCCAACTGGATGAATAAAAGATACGCCAGGGCGTTGGGATAAGCTTTATCAAATAGACTATCGTAATTACCCTGTTTTTCTTTTTTGGTAACTTCAGGTATGAGGAGTCCCAGGTAGTTCATGACATAATGGATACATTTGCCGATATATATGTCATAGGTTGCCTTAATGATTACTGATAACGGTTTATACAGGAGTAAACGGAAAACGAGAAATAAAGACGGAGACTGAAGTGATGCTCTTACTTGATTCATCGAACTCAACACGGTTTTGTCGTGTATTAAAACTGCTCCACCTGCTACCGACGAGTAGGCTTTGGAACGGCCAAATGACATGAGATAGCAATGTTTATTATACGGAGCCTTGGAATCTTCTGAAATAATGCTTTGGTTATAGCCATGTGCTATATCCTCAATTAGCAACAGATTGTGTTTCCTGATAATAGAGAGTACTTCGGCTCTGTGAACGGGCTTGAGGCCGAAACTATGCTGCAGGATGACGACTTTCGTTCTATCGGTTATCTTCTTCTGAAATGCTATAGGGTTCATAGAAAATGATGAAATTTCGATGTCGCAATAAATCGGTTTTAATCCGGCCGCTATGATCGGCAGAATTACAGCTTCACACGTGAACGCTTGTACCACAACTTCGCTATTTTTAGGGAGATTTAACGAGGAAAGAAGGTGGAAGAGCGCTGCTCTGCCCGAGAGAAAATAATATGCGAAAAACTCCGGAAATTTGCGTTTGAAATAGGTATCGATTAACGGCAACGAGTTTCCTTTTTTCCATTTCCAGGGCTGCAGCATAATCTTCAATGCCGCAGTTGCGTCGTCCCATGATTCATTCGCTGCAAAATCGACTGCGATCATACATTATGATTTTTTCTATTCGCATTTAGTAGATTCTCTGTTCCGACGTTATGTCCGAACCCCGTCACTGAACCCATGGTACAGTGCAGCTTCCCTTTTGGAAAATACCGGCTACATCGTAATGTTACGGTGTAGCATAGTATGTTTTTTCGTCGGATGACACCTACTCAATGTTGATTTAAATATTAATAGGGTATTGTAACAAGTCAACATGATATTTATTCCCTTCAATAGTATAGGTGAAATCCGACCCGTATGAAAGGACCAGACGGTTGGCCGGAATGGTTCCGAACCCGCCCTTTGCTTTTGTCAGGCCGTGCGATCGCTGCCATTCAATAGACGGATCCATGGGAAACCAACTGTCGTTTGGCAACAGGACTTCGACCCATGCGTGCATATAAAATGATCTGAAGGAGAGGTTGAATAAAGGATATGACGCCAGTTGAGGGATGCGGTTAGAAATCTGTGACAGGATCGATTTTATTTTACCCGGCATAAGCATGTGTCCGACGACAATCCTGCAGGGAATGTGGGCTGATTTTAACAGGGATAGCAGCAGGTTTGAGTATCCTCCGCAGTCGGTAATTTTTTCAGTGAGCGCCTGCTTAAAACTGTACAGTCCTTTCGTTTGTTTGCCGTAAGAAAGCGTATTCAGCGTATATACATACAGTTTTTGCGTGACGGCAAGCAAACTTGTGTGGTTTTTTACGACCGATTTACTGATGCGTCGGATTTGAGGATCGTTTCCGTTGTTGAACCTGTCCGGTTCAAGATATAAAGAGAGTTTTCGCATGTTTTGATACATATCCTTGCGCCACTGGGAATTTATGGTTTTCTCTATTGCGGTCGGGATATACTGGGCCGAGAAACTGATCGGAAACGAAACGTCGTTTAATGTAAATAATCCTTCTTTATTTCCCCATCTATCTGCGATGGTTTGAACAGGAATACGATTGAATTGGGATTTCTGAATGACGTGATAGATATTGGTTTGGGGTACGGGAAATAAGCAGTACCCGCTCCCCTGCTTTCCGGCGTATGACAGGTGTATTGAATACCCTTTCATGGTTTGTTTACTGGACGTTTAAAAGAAGCTGTTTGAACTGATCAGCCGATTGGATATTGGTGAGCTGGTGGCCGTTCAGGAAGAACGTCGGTGTTGCGTTGATACCCGCTTTGTTGCCGGACGCCATGTCGTCATTCACTTTTTGTTTTACGCTGTCGGAATTCATGTTTTTTTTGAACCGGTCAATATTCAGATGAAGTTGGGTTGCCAATGTGACGAAATAATCGGCCGGATCCGGCAAACTCGCCCAGCTGTCCTGATTCTTGAATAAAAGATCGCCCATTTCGAAGAATTTTCCCTGCTTTCCGGCTGCTTCTGCCGCATAGGCCGCTACCATGGCGTTGGGATGGATCTGGAAGAGCGGAAAATCCCTGACGACATAGGTGATTTTCCTGGTAATCTGGAAGTCCGCGCTGTTTGAAGCCTCTATAGTATTGATAATGTCGTGATACGCTTTGCACGCCGGACACTCGAAATCGCTGTATTCAACCAGGATATTTTTTTTTGCCGGCGACCATGTTATATGGTCAGTTGATTTGATGACATTGATATAAGGGAAATCCGATCCTTGGGAAGATGAGCCACTGGTAAAAAAATATGCGCCTCCAAGGAAAATAACCAAAGCGATGATGCACGCGATAATGATGCCGATCGTTTTCGTGTTGGGATCCATGGTATGAAGAATTATATACTATCCAAAAACTAAAAGAAACATCATGACAGCAATGCCGATGATGAACGTCAGCGTTTGGATTATGTCTTTTTTGATGTCGACTTCCTTGTGCAATTCGGGAATGAGGTTAGAACCCGCGATATAGATCAGATTCGCACCGGCAAACGAAATGAGGAACGTATTGATGCCGGTTATGCTCTTGTACAAAACCAAGGCGGTTAGCGTGCCGAGTATTGCGGTCAACCCCGAAATGAAGTTATACAAAAGCGCCTGTTTTTTGGAAAAGCCGCCGTGCATCAGTGATCCGAAATCACCGATCTCATGCGGTATTTCATGAAACACCACTGCAAGGGTTGTGGCTATTCCGACAGGAAAACTTATCAGGTAACTTGATCCGATTGCCAAGCCGTCAATGAAATTATGGACAGAGTCGCCGAATAAAATCATATACACAAACCGTTTTATTTTCTTGCCGAATATTTCCGAATGGCTGTGGTTCCAACAAATAACTTTTTCTATGAGGAAAGAAATAACAATGCCCGAAAGGAAGTAGAGGGAAATGGTTATGGAAAATCCGTATTCTTTCGCGATCTCGGGAATAATATGGATAAATACGTCACCAAATAACGCTCCTGCGGAAAAACTGACAAAGTAGATAAGGATTTTTTTGAGTATGCTGTCTTTGATTCCAAGAGTGACAGCTCCCAATAGCGAAAGTAGGCTGACGATGCTGACGCTGATCAAAGAATACGTCCATATATTCAACATATTGACATTATACGATAGGGAAGTATGTATTACAATTTTAGGAGAGATTAAAACGCTTTGATAGTTTTCGAAGTTGAACCATGTGATGGTCGAAAATTTGAGTTTTTTGATTTGATCCACCGTGAACCGGCCTATCGCGCCACATTTATGCGGTTCCAGGATTTCCGGCGTGTCCCTGATGATCGTACATATACATAACGCCTTTTTTCATATGGGATATATGATATTAAATATAGCTTGATAATAACATAGGTAGCACTATTTGTAGCATATAATCCGTGGTAAAGCGAAATGTACAATCGTTTAATCAATTGTATATATGGTACATCTTTCACGTAAACCGTTCGATAAAAGCAAACGAATCAAGCTCTATCAACTGCTATTTGAAATAACAAGTTCGACGCGTGACAAGGATGAATTTATAGAAGTGGTTAAAGATATTCTATCCCCTTCGGAACAAATAATGGTTGTCAAACGAATAGCAATCATTTATCTGCTTATGAAAGATTTCGATCAGGCGGTAATCGCCGAGTATCTTGGTGTTTCGAGAGCCACGGTTGCAAAATTCTGTTTGCTGTTTACCGAAAAAGACTCTCGATTAATAGCAATTATTACTTCGATTCTCAGGAAGGAAAAAATTTCACATTTTTTTGAGGATTTGTTTGCCGATCTATTTATTCAACCTGGAGTAAAAATAGGTCATTGGAAACATTATTGGCAGCATAAGCAACGCCAGGAGGAACGGAAAATGATCGATGTATAATTGATTAATCAATTATACAGGTTAACTTCAACCGTGTGTGAATGCTACCTGATCTGCTACAATATGAACAAACAGGTGAAATTAAAATTGGAAGGGTGCCGGAGTGGCCGATCGGGCACGCCCGGAAAGCGTGTATCGCCGTAAGGTGATCAGGAGTTCGAATCTCCTCCCTTCCGCAAGAAAAAAAGATTCTTGTCCAGAGCGCCGACGCATCCCCTACTCCGTATTCCCGAATGCCTTTGCAAAACTGACATGCATGTGGTATACTCTTACTCAAGATAGTAAGTACTGCTTAATTTATAGTATTTCACAAATACGTTAAGTTCTTCTTAAATATCAACCTTTTAGAAGAGCTTTTGAGCTCTTACATCTGCATTATTTGTTTTCTTATTGTCATATGTATACCAATCATAAACGCTATTCCAGTTTCAATGCAGGGCGCCCGGTATTCAGGCAAGCGCGGTTTAATCAATTTTCTCACCGTTTCAGCCGCAACCCCGATCCCTCAATCCATTCGTATATTTCACGAGCAACGGTGAAAACAAATGTTGTTGAGGAAATATCTGGACCTGAAATACGATTTGATACCCTTGATCTGCCGCAACCGTTACAACAGGCGATTCTGCGCCACGGATATGCTCAACTGACGCCTATCCAGGCTGCCGGCATTCCGGCGATCCGGGACGGTAAAGACGTCATTGGTATAGCTAACACCGGAACAGGAAAGACAGCTGCATTTCTCATCCCGCTTGTCGAAAAGATTCTCAAGGATCATACGTACCGCGCCTTGATCGTTACGCCAACACGTGAATTGGCATTGCAGATACTGCAGGAATTGAGGATTTTTTCAGGCGGCATGCATATCTACCACTCGTTTTGCATAGGCAAATCATCCATGAGTGCTCAGATCCAGGAACTGCGACGCAATCCGCATATTGTTGTAGGTACCCCCGGACGCCTGAAGGATTTGATCGAACGGAAGATTCTTCAGTTAGGGAGCTTCAGGATGATCGTTCTTGACGAAGCAGACCAGATGTTGGATATGGGATTTATCCATGACGTAAAACACATCATTTCGTTTCTGCCAAAACAACGGCAGTCGCTGTTTTTTTCGGCAACTGTTTCGTCGAATATCAATGCGTTAATCCAGTCGTTCGTCAGTAATCCGATTACCGTCTCGGTGAAAAAACACGAGACAGTCGCCCATATCAAACAGGAAGTGGTGCGCGTCGAACAGGGAAAATCAAAACTAGACATGCTCTCGGCATTACTGCAGAAACAGGAGTTCAAAAAAGTACTGGTATTCGGCAGGACCAAGCGCGGCGTCGACCGGATTTCCCACGAACTGTTCAATAAAGGATTCAAAGTAACCGCCATCCACGGGGACAAGCCGCAACATCAGCGTCAAAAGGCAATCCGTCTTTTCAAGGAAGACGCGGTAAATGTCATGATCGCAACCGATGTTGCCGCGCGCGGGCTGGACATCGCCAATATTTCGCATGTCATAAACTATGACGTGCCCCAGACATACGAAGACTATATCCATCGGATCGGAAGAACCGGCAGGGCGGATAAGAGCGGTGTTGCCTTGACGATCATCGAGTAACGGTTGTCAGAAAATTCACGAACTCTTTTCCCGCTTCCCTGTTCGCACGTATATTCGGATGGGAGTCTATTAAGAAAATATTGCAGTACTCGCGTTTCAGCATGTTTTTGTTGTCTCCTGTTTTGTCTGTCAAGAGGTCAAAAAAATCAAAAATCCTGACGTTTCCGGATTCTTTCGTTTTTAACCAGTCGGCAAGTTTTCTCGCGTTTTCAGCCCATACGGGTTTGGTATTTTCTTTGCGTAAGGGAGGAGGGGTAAATACGATAAACCGGTTCGGGTATTTCGAAACGTTTTTTATGATCGATGTGTAATATTTTTTGAACCGTTCGAGTTTTTCTATTGTTTCAATTTTTGTCGCGGAAAAACAATTTTTGAATGCAATGACGTCAAACTGCAGAATTTGTTTCAGAGTAAAATCGCTGGAATTCCGTGAAAAGATTTCAGCATATTCCTCCGGCGAATTGTTGCTGATGGTAATGTCAAAGTCTCTTCCGGTCATTCTCCCCTTCCCGTCCGAAAGTCCTGTTTTGAAAGTAAACAACCCTGTCAGATATGAAAAAATTTTTATGGGAAACAGATTATAGCCATGGTCCCACAGCTCAATATCAGGCGCTTTTTGTTTGAGAAGCTTCCGCACATTGCCCAAGAGCAGCAACAATCCTCCGGTTGAATGATGTATAAATAAAACTTTTACGGTCTTCATAATATCAGTATCTCATATGGGGAATGATATAATAATGAGTAGTAAATGCCGGGGTGGCGGAACTGGCAGACGCGCAAGGTTTAGGACCTTGTATCCTTAAAGGATGTGGGGGTTCAACTCCTCTCCCCGGCACAGAAAGCGATTTTTGTCGTTGGCGCTCGCCGCGGGGGCGGGCGCGGCGAGCGCTTGATACGGATTTTGCCAGCTAAATTCGAGGCGGCGATTTCTTAAAAAGTAGTTCGAGCCAGCATTTTTGGCGAAGATTTTTAAATCTTCGCCATTATCTTTTTCGCGCGAGATTTTTTGCGCTCGCAGAGCGTTAAATACAAATTCCCTTAGTGGTTCGAGCCAAGCGCTTCCCCTCTTTTGAATTTCCTCAATTTTCTCTTTGAGAATTTGCTGTTTTTCTAGAAATTCGTTTTTCTTTTTTTGGTAACTTTGGGTATCAACAGTTTCGTCAAGAAAGATGTCTAAAAGTTTGTCGAGTTTTTGATCAAGAGTTTTAAGCTCTTGTTTTAGTTTTGCCAATTCCATTTTTACTTGTCCGTTTTCTTTCTCGGCGTCTATTTCTGCCCAAGAAATGAGTTGATCAGCCCATTTTTCAGAAATTACCACTTTGTTGGCAATTTCTCTTAATTGTTTTTCCAGTTCTCCTTCACGGATATATTTTTGCGAGCAATTGCCGGATTTTTTGGTACAGCGGTAATATGTATAGCCAACTTTACCTCTGGTTCGGGGATAAAACTTAAAATGCTTTTCAGCGGTAATGGCACTGCCACACTCACCGCATTTAATAAATCCGGTGAAAGCAAAAGTGTTTGTGTGCGGTCGAGGATTGTATTTTGCTTTTAAAACTTCTTGGACTTTATCAAAAAGCCTTTTGGTTATGAGTGGTTTGTGTTTCCCTTCGTAGGTTTCGCCATGATAAACCATTAGGCCATAATAAAAACTTCTGGTTAAAAGATCACGGATTTGGTTTAGGTGTAGTGGTTTGCCATTTTTTCTTTTGATTCCATTTTTGTAAAACAGATTTCGAATATCTGCCATGGAAAACTCGCCAGCTGCGAATTTTCTAAAGGCAATCTTTACTAACTTTGCTTTTTTTGAGTCAACCGTAATTTTTCTTGTGTTTCTGTCGTTTTTGTAACCAAAAGGGGCGTATCCCGGCCAATCACCGCGGCGAACCTTAAAATATAATCCCCGTTTTACGTTTTCTGATAAATTATCAACATAATATTTCGATTGCCCGAAGGCGATCGAAAGCATAAATTTGCCTTGCGGTGTATTTTCAAACCAGAAAGAGGGAAATTTTAATGATTGAAGTTTTCCGGTATCGACTAAATAAATAATCTTTCCGCCGTCAATGGAATTTCGGGCTAAACGATCCGGGTGCCAGCTAATAATTCCGTTGATTAATCCTTTTTCAATTAAAGAAATAAGATAATTGAAAATCGGACGTCCTGGGGTTTTTGCAGTTTCTGCTTCTGTCAAAAACTCACTAATCTCAAGTTTTTCTCTTTCAGCAAACGCTTTTAATTCCTCTATCTGCTGGTCAATAGACATTATTTGTTTGTTCTTTTCGTCTGTTGATTTCCGGCAGTAAGCAATGTATTTAATCATGTTATTTTTTGTTGTTCTTTAGCGAGCTTTAGCTCGTGTCTTTCTTTTTAAGAAAGACTAATTTTTGCGTTTTTTCTTTTCCTTTTTACGCCGCCTCGAATTTGCGAATATACAAAGCACCAAAAAGATTTGTGAAAAACAGACGTTTTAAATTTACCTACACAAATTTCAAATCATTTCAGTGTAAACACGCATTTAATTGTATTTTCTTTGAATGTCGCTTAATATGATTTTATGGGCATAAAGGAAGCGATACTGCGGTTTCTCGAATACTGCGAACTGGACAGGAATCTATCCATAAGAACAGTTCGCATGTACGAATATTACCTTCAGTTTTTCCGGGAATGGTTGCTGAAAAGCAATAATATGCAGGATTTTGACGTGGAAAAGATTACCGATGAGACCATCAGAAACTTCAGACTGTATATTTCCCATCAGTATAAAAACCCGTATAAAGGCAATCTGAAACGCCAGACGCAAAATTACTTTCTCGTTGCGCTCCGTTCATTTTTCAAATATCTTGTTAAACAGAAAATCAATGTTATATCTCCCGAGATGATCGAACTGGGCAAAGCACGGGACCGGACCATAAAATTTTTATCACCGCAGGATCTTGAGCGGTTGTTCAACGCCGTTGAGACGCGTGAATTGCGGGGTTTGCGCGACCGGACCATTCTCGAAGTCCTCTTCTCCACAGGGCTGCGTGTGTCGGAACTGGTTTCGTTGAATAAAGACGATACCAACATGGAATCCGGTGAGTTCAGCGTATTGGGAAAAGGAGGGAAACGCAGGGTGGTGTTCCTTTCAAGACACGCACGAGAGTGGTTACAGCAATATCTGCAAAAACGTAACGATCCGTACCGGCCGCTTTTTTTGAGGTATTCCGGGCCAAAAGCAAAAGACGGACTGACTGACGAAAAATCACGGCTTACCGCCCGTTCGGTTGAACGCATGGTGGAAAAATACCGAAAAAAAGCAGGGCTTTTGGAACGGTTGGGTCCTCATGCACTCCGACATTCGTTCGCCACGGATCTTCTGACTCACGGTGCAGATTTGAGAAGTGTCCAGGAAATGCTCGGCCACAAAAATATCGCCACTACCCAAATCTATACCCATGTCACCAATCCCCATCTGCGGGAAATACACGAAAAATTCCATTCGGGCAATCGTTAACGTTTCAGTTTAATTTCATGAATAAATCGGTATAATAATATGTTTTGTTATTATGATCACTGTTTTGAAAAAACATAAGTTTGAAGCAGCGCTCGTATTCCTTGTTCTTATATACATCGTATACTTCTCCGTTTTTACGATCCTGCGATATAAGACGTTGTATGCCTCCGATTACGATCTCGGCATCATGAATCAGACAGTGTACAACTCGTATAGGGCACTGCAGACCGGTGATTTTTCGCGGATGCTTGAGTTGACGGACCCGACCAACGGCCATCAGATTAAACGCATGGCAATTCATAATGACATACTGCTTGTCTTTATGGTTCCATTCTATTTCATTCATGCGGGACCCGAAACCCTGGTTGTCATTCAGACAATCGTTCTGGCGCTTGGCGCATTCGCGGTATACGGCATCGCTTTGGAAGTTTTCAAAAACCACGAAAAAAGGAAATTGATCGCTTTCGCATTCGGCGTCGGGTATCTTCTGTATACCCCTATGGAACGAGCCAACATATTTGATTTTCACGCGGTTACCTTAGCTACGTCCGTGCTGTTATGGATGATCTATTTTTGGATGAGGAAACAATATTTACCGAGCATACTTATGTTTGTCATCAGTTTGTTTGCCAAGGAAGAGGCGGGATTTACTACGTTTCTGTTCGGCGTATATGCATTATTGTGTTCCGACAACGGCTATATCGCGTTTTCGTTAAAGAAGATCAGGAATCGTATTTTGAGCGACCGGATAAATACGCTGTATGCAGGAATCGTCATGTCGCTGAGTTTGATTTGGTCATTCGCCTCTTTGCTGTATATTATTCCCCACTACCGCGGTACCGACCATTTTGCCCTGAAATATTACCAGGATTTTGGCGATTCTCCCATAAAAATTATTATAGGTATGGGTACCAATCCCTATAGTCTTTTCAAGTATATATGGCATACGGATACATTCATGTATCTCGTTTATCTCTTGGGTCCGATGGCATTTTTGGCCATTTTCTCGCCTTTCCAGCTGTTCATCGCGTTGCCGGAGTTTGCGATCAACCTGCTGTCGAGCGATTGGAATATGCGCAATATTATTTTCCACTATACCTCGGTGATCCAGCCGTTTGTTTTTTTTGCTTCCATATACGGTGCGTATAAGATAACTACATTAAAAATAAAACATGAAAAATTAAAAAGTATTATTAAAAATCCGTTTTTCCTCGTGATTGCAATTGGCGGGTGTTCTCTGTTATTTTCCTACCTTAAAGGGCCGTTACCGTTTACCAGAGAACAGGATATAAGTGCATTGACGTATCCGCAGGCTGCAACTCAAGAGGTTGCGTTATGGGGGCGCATCCTCAAGAACGAGAATATTAAAATCTCGGCAACCGGTCAGGTAGCTCCCCATTTTTCCGACAGGAGATATCTGTACCTTTTCGGGGAGAGCTATGTTAACGCGGATTATGTGTTAATCCGTCACAAGGAAGTATATAATTATCCTGAAAAAGATGCGTTGATACCGGTCTATAAACAACTGATTGCAGATAAACGGTTCAAACTTATATACAAAAGTCCGAATTTAGAAGTCTATAAAAAGATTCAGCCATGATTTCAATCATTATTCCCTTCCACAACGAAGAGAAAAGCATATCGCTCCTTCAGAAAAACCTCATCAGGGTATGCGACCAATTAAAAAAAGAGTACGAGCTGGTTTTTGTGAATGACGGTTCAACCGACCTGTCCGAGCATGAAATCCGCAAGGATACACGGATCAAATTAATCAACCATCGGAAACGGTACGGCAAAGGCAGGGCGCTGGCGTCAGGATGCCAGATTGCGTCCGGTGAACTTATCGTGTTTATGGACGCAGATCTTCAGGATGATCCTGATGATATTCCGCGATTTCTGGCGAAAATCAACCAAGGGTATGAACTGGTGAACGGCGTACGGATGGGCAGAAAAGACGGTTTTCTCATAAAAAGCTATTCGTATGCTGCTCGGTTATTCCTCCAAAAATTCCTCCGCTCACCGTTTACCGATGTGAACTGCGGGTTCAAGGCATTCCGGCGGGAAGTCCTAAATGGTTTCATTTTCTACGGAAACAACTTCAGGTTTTTTCCGCTGGCCGCATATTATCAGGGGTATAGAGTGACTGAAATTCCGGTTGCGAATCACGAACGAAAATACGGAACCTCGAAATTCGGCGTGTCAAAGATATTTACGGGAATATTCGATACGCTGACCGCGCTTTTTATCTTTCAGTTTTCGGAAAAACCCCTGCAGTTTTTCGGGCCGATAGGAGGGATTCTACTGCTCATAGGATCGATTATCACCTTTGTATTGGCGGTTGAACGGATATTTTTCGGTATGCTATTGTATAGACGTGTTCTCCTCCTGTATGGTATCTTGTTTATTATTGTCGGTTTACAAGTTATTATGACCGGCATTCTGGCAGAACTGTTCGTATACTTGCATAAGAAACAGATATGAATCCCCTACTTGCGATAATTATTACCAATATCATCTGGGGAGCGGCTTCACCGATTTTCAAATACGCTATCGAAAACATTCCGCCGTTTACCCTGGCGTTTATCCGTTTTTTCTTCGCCGGACTAATTTTTTTGCCGTTCGCGCTCCGTATATGGAAAAAACCTACATGGAAAGAATGGAAATGGATTCTCTTGACGTCGTTTTTGGGTATTTCGCTGAATATCGCTTTTTTCTTTCTCGGACTGCAGCGGACCGCCAGTATCAATGCGCCGATCATTGCTTCTGCCGGGCCGATCATCATTTATTTTTTTTCGATCGTTTTTTTGCGCGAGCGGTCAAACAGGAAAATGCTGTATGGTTTGATCGTTTCCCTGATCGGCGTTTTGATCATTATTCTCTATCCCCTGTTTCTTGACGGAGGATCGCTGAAGTTTGGCGAAATAACGGGGAATATCTTCCTGTTCATTGCCATGTTGGGTTCGGTGTTCAATACGATTTTCGGAGAGAAAGCGATGAAGACGATGAATACCATCCAGGTTACGTGTCTTACGTTCATTATCGGTTCGTCGGCGTTTATTCCGTTTATGGTTCGGGAATTCCGGACATGGTCACTGAGCCAACTCAATATACATGGGTGGACCGGAATCATATTCGGCGTATTCTTTTCCTCGGCACTCGCCTATTATCTCTATTATTATGCCATGAAAAAAATCGAAGCACAGGAAGTAGGACTGATCATGTATATTGATCCGGTCGCCGCGATTTTAATCGCCATGCCATTGATTGGTGAGTATCCGAACCTGTATTTTTTCCTCGGCTCCATTCTGGTTTTCAGCGGCATATTTCTTGCCGAAGGAAGACTGCACTGGCACCCGTTACATAAATTAAACATGCAATCGGGTGGGTCGTCTACTAGGTAAAATCTACGATATACGGTTGTTCGATTCCTCCCCGCCGGTTTCTTGTTTTCATCTGAAACCTGACAGGTCCGTCCGGCAGATTTTGCATACGGATTGCCTGATTGGATGGTGCATTCTTCCCGTGAAACCTCCATAATCGTATAGATATGCGGTACAATAAGAATATGCAAAGAACAATTCTGGTGACCGGTGCGGGAGGATATATCGGCTCGGTTGCCACCTATCTCCTTTTACAAAACGGATACACGGTTATTGCGTTGGACAATTTTTCTACGGGATTCCGTGAACCATTGGATATCCTTGCGCAAAAATACGGGAACAGCCAATTCAGATGGTATGAAACCGATCTGGTCAAGAATCCGGAGATTATTTTTCAAAAAGAAAAAAAAATCGATGCCGTCCTTCATTATGCCGCTTCGTGCCTGGTTGACGAATCCATGAAGAATCCTCAAAAATATTTCGCTAATAATGTCTGCGGAACACAGAAACTGCTCGCCGCAATGCTTGAAAACAATGTCAATACGCTCATATTCTCTTCAACGTGCGCGGTCTATGGGGAAGAACAGTATATGCCGATGGACGAACGGCATCCGTTTAATCCGACGACACCATACGGTGCGTCGAAACGCATGGTTGAACAGCTCATCGAATGGTACGGAAAGCTGAGGGGCTTACGGTATATGGTCCTCAGGTATTTTAATGTTTGTGGCGCATCGGATGACGGACTGTTCGGGGACTCAAAAAAACCCTCTACCCTATTGGTGCAGAATGCGGTTCGGGGTGCTTTGGGAATTGAACCGTTTTACCTTACCTATCCGGAAGTTGACACACCCGATAAATCGCCGATCCGCGATTATGTCAACGTGGCCGATTTGAATGATGCTCATGTGAAAGCCTTGGAATATTTATTCAACAACGGTGCATCCGACATACTAAATCTAGGTACCGGTACGGGTAATTCGGTGCTGGAAATCGTGAACCAGGTTCAATCGATAACCGGCAAACGATTCCCGCTGAAAAAAACTACGCCGAGACAAGGAGATGACGCACGGAAAATAGCCGCCATCGACAAGGCCAAAAAAGTCCTTGGCTGGACACCGAAACGGACCGTCAAAGATAGTGTAAACTCATTGGTGAAATGGTACAATGCACATCCGTATGGTTGGGAAAAATAGATTCAGGATTAAAGATTGAAGATTGAAGAATGGGGAATAAAAAATTCAAATTGCTTTCGATTATCATCCCGGTATACAACGAAGAACAATATATCGGGGAAACGCTGCGGAAAGTTATACAGGCAGATACGCTCCAGATGAAAAAGGAAATCATTATTGTAGATGACGGAAGCACCGATAAAACATTTAAACATATCAAATCACAAATCATAAATAAGAAATCAATTGTTAATAACAAAAAAATAATGACAAAATTAATGCATAAAAGCCGTAACAAAGGAAAAGGTGCGGCTTTGAAAACAGGATTTCTACTATCTACCGGTGATATTGTTTTGGTCCAGGATGCAGATTTTGAATACAAGCCCGATGAATATGCGCTTCTTCTTGAACCGTTTTTCACGTATAACGCCGATGTCGTGTACGGATCCCGTTTCGTGACGGACCGGCCGCGCAGGATTCTGTATTTCTGGCATTATGTCGCAAACCAAATTTTGACCGGTTTTTCGAATATGCTAACCAATCTGAATATTACCGATATGGAGACGGGATATAAAGTATTTAAAGGAGATCTTATACGACGGATTGCAAAAAAACTAAAGAGTGACCGTTTTGGATTCGAACCGGAAATCACCGCACGGATCGCAAAGGAAAACCTCAATATCTATGAAGTAGGAATTTCATACCAGGGCAGGACGTACGGGGAAGGAAAAAAAATCAGGGCACGCGATGCGGTGAGGACGATTTGGGAAATTATAAAATATAATCTATTCGTTTCTTAATCAGTATGTTTGACGAACCGTTGTTTGAGCCAATTGCGCGAATCTGGCGCTTTGAAAAAGGTCTCCGGAAAATGGATAGGAAACGGAATATAAATATCCTTGATTTGGGTTGCGGGCCAAAAATACGATTTTATCACTATGCGTTACTGCGGGGTTTAGTAATCAAACAATATGTAGCTATTGATCCTTTGCTTGATATACGAATTCTCCGGAAATACAAAAAAAGCAATATTGTTCATGTGATAAGGCAAACCGGCGCGGCATATGTAACCCGCTGGGTGAAAAAGGGAGCGGGGCAACGGTTTGATTACATTGTCGGATTCGCATTTATCGAGCACATCAGCCATCCGGAAATCTTGATGAATACCTGCATAAAATTACTGAAAAAAGGCGGAAAATGCATTTTTACTACACCTACTCCCCTATCAAAACTGCCATTGGAATTTTTTGCGAAAATCGGTTTGA
>CAZFQZ010000022.1:0-15003 GCA_964521305.1 uncultured Gammaproteobacteria bacterium
TGAAGGTTTCTATTATAAGCCAAGAATTGATTTCGAAATCCTGGAAAAATATCATGAGGGAGTCATTGCGTTGTCGGGTTGTCTGCAAGGAGAGATACCATCCTTGATTATGGATAATCAACCAAATGATGCGGAAAATATATTGAAAAAATATTTGGATATCTTTGACAAGGATTTCTATCTTGAAATCCAAAGACATCCGAATATTCCGGAGCTTGAAGCGGTAAACAGGGAACTGCTTAAGTTGTCGAGAAAACACGGCGTGCCGGTTGTGGCGACTAATGACGTGCACTATATCAATCCCGACGATGCGTACGCTCAGGAGATTATGCTGTGTATTCAGACGCAGCATACGATTCTGGAAAAGAACAGGCCGCTTTCCATGATTGATCATCCGGACTTCTACTTCAAATCAACTGAGGAAATGAAAGGAGCATTTATAGATTTGCCGGAAGCAATAGATAATACGTTAAAAATTGCCAAACAATGTGATCTTGATTTGCCGTACGGGAAATGGATCCTGCCGAGATACGAGACGCCGGACAACGAACCGACCGAGCAATACCTGCGGCAGCTGGTTGAGGAACGTTCCGGACGTATGGAAAAATATGGTGGCTTCATGGTAAAAAAACGCATTGACTACGAGTTGAAGATCATCATAGACAAGGGGTATGCGACCTATTTCCTGATTGTCCAGGATTTCGTCAACTGGGCAAAAAAAAATAATGTAGGAGTAGGGCCGGGAAGGGGATCGGTCGCCGGCTCGCTCGTCGCTTACATCCTCGGTATCACCGATATCAATCCGTTCGATTACAATCTACCGTTCGAGCGTTTTTTGAACCCTGAACGGCCGACGCCGCCCGATATCGATATTGATTTTGCGGATATCCAGCGCGATGACGTTCTTAAATACGTGACGAAAAAATATGGGGAGGCAAAGGTTGCGCAGATCATCACTTTTGGAACGATGGAGGCGCGGCTGGCGGTCCGCGACGTTACTCGTGCGTTGGGTATGTCGTATTCTCAGGGAGACCGGCTTGCCAAAATGATACCCCAGGGTAAGCAGGGGTTTCCCATGAGCATTTCCCAGGCTTTGGAGGAATCCACGCAACTGAAATTTGCCTACCAGACCGAGACGGATACAAAAAAAGTCCTGGATGTGGCGAGAAAGATAGAGGGTCTTCCCCGCCATGCGTCCGTGCACGCGGCAGGAGTCGTCATCGCCGATAAGGACCTGACCGAATACGTGCCGCTTCAGCGGGAATCAAAGGAGGGGCGCATCATTACGCAATATGATATGTATTGCCTTGATCTGAACGCTGTTTCAAACCAAAAAGCGGTTGGTCTCCTGAAGGTAGATTTTCTCGGACTGCGGAATCTAACCATTATAGAAAAAGCATTACAGTTCGTGTATGAAACGGCAAAAAAGGAAATCGATATCCATTATATCCCGCTCGACGACCGGAAAACCTATGACTTGATTGCGAGTGCCCATACGATCGGTGTTTTTCAACTTGAATCCGCCGGCATGCGGCATCTGGCAAGGGAGCTAATGCCGTCGAAAATGTCCGATGTCGTAGCCATGGTTGCACTTTACCGTCCTGGTCCGATGGAACTTATTCCCTTTTTTTTGGAAGGAAAAAAGAACATGAAAAAAATCAAATACCTGCACCCGGATCTCAAGCCCATCCTCGAGGAAACATACGGCATTCTGGTGTACCAGGAACAAGTTATGGAAATAGCCCATTCCTTGGCAGGATATACGATGAGCGAGGCAGACGCGCTTCGCATGGCAATGGGAAAAAAGAAAAAGGCGCTGATGGAAAAAGAAAAGGAAAAATTCATCCAGGGCTGCGTAAAAAAAGGATATAAAAAAAACCTCGCCGAGAATATTTTCAGCTTCATGGAAAAATTCGCCGCATACGGATTCAATAAACCGCACTCGGCATCATACGGCTTGATCGCGTATTGGACCGCCTATATCAAAGCGAATTACCCGGTTGAATTCATGACAGCGCTATTATCCGCCGAATTGCAGGGCGTCGCCGGTCCCCAGCGAGAAATAAAGATGTCACAGGCACTCGAAGAATGCAGACGTATGGATATCGCGGTTTTGCCTCCGGACATCAATAAGTCAAGCCACAGCTTTTCTATCGAAGGCAACGCTATCCGTTTTGGTCTTTCGGCGATCAAGAACGTAGGCGATAGCGCGATCGAATCAATTGTCAACGCTAGAGAAACAGGTGCGTTTAGCGGTTTCATGGATTTCCTGTTCAGGGTGGATTTGCGGAAGGTCAACAAAAAAACGGTCGAAAGCCTGGTCAAAGCTTCGGCATTCAGCCAGTTTGCCAACAAGGCGACGCTTCTGACCTATTATCCTGAGGCAGTCAAAGATATTCAAACGCGGAAAGTAAAAACCGAGAATGGTCAGTTCGACTTGTTTGATTCTCAATCTTCATCGTCCCAAAGGATTATCGACAATTATAAAGTGTTACCCGAATTTTCCGAAGACGAGCTGTATACCATGGAGCGCGATGTTATCGGCTTTCTCATCGGCAAAAACCCGTTGCTCAAATATATTCCTCTCATCCAGAAAAAAGCAACCAAGCGAATCGGCGAGATCACTATGGAAGACGTCAATAAGGATTTGGTGCTGGCAGGCCTCGTGAGCGGTAAGAAAGTCCTGAAAACGAAAAAAGACAACAGCGAAATGGCGATCATCCACGTGTTTGATGAAACCGGAAGCGTCGAAGTAGTCATATTTCCCAAAACGTATGCCAAACTGAAACGAATCATTGCCATAAATAAAATCCTCTTGTTTAAAGGAAAACTCGCGGATCGCGAAGGCCGGTTAAATATATTGATGGAAAACGCCATAGATTTGGAGACCGTGGCGATCCCTTGACGATTTATCCAAAACCTGATACAATGGAATCGAAATCATATTTCAGTATTTCCAGACAAGGAGATCTTAAGCAAAGCAAGATGATCAGTAAAAGGAAGAAAAGCTCAGATATAGATATGAATGCGCTGAATATTGGATTTTATTTATTGACTCCGCTGTTAGTCGGGGTCTTTTTGGGTTTATTCATCGATTCGAAATTTCATACGCAATCGTACGGTGTTGTCGGTGGAATTTTGTTCGGGAGTGTGGCTAGTTTTTACAATTTATATACCATAATAAAGAGCAATGCCTCTCATCAGCATTAAAGCCGAACCCGTTTTCCATCTTCTGGGATTTCCCGTGACCAATTCCTTCATTACAGCCCTTATAGGACTTGTACTTATTATCCTCGTGGGTAGTTATTTTACCAGTCAGTCTCAAAAGCAAAAAAAAAGCCGTTTTTATTTCCTGATAAAATTTTTCGTCAACTCGATCTACAATCTTTTTTACTCGGTGTTTAAGGACAGAACGTACGTTTTTTTTCCCGTACTGTTCACGTTTTTCGTCTATATTCTTTTGCAAAACTGGTTTGAACTCATCCCGGGCGTGGGAAGTATCCTGATCAAGACGCACGAGGCCGGCAAGGTTATTATGGTTCCTTTGCTGCGCGGTAACAGCGCCGATCTCAATTCAACAATCGGGCTGGCGTTCATATCTTTTTTTCTCATTCAGTACTACTCGATCAAATTTCTCGGATTCAAAGGTTTTCTGAAGCGCTTCATTAAATTGGCGAATCCGATTATGTTTTTTATCGGCATTCTCGACATCATCTCCGAAATTTCTAAAATCATTTCATTTGCTTTTCGTCTATTTGGCAACATGTTTGCGGGAGAAGTGCTTCTTATGATCATGGCTTTTTTGGTTCCCATACTAGGATCGTTCCCGTTTTGGGGATTGGAACTTTTTGTGGGATTTGTCCAGGCCCTGGTATTTTCGATGCTGACGGCCGTATTTATTTCGGGCGCTATAGAAGAACATCGTTAACAATTAAATTTTATGGAAGGGAGTTGATATACTATGTCTCCAGAAGCAATGAAATTATTGGCAACGGCAATTGCAATAGGGTTCGGAGCAATCGGACCTGGTGCTGGTATCGGTATTATCGGAGGAAAAGCAGTAGAGGCCATAGGAAGGAATCCGGACGCGGAATCATCGATCAGAACAACCATGATTTTAGCATTGGCATTCGCGGAAGCAATTGCCATTTACGCGCTGGTTGTTGCCCTGATACTTAAATTTACATGAAATGTTGTAAAGGTTTGAAAGTTTCAATGTTTTAATGATTCCAAAATATGACTTTTTAACTTTTCTGACATTAAAACTATTAAAAACTTTTTTATGGAACAACTTGGTATTGATCCGAAACAATTAATTGCACAGATAATCAATTTTCTCGTATTTTTTTTCGTGGTTAAACGGTTTATCGTAAAACCCTTTAACGTATTTCTTGAGAATGTAGAACGACAGGAAAAAGATAAGGCCGATGCACTGATTAAAACGAAAAAACTCGAAGAAAACCTAATTGAACAGGAGCACAAACTCAAGGAGAAGTCGGAAAAGGAGCTTGATGCGGTTCTCGAGCAAGCGAAAAAAGATGCGCAAAGCATCCGCGTAGATATACTGAAACAGGCACAAAAAGATGCGGAGGATATAAAAGAACGCATGAAAAGAGAACTTGAGGACGAAAAGGCAGAAATGTATAGGAACGCGAAAAACCAGATAAGCAATCTCAGTATTTTTATCGTGCAGGAAGCGCTTAAGGATACCCTTGATGTCGAAGCCAAAAAACGCATCACCGACAGGATTCTGAAAAATGTCGAAAAAGCGCGCGTTATGGAAAATTAATGTTCGATATATGAGATTAAATCCGAAACTCAAGGAGGATTTGAAAAGATATCTTGCCGAAAAAATCGGTTCGGACAGGAAAAAAGTCATCGTCTATTCGAGTGTCAAACTTACTCGCGAGGAAAAAAATCTGTTGGCAGGAAAGTTACCCGAGATTTCGTTTGACGTGGCCGAATATAAGATTGATGATTCCCTGATTGCCGGAGTAAAGGTTGCGGCCGGTTCGAAAATCGTGGATTTATCGCTCAAGGGCGCATTATTAAATTTCAAGAGTATTATCTATGAGAGTGATTGACGAATATATCAAAACGCTGGAAAAAGAATTAAAAAAATCTCGGATCAATGTGCGCACGCAGGAAGTGGGAATCGTTACCGAAGTGAAGGACGGCGTCGTCATTCTTGAAGGATTGGATAACGTCGCCTATGGAGAACTTATTTCCTTCGAAAACGACGTGGTGGGATTCGTTATCGACCTGACTGAGGACCAGGTCGGTACGATTATTCTCGGCGATTATATTTCGATCAAGGCGGGTGATGAAGCGAGGGCTCTCGGTTACACCTTATCCGTTCCTGTTTCAGAATCCCTCCTGGGAAGAGTGATTGATTCCCTCGGAAATCCGCTTGATGGACAAAAAAACATTAAAGTGCACCAGCGGTATCCGATTGAAAAAATCGCACCGGGCGTGGTCAAACGCATGCCGGTTAGCATACCGGTTCAGACAGGCATAAAAGCCATTGATGCACTTATTCCTATAGGAAGAGGTCAGAGAGAGCTTATCATCGGTGATCGCGGTACCGGCAAAACCACTATTGCGTTGGATACCATCATTAATCAGAAATCAGAGAATATGATCTGTATTTACTGCGGAATCGGCCAGAAAAATTCGAAGATGGCTGCACTCATTAACCTTCTGGAGAAACATAAAGCCATGGATTATACCGTAGTCGTGTCAGCTTCGGCATCCGATCCTGCCTCAATGCAATATATAGCTCCATATACAGCCTGTGCAATCGGGGAATACTTCATGGATCAGGGAAAAGACGTATTGGTTATATTCGATGATTTGACCAAGCATGCGTGGGCATATCGTCAGATATCGCTTATACTGCGAAGACCGGCAGGACGTGAGGCGTATCCGGGCGACGTATTCTACCTTCATTCCCGTTTGCTCGAACGCGCGTGCAGGCTCGATGAAAAATACGGAGGCGGATCGTTGACCGCACTTCCCATTATTGAGACTTTGGAGGGTGACGTTTCCGCATACATTCCGACAAACGTCATTTCCATCACTGACGGCCAGATTGTGCTTGAAACCGACTTATTCAATGCGGGTATTCGTCCAGCTATTAACGTCGGTCTTTCCGTTTCGCGCGTCGGAGGAAACGCCCAGACCAAAGCAATGAAACAGGTAGCGGGCAAACTCAAGCTTGATCTTGCACAATACCATGCAATGGCGGCATTTTCGCAGTTTGAATCCGAACTGGACGGGGAAACGAAAAAACTGTTGAACAGGGGGTCAAAAGTTAGCCAGATCCTTAAACAGGACAAAAACAAACCCTTAAGTCTGGCTATGCAGGTGGCTGTATTGTGGGCTGCCACAAACGGCTATCTCGATGAACTTCCCTTATCTCAGGTTGAGCTTTTTGAAAAAAAATTCACGAATGTCATGCAGCTCAGGGGTAAGAAATGGCTGACAAAAATTGCGAAGAATAAGATCATGGATAAGGAAGATGAAAAAGAGTTGGAAAAGTATGTGAAGGAAAGCATACAGTTCTAAAAGTTTGAAGGATTCAAGGTTTGAATGTTAATACTTTTCATCATTAAAACGTTAATTTTATGAATATTCGTCAAGCGCGGAATAAAATAAAATCAGTAACCAATGTACGGAAAATAACAAAGGCGATGCAGTTGGTATCCGGCATTAAAATGAGGAAAGCCCAACAGGTGGCCGTCGATGGCAGACCGTATGAACAGTACTTGACTGAAATCATCAGAAAAATCGTCGGCAATATAGATCCGCAATACTCGCGGCTTTTGATCACAAACCCGGAAGCAAAAAATAAGGAACTCTCCATCGTTGTCGCTTCAAATAAGGGGTTGTGCGGTACATTCAATATGAATTTGATCAAATTCATCCTTCAGCATGCCGAGGTAAAGAAAACAGACTTTCTCATCATCGGGAAAAAGGCTGCAGAAATCAGCAAGTATGGCGGAAGCGTTATTGCGGATTATTCATCAAACGCGCCGCTGGAAAATGTATCAGCTGTTTTTACGCAGGCGGTGACTCATTTTCTGGATGGATCCTACAACTCCGTATCGCTCTACTATAACCGCTTCATTTCCACGCTTAAAAATGAGCCGACAAAAGAAATTCTTATGCCGGTAACATTGGAGTTAACAACGGCGGCAAAAAAAGAACCCAAATTATCATCGAAAGAAACAGAGTATCTTATCGAACCAGATCCCGGACAGATAATTGATCCGCTGCTTCATAGCTATTTGGAGCACCAGATTTACAACGCCATTATCCAAACAGAAGCCGGAGAACATTCTTCGCGCATGATCGCCATGAAAAATGCGACCGATAACGCCAATGACGTTATATACAATCTGACGCTACTGCGCAACAAGCTGAGGCAGGAAAAAATTACGAATGAATTACTCGATATGGTTACGGCAAAGGAATCTGTAGAAACTAATTAAAAATTTTATTCAATCTATGTCAGAAGGCAAAGTAATTGCAGTTCGCGGAGTTGTGGTAGACATCGAATTTCCGGAAGACAAAACCCCAAAAGTGTACGATGCTATCGTAATCGAAGAGAAAAAAATTGGCTCATTGACGTTAGAAGTTGAAGCTGTTCTTGACAAGGGTATCGTAAGGACCGTGGCTATGGATAACGTCTATGGCCTCAGACGCGGCATGAGAGCCGTGAATACTGGTAAACCGATCAGCGTTCCGGTCGGACCGGAAACGCAAGGGAGAATTATCAACGTGCTCGGGCAGCCTGTCGACGAAAACGGCCCCATAAAAGCAAAACTGACCGCCTCAATCCACAATCCCGCGCCGACTTTGGTACAACAGGCAGTTAAAGCCGAAATATTCGAAACAGGCATAAAAGTGATCGATCTTATTGCGCCGTTTATCAAAGGAGGAAAAGTGGCTATTTTCGGAGGCGCAGGCGTAGGTAAAACAGTGCTTATCCAGGAAATGATTCACAACGTGGCGAAGGAACATCACGGCGTATCGGTTTTTACTGGTGTGGGAGAGCGTACGAGAGAGGGGAATGATCTATGGAACGAAATGAGGGAAACAAAGGTAATCAACAACACTACGCTGGTATTCGGCCAAATGAACGAACCGCCCGGTAACAGATTACGCGTAGCGCTGACAGGCGTTACGCAAGCAGAGTATTTCAGGGATAAGAAAAATATGGATGTCCTGCTCTTTATTGATAACATATTCAGATTTGCCCAGGCAGGCAGCGAAGTCTCAGCATTGTTAGGACGGATTCCGTCAGCGGTTGGGTATCAGCCGACACTGGCATCCGAAATGGCGGCATTGCAGGAGCGGATTACTTCCACAAACAAAGGGTCGATTACGTCGATTCAAGCAGTGTATGTACCCGCAGACGACTATACCGACCCGGCGCCAGTTGCAACATTCGCGCATCTTGATGCGTCAATTACTCTTGAACGATCGCTTGCGGAACAGGCCCTGTTTCCCGCGGTCGATCCGTTGACTTCTTCGTCGCGCGCCCTTGACCCGGACGTCGTAGGTATAGAACACTATCGGGTCGCACGGAATGTGCTAAAAACACTACAAAGATATAAGGATTTGCAGGATATCATCGCGATTCTTGGTATGGAAGAGCTTTCAGACGAAGACAAGATCGTGGTGACGCGCGCGCGAAAAATCCAGCGATTCCTCACACAGCCGATGTTCGTAGCCGAGCCGTTCACCGGCAGGGAAGGCAAATATGTGAGCGTTGAAGATACGGTAAAGGGATTCAAGGAGCTACTTGAAGGCAAACACGACGGTGTATCAGAAACCGCGTTTTACATGAAAGGAACCATTAATGAAGTAAAATGATATGTCCGACTTCAATCTCAAAATCATCACGCCAAGGCGCATTGTTTTCGATAATATGGTTGAATCGGTATCAGTGCCGGGAAAACAGGGAGTGCTCACTATTCTTAAGCATCATGAAAATTTATTTGCTTTGCTTACCGAGGGAATAGTGAAGATAAAAACAAGGAATCACGAGGATTACATTGCGATTGGCGGAGGATACGTTGAAACGAACGGTGAGGAGATGGCGATCTTGGTAAGTAGGGCATACCATCAAGATGAAATAGACCGACGCGCAACGGAAAAGGCCATGGAGGAAGCAAAAAAAATTCTTACGCAATCGAAAGACGAAAAACAGAGAAAGGAGGCTGCGACCATACTGAGAAGGTCAATTGTCGAGCTTAAACTTCTTAAAAAGAAAGCTCCACGGTCATTTAATGAAGATGCATTATAATTCCCAATTTCCAACAAAATCTTAAATATAAAATTTCAAATTCCTGGAAATTGATCATTTAGTATTTTATTAGATATTAGGAATTAGAAATTGTTTTTTTATGAGTCTAATTATCGTTGAATCGCCGACCAAAGCCCGGACGTTCAACAGATTACTTAAAGGAAAGGACTATTTTGTTTTTGCTACCATGGGCCATTTACGTGATCTTCCCAAGAACATGATAGCGATCGATTATCAGAACGATTTCCAACCTGCATACGTCATAGCAAAAAATAAGGAGAAAGTCGTAGAGCAACTCCATAAATTAGCATCTGAAAACGCCGAGATTATTCTCGCAACCGATCCTGACCGTGAAGGAGAATCCATAGCTTATCATGTCGCTTATCTGCTGGGGTATGCAAAAGAACATTGGCCGGAAATAAGCATACAGGATGAAAAACTCAAGCGTATCGTGTTTCATGAAATCACATTTAGCGCATTAAAGGAAGCGTTGGATAACCCGACGAGCGTCCGCATCGATCTGGTTAAGGCACAGCAAGCCCGGCGGATTCTGGATAGGATAGTGGGTTATGAGCTGTCACCGCTTCTATGGAAAAAAATGGGTAAGAATTGGCTTTCTGCCGGTCGTGTGCAAACAGTAGCACTCAGGCTTATCGTTGAACGGGAACATGAAATAGGAAAATTTACCACAGAAAAATATTGTCAGGTATATGGACAATTCAGTATTGATTCAGTCAAACTACGGGCAAAACTCACGGCAAAGGACGGAAATCCGTATGAAGTCAAAACAAAGCTTGTATTGTTCGCCGGTGATTATACGTTTGCAAAGACGAGTATTGACCAGGAAAAAGCAACGAGGATTCAGCAGGATATAACGGATGATTTATTTAGCGTTTCCGCAGTAAAAGAAGACGTGCAGAACAGATTTCCTCCGCCTCCGTTCACGACCTCCCTGCTTCAACAAGAGGCGTTCCAGAGGTATGGTTTGTCATCCAAAATGACCATGAAATTGGCCCAGGACCTGTATGAACAGGGATTGATTACCTATCATAGAACCGATTCCTTCAACCTATCGACTCAGTTTGTTTTCAGGGCAAAGGATTATATTATCGGCCGGTTCGGTAAGGAATACAGCCTTGAGAAACCACGCGGATACAGAACCAAATCGAGACTGGCACAGGAAGCGCATGAGGCCATCCGGCCGACAAAACTCGAGAACGAACCTCAGGCGGTAGCAAAGGTAAAAAAAGGAAAAAAGTCTTTTTCGCAATATCATCAGAGATTGTATGAAATGATTTTCAACAGGGCAGTCTCAACGCAGATGAAAGAATCGCAAATCAAGCGTATCGAACTCACTGTTTTGTCGGCCAAAGGATATGAATTCCGGACTGAACACCAACAGGTTATATTCGACGGTTTTCTCAAATTACTTAATCCCGAGTATGTAAAAAATAACATGGCGGCCTTAGTCATCAACAAGGATGCGCGGCCTTTATTTATTGGTTCCGAGGTTGAAGAGTTGGAGACCAAACCTCCGCAGAGGTACAATGAGGCAACGCTCATTAGGATTCTCGAGGAAAAGGGTATCGGACGTCCATCGACTTATGCGTCTATTCTTAGCCTGATCCAGGAAAAAAACTACGTGGATAAAGAGTACCGCTATTTCGTACCGACCAAACTTGGCGATGCGATTGCGGTGTATTTGGCCGACGCTTTTTCTCGTGTATTCGACCTCGACTTTACCGCGCAGATGGAGGAAGGTCTGGACAAAGTTGCCGACGGAGAAGAGAACTTTGTTACCTTATTAAGGCGATTTTACGATCCGCTCAGAGAAGAACTCGAGATTCGCAAAAACGATAATAAAACCATTGACGTAGAGGAAGAAATCAATGAGACCTGTCCGAAATGCGGTTCAAAAATAGTTATCAGGTATTCGCGTTTCGGAAAGTTTATGGCCTGCAGCAACTATCCGAAATGTAAATACACCAAGTCGTTCCTCAAAGTGGTAAAGGACAGAAGATGCCCAACGTGCGGCGGAGACGTTGTCGTACGCTTTACGAAATCGAAGAAAAGATTCTACGGGTGTTCAAATTATCCGCAATGCACGTGGAGTAGCTGGAAACTCGAGTATAAACCGAAAGACAAAACGAAGAATTAATCGTCACGTAAAGAACGCCATATATAGTACTTGATATTTACAATTTATCGTTTATTATTATTTAATGTCGAGGTTAAAATACATCTTCATATCAGGCGGTGTCATATCGGGAATCGGTAAAGGAACTACGGCAGCCTCCATCGCTCTTCTTCTCAAATCAGCCGGTTACAAGATCACTCCCATAAAGTTCGAAAACTACCTGAATATTGACGCGGGGACGATCAATCCCATCGAACATGGTGATCCGTTCCTGTGTGAAGACGGAACCGAGGCGGACATGGATATCGGTACCTATGAAAAATTTCTCGACGAGAATATGGGGAAAGCGAATTTCGTGACCATCGGCCAAATTTATCAGAAGGTTATTGAGCGCGAACGTAGATTCGAATACATGGGCGAAGATGTCGAAGCGATTCCCTACATCACCAATGAGATCATTGACCGGATCCATAAAGTAGCCAGCCTCAATAAAGCGGAAATCGTGATCGTCGAACTCGGCGGGACAGCCGGAGAGTACCAGAATATTTTTTACTATGAAGCCTCAAGAATTCTGACACTTAAGAACCCGGGAGATGTCATTCACATCCATGTCAGTTATGTACCGACCCCGAAACATCTCGGAGAACCAAAGACAAAACCGACTCAATTATCAGTCAGGACACTCAACTCAATGGGCATTCAGCCTGATTTCATCATAACGAGATCGGATAAATACCTTGATAAGCGGAGGCGAGAACGTTTTGCATTGTTTTGCAATATGCAGGCAGAGGATATCATATCGAATCCGGATCTCGACTCGGTCTATGAAATACCGCTTGTGCTGCAGGAGCAGAATTTGGATATCAAGATCCAACAGAAACTTGGGTTTAAGCAGAAAAATGCAGATCTTAAACGATGGCAATCGCTGATCGAGAGAATTAAAGCGCCGAAAAGTGCGTCCATTACTATCGCGATTGTAGGAAAATATTTCGGAACCGGGGACTACCAGCTCAGGGATTCATATGCGGCTCTTTTTGACGCTATAGACCATGCGGGCTGGAGTGCCGGCATCAGTATAGAAACCAAATGGATCGATGCGGAACAGGTGGAGAATGAGGGAACGAGCATCATCGGTAATCCGGACGGCATCATCGTACCGATCGGCTGGGGTGAGCGCGGATCGGAAGGCATGATAGCCGCAGCCGGCTACGCGAGGCGTGAGAACATACCGTATCTCGGACTTTGCTACGGAATGCAGCTGGCAGTGGTGGCTTTTGCGCGAGAAGTACTGAAATGGAAAGATGCGAACACGACGGAAAACGATCCTAAAACCAACTATCCGGTTATTCATCTTATCCCATCCCAAAAGGAAAAAATGGAGCGGAGAGCATACGGCGGTACCATGAGGCTGGGATCGTGGGACGCAAAAGTACTTAGAAACACCATAGCGTACGATATTTATCATGCTGCGGACACGAGCGAGCGCCATCGTCACCGCTGGGAATTTAACGACGCGTATGCTAGGCAACTCGAGAAAAAAGGACTCGTCATAAGTGCGCGATCGGTTGTCGAGAATCTGGTTGAAATCGTCGAACTCCCAAAAAAAATACATCCTTTCTATCTTGGTACGCAGGGGCATCCGGAGTATAAGAGTCGCCCATTGAATCCTCATCCCATATTTGAAGCATTTATAAGCGCTTGTAAAAGCAATCACCAATTGATAAAATAAATGCTATGGCAAACTCGTTTGTGCACCAGGAAAAGACATATAAAATAGGTGATACGGTCAATATGGACTATAAAATTAAAGAAGGAGAGAAGGAACGTATTCAATCGTTTGAGGGGATAGTGTTGCGTGTGCAGGGCGCTACACCAGCAACCAGGATGATTACTGTCCGGAAAATAGGCCATATGGGAATCGGTGTGGAACGAGTGTTCCCGCTTTCTTCGCCATTTATCGCAAAAATGCTGTTGGTAAAGAAATCAAACTACATGAAAGCCAAGCTTAATTTCCTGCAGAATTTATCAGACCAGCAGTTGCGTACGAAACTATATAGCGTAAAAAAGTCCCACAAACCAACTAAAACCAAAAAATAATGATCCGTAATCAGTTGACGGGAGCCATCGACGAGCACATGGCGGAAGCATATCTTCGCTCACACTTTTTATTGCAATCGGATTATAAACAGTATACACTTCATATCGGTGTGGTATCCGTGCGATTGAATAGGAGAAGATATGTAACATCGTATTTTGAAGTAATTTAATCAGTTGCCAATAATGAATGGAGGTGGTATCCAATGGTTAATGAAGTAAACGTGCTCGTATTCGAATTCTTTCAGAGGATTGTCGGATTTCTTCCGAACTTGATCGGCGGAATCCTGGTCATTATTGTCGGTTTCCTCATCGGAGGCATATTAAAGCGCATATTGATGTCACTTCTTTCTTTTTTCAGGATAGACAGCCTGCTTAATAAGACGAGATTGATTGAAAGGAAAGAAGTGCACGTATGGGAGGAAATAATCACCGAGATCATACGCTGGACAGTAATTATCCTGTTTCTGATCCCGGCGTTTGAGATTTGGGGATTGACGCGTGCGACCATCGTGTTAAACCAGTTCCTGTTTTATCTCCCCAACGTGATTGTCGCGGTTATCATAGCGTTCGTGGGAATGGTGGCGTCAAATCTTGGCGCAGATATCGTGAAATCCAGTCTCAAGACAATCGGTGAAACCTCTCCAACCACGCTTCCGGTCCTTACCAAATGGCTCATTCTTTTCTTTACCATATTGATCGTGCTGAACCAACTTGGCGTTGCCCAAGATCTTATCAGGATACTGTTTACCGGTATCGTCGCTATGGTGGCTATTGCCGGTGGCTTGGCTTTTGGACTCGGCGGTCAAGGAGTTGCTAAGGAAATTCTTGAAGATATGAAGAAGAAACTGAAGTAATCTGTCCGCATGGTAATAAACGGATGTATTTGTTACAATATTTCATTGTGTGGGATCGGTCCCATCGTCTAGCGGCCTAGGACATCTGGTTTTCAGCCAGAGAATCTGGGGTTCGAATCCCCATGGGATCACCAAAAAGGAAATCGAGTCGGAAGTGGGGGCAGCGCTGGCTGCACCCGCCTCCGCAGACAGCGCTGCAAAGGCATAATTCAAATTCGCCGAGAGCCGCCGTAAAAAAAGAATGAAAAAAAACGCAAAAATTTTAGAGAACTTTTATTCTCTTGGAAAATCCTTAACAAAATTTTCTATGGCAAGAGGCAGATTATTTAAAGCTTCATCTGTAATATACGGATCAATTTTCGGATCACCCAAATGTTGTAATTGATATCCTGGTAAAAAACTGCCAAATTTATTAGACGTTATTAAATCAACCAACCGTTCTTTTTCTCGATGAGCTAATTTAAATCTTTTTACTATTCCCTCTTCGATTCCAATATGAACCATTTCATGAACCGGTGTGTGTGATGAATGTGGTCTTTTAAATGTTCCTATAATTACCCCCATATTTCAGACAGTATGCTAAGATACTTTTTACACTATGG